>DASXMF010000001.1:0-25952 GCA_036495845.1 Rhizomicrobium sp.
GGTTCGTCTTCCCAATCCTCTTCGCGTTGTTTTTCGAAGAGGTCCGCCTCGGAGTCGGTTGCCAAACGCACGCCGATTTCATCTTTACCGTTCCAGAGCGGCGCGCCGTTCGATCTCAGTTCCGACAGGTCTTCCCGCTCCCCGGCATTGGCGGCATAGGTGCGGGCGTCGTCCAGGTTGTCGGCCTCGAACGCAAGGATTGCCGTCCCTTTTATCTCCAGCACAAAGATCATGCTCGTCCTCCGGTGCGTGCGGGCAATTTCGCACTATAGCCCGCGTCCATCTCATGATTGCGACAATTGACGAAAGTCCATTCAAGGAAAATTGCCAAGAATTCCGCCTTATTGGCAACCTTCAACTCCATCCCATCCAAGATTTGAATTGCGTGCGGCACTTTTGCTGGCACGCTGCGTCGATCATGCGGTCGCCCCATGGAGGAATATCTTCTGTCCGAACTCCAATCGGCCGATGCGCGTGACCGTGCCATAGATTCCCGCATTGTTGTCGTTCGCACGAACGACCGCCTTCAGTATTTCTGGCGCAGAGTCTGCCGAGTCCGGATCGTAATTCACCATCGCGCAGCGAACATCGCGGATGGTAACGGCGATGGCGGGGGCATGGTCTCCCTCGCCGAACGAGAGCACGCCGCCCAACCAGCCGTCCTCCTGGAAGGGAAGCGGCTGCAACGCACGAACCAGAATATTCGGGCGAAACCGCCGCACGTCCGCAGTGCAGCCCGCAAGCTCGCAGATCTCGCGCACCGTGTCGGTGGCAATCACGGACATGGTCCCGTCGTCGAAAATACCTTGTCGCAATTGCATCATCTGCACCGGCGCCCCGAGCCGGCGTCCGACTTCCGTGCCCAGTTCTTCTCCGAAGACGGGCATCATTTCACCATCCGGCGTGCGAATATGCGTGGGAAGTTCAGCATGGGCACCACCTTCACGTCGTTGCGGAGTGAAAAGGAGCAGCTCGGGAAGCCTGGTTGCCGACAACCATGGAAAGCCGCTGCGGTTATCGAGCCGCCGGAATGCGAGACGCCGGTCACCCTCGAGGCCGTGCCAGCCCAAATCGGCGGCATCGAGCCGTTCGCCGCGCATGGACTTCACGGGATATCTGAAGATCGCTTCGATCTGCCCAATCTCGATCTTCATTTCCATTCCCAGACACTGGCCTTGTGCGCCTTCGAGACAAGACTCATCGCGCACGGTTGAGCGGCAGTATCAGTCTGGAGGCGCGGACACGAGAAAGGCAACAGGAAGCAGCGACAGGCAATCCGCCGCACGCAGCGACGCGGGCAGCGACGTCAGAGTCGTCCCTGAAAAAAGATCGCGGACAGGCCGCCCGGCAAGCGCCTCGGTCTGCAGGAAGGTTTCGCCCCACCAGCCGCGATCCGGCGCCAGCGCGTCGCTGCCCGCCAGCGGGCCGGCCACATGCCTCGCGCCCGCGACGACTGCGAACCGGTTCTCATGGATGCGCGCAAATGCGATCACATTGCCGGCACGCTCTCCCTGCGTGACGATAGGCATATAGCGTCCCCTCGCAAACACATCCGGCTCTTCAGCACGATATCGCAGAATTTTCGCGATGAGCCACTGCTTGATACGGCCATCTCGCCAGCTGGAAAGAAGTGCTTCGATCTGTTCGTCGTCGTTCAATGTTCTCTCGCGCGCCGCAAAGTCGACAGGCGCGCGATTGTCAGGGTCGACGAGGCTGATGTCCCAATATTCGCAGCCCTGATACATGTCAGGCATCCCCGGCGCCGCACAGCGTACAGCCGCTTGCACGAGGCCATTTGCGGCGCCGGGAACGGCAACCAGGCCAACAAATCGGCACAGGCTTTCCATAAATTCGCGCGCGCGTTGGGGATTCAAGATGGCTTCGACGAACTCCCGATTGGCGCGTTCGAACGCATGATCGATCTCAGTCCACGATGTCCTGAGCCTGGACTCGCGCAGGGATTTCGTGAGCCAGTCCACGATACGCCGGCAGAACCGTGCGAGGCCGTCACAATCGTCTGGCGCGAGGCCGAGCGGCCACGCACCGACAAGAGTCTGAAACAGCTGATAGACGTCTCCGTCGTCGATCCGGCGAGCACGTACAGCTTGCGTCAACCTCATCCATTCCCGAACCGATGTCTCCCAGACCGCAGACATCTCGCTCAACACGGCCAGCCGCGCGCGCGTGTCTTCCCCCCGCTTGTGATCGTGGGTCGCGGTCGTCAGCATGGCGTTGGGCAGGGATGAGGCTCTGCAGACGCAGGAGCCATGGAAGTCGGCCGACGACAAACCGAAAATTCGAGGGTCAAACCCGACATCGTTGCGGGAAAGCAGTCTTCCGTAGCGATAAAGCGCGGTGTCTTCGACCCCCATCGCCGCAATCGGCGCCGAGAGCTGGTTGAAGCGCCTTGTAGCGTCGAGGGCGAGATCAACGGGCGCCCCGCTTCGACCCGCAAGAACATCGCCGATGAAATCGAGCGCCATATCCAGGCGCCGACCTGCTCTTATTCTCGCTCGTGCCCGCAGAAGCGGATCGCAGATCGATATTGCTGCCGCGCCGTTCGCGTAGGTGCGATAGACACGCATTTCCGCGACGAGGCGAACGATCGCGCGCTGCAACAAGGCCTCCGGCATGTCGTGTGATCGCGTGGACGATGACGCCGCCTGCAGGAAGCTCGCAGCGGTCGCCGCAAGTTGACTTTCGAAGCTGTGCACGAGCACTTCCTCTCTGCCCGCAACTTCCTCCGAATCGAAGTCGGTGCTGCGATTAGACACCTTGTGCCAGAGCGAATTCAGAGGGCTTTCGCCCTCCATCGCATGTTGCAGCGCGGAAATCTGGTCCATGAAATCGTATCCAGTCGTGCCATCCACCTGCCAATCGGCGGGCAGCTCTTCGTCGTGCGCCAGTATTTTTTCGACTACGATGTAAGCCCTGCCGCGTGGCGCGCCGTTTGGGCGCCTCGCCTCAAGCCCGGCAAACCTTTCGCGCAATTTCCGGCAGTACGCCGCCGGATCGCAGAGGCCATCGATGTGATCGACGCGAACACCGTCGATCAGTCCCTCCGAATAGAGCGCGAAAGGAATGGCATGCACTGCCTCGAAAACATCATCGCGTTCGATCTTCAGCGCAGCTAATTCGTCAATGTCGAAGAACCGCCTCCAGTTGATTCGATCGCCCGCCGTCTCCGACCACGCAAGAACAAAGTGCTGGCTCTCAAGAAGTGCGTGAAGATTCTCCGGATTGCGAAATCGCGACAGATCGGCCTCGGCAGGCGACGCCGCGCCGCCCAGGACACGACGATAATCTTCGGACCGCAACGGGAAACGATGGTGGAAATAGGCGAAAGCGAGCTTTTGCAGGCGTTCGTCGAAAGCGAGTTTGATGCCGCCCGACCCGAGCGCTTCCGCGTAGGGCGCGGCGAGGAAAGGCGCGAGAAGCTTTCCCTTCAGGAGGGGATCCCGGCTTTCCCAGTCGATGTCGAAATGATGTTCGTATGCGCTCGTGGAACCGTTTTCGAGCACGTCGAGCCACCACGAATTGTCGGCGCCGCCCACCGCCATGTGGTTGGGCACGATATCGAGAATGATCCCGAGGCCACGTGCGCGAAGCGCAGCCGCGAGGGAGTGAAACCCAGCGTCGCCGCCAAGCTCGGGGTTGATGAGCCCGTGGTCCACAACGTCGTAGCCGTGCGATGAACCGGCTCTCGCCTTGAGAATGGGCGATGCGTAAACATGGCTGACGCCGAGACACGCCAGATAGGGCGCGAGCGCCTGGCCATCAGCGAAGGTAAAATCCTTGTGGAATTGCAACCGGTAGGTCGCCCGCGGAATCACTTTCGCCCCCGATCGTCCGCGAGCTGCTTCAGCCTCGCCTGCGCGCGAGAACCTTCAAGTCCGTTGCCACGGGGCAGCCTGCGCCTCCAGTTGGGATGCCCGTCGATGGTGCCCGGCAGGTTGGGCTGCTCGCGCTCACCCGCGATGTCTTCGACGGGGACGATGGCAAGCGCGCAGGGCGTCGTGGCGACATAGCGCAGGACTCCGTCCACGACCTGCTGCTCCGTGACGCCGCGAATGGCGCCGTTCACGCATTTGGCGCTCTTCAGCGCGTGCCACAGCCGGTCTCGATCTTTCCTGCGCGCGCTCAGCGCCATCTGTTTGCGGAAGCATCGAGAAGTCTTTGCGCGCCAGTCGATATCGCGGCCTGCCCACCAGCCGGCCGCCGTCGGCAGGTCGTGCGTCGTGGTCATCGCGCACGCGGATCGCTCCCAGCGCTGGGGGGCGACAAAGTTGCCGTTGCGGTCGCGTTCGAACCACAGCACACACATCCCCAGAATGCCGGTGCGGGAAAGGCACGACCGGAATCCCACCGGCACCGTGCCGAGATCCTCCGCGATCACTATCGCTCGGTGTCTCCATGATTCGAGCGCAGTCACGCGCAACAGGTCCCCGAGCGGGTAGCTTAGATAAACACCGTCATGCGATGGCGCGCCTTCGGGTATCACCCAAAGCCGCTCCATGCCCATCGCGTGGTCGATGCGCAGGCCGCCGGCATGTCGCATCGCCGCGCGGAGCGTCGCGACGAAACTGTCGTATCCGTTCGCGCGCAACGCGCGAGGTGAAAGCGTGGTGAGTCCCCAATTCTGGCCGTCCGGCCCAAGGGGATCGGGAGGCGCGCCGATCGTAAGGTCCTGCAGCACCTCGCTTGGCGCGCTCCAGGCGTGGCTCCCATTCCCATCCATTCCGACCGCAAGATCGGCGATAAGTCCGATCGCCATACCCGCGCGCTTTGCCCGGGCCTGTGCATCGGCCAGGCTTGTGTCGGCGAGCCATTGCAGGAAAAGATGAAATCTCACATCTGGCGCGTCGGGGCGAAGACGATGGACGGCATCGCTCGTGGCATCGCGAAATTGATCTGGCCAGTGCTTCCAGTTCTGACGCCGTTCGATCAGGAATCGCGCCGACAGCGCTTCGAATCGCGCATGCGCAATCAGGCGCGGCCCGCCCTCGTGCACGAAAGCCTCGAAATCGCCGGCGTGGCGCGCCCGCGCCTGAAACCGGGCAAATTCTCGTTTCAGCGCGTGTTCCTTGTCCCGCGAAGCCGAGCGCCAGTCGATCACCTTCGTTCGATCCTCCGGGAAGGCACCGTCTTCGATCGTGGCAAAAAGCGGACTCAAAAAATATCGCGTTGACGGCGAGTAAGGGCTGTAACGGGCTTGCTCGCCCGGCATCGCTGCGTGAACAGGGCTGATGGCTACGGCTTCGGCGGAATGCTCGGCGACGCGTTCCGCGAACCGGGCGAGGGCCGCGAAATCGGCCACACCTTTCGTGCTGCCGCCCCTGAGCGCATAAAGCTGAGCGGCGACGCCCCATAATTTGCGCCTCACTGCAAGATCGCCGATCGTAAATGCGCGGCGGGGCGAGACGATGAGGGCAATTCGGGAATTGTCGATCTCGAGTGTGTGATAACCGGGACAGTTCGGCGCGTTGAACGCGCGAAGGCCGTACCGGTTCTCCTCGAGAACAATCGGGTTCTCGACGCCGGTCTCGAGTTGAATGCCGGCGTGCCTTGCGGCGGCACGAAGCGTGATCTTCCTGCCGGCTGTTGCGACAATCGTATGCGGCGGACCCGAAGATTCCTTCATCAACGTTTTTCGGCTTTCGGAGATTTGCGCCCGGCTGTGCGCCGGCAATCCCAGCGCGGCCAGCACGGCGCGAAGAGAGCCCGGCGAGACGATTTGTGGAGTTCCCTGGGCATCGATCCAATCGACCTGCAGTCCCGCCGCGTGCGCGAGCCGCCGAAGCGCCGAATCGCTCATGAACCAAGCCAGGCGAGCGTCGTGAAGGGCGCGATCGATTCCGCCGCCTCCGCGCCCCAGATCTGGCAGCGCCTCGGCAGAGAATGTTCGACCGTCTCCCTACCCAGGTTGACGGCGATGGTCAGGACATCGTGCGCGAGCTGCCAGCGCGCGATGACCGCAGCGGAGCCAATGGCGCGCGCGTCCAAAGCGCGTGCGTTTGCCAATTGCGGCACGATTCTTTCGAAACGGATGCGCAGCAAATCGCGATAGAGGCTTCGCCATCCTCCGGATTGGGGGGCGTCGGCGTCAGGTCGCGACGCGTGAAACGTGGCGATATCGTTGGGGTCCGGCATGGAGCCCGCGGTCAGCGAAAATTCCCTGGCGCGTCCATCGCGAATGGCGTTGGCCAGAATCGGCTCATGGTCCGTGAAATACAGAAAGGGCGCCCTTGAGCCCGTCTCCTCGCCGACAAACAGGAGGGGAATCTGCGGCGCCAGCAGCAACAGGGCCGTTGCGGCCTCGAGTGCTCGGCGATCGGCAAGCAATGTCAGCCTTTCGCCCAGCAGACGATTGCCCGTCTGATCGTGATTCTGCAGGAACGAAACGAACGCGGTCGGGGGCAGATCGGTACTCGAGGTGCCGCGGTCGCGCCCACGATACCGGGAGTGCTGTCCCTGATAGTCGAATCCGCCGCGCAGGACACGTGCCAGACGTTCGGCGGGCGCGTCCGCGTGATCGGCATAATAGCCGTCGCTTTCGGCGGTCAGAAGTACGTGCGCGACGTGATGGAAGTCGTCGTTCCATTGTGCGTCGAAGCCGTCCCGAAGCAATTGCGCGTCATTGTCGTCATTTTCTGTCGTGAGGTGGACATGGCGATCCCCGGGAACGCTGGCGCGAATTTCAGCGGCCATTTCATGCAGCCAGCCGCGATCGCGAATGCAGTGGACGGCATCGAGGCGCAAACCGTCGATCCGGAAATCTTCGATCCAATAGAGAGCGTTCTCGATGAAGAATCGGCGGACCTGAGGTCGACGAAAATCCATGGCCGTGCCCCAGGGCGTGTGCAAATCGTCGCGGAAGAAACGCGGAGCGTAGAGTGCGATGTAGTTCCCGTCGGGGCCGAAATGGTTGTAAACGACGTCGAGAAATATCATCAGCCCCAACTCGTGAGCGCGGTCGACAAGCGCCCTCAATTCGTCGGGCGTGCCATAGGCCTCGCTGGGCGCGAAGGGCAGGACGCCGTCGTAACCCCAGTTGCGATTGCCGGGGAAGGCCGCGACGGGCATCAGCTCGACAGCGGTGATTCCCAGCTCTTTCAGGGACGGGAGCCGATCCGAAAGCCTCGCATATCCACCTTCCAGACCGGCATGGGTCTCGTAGATGACAACTTCCTGCCAGGGCCGGCCACGCCAGCTGATCGACCGCCAGCCATAGGATGAGGAATCGACAACCACGCTCCAGCCATGGACGCCGCCGGACTGCAGCCGCGATGCCGGATCGGCCACACGCTGCCCGTTGACCCGGAACACGTACCGCGTGCCCGGTTCGCATTCCGCCACGGCTTCGCACCAACCGTCGTTACGAGGGCGCATCGGCACGGACGATCGGCCTTCGATCTCAAGCGCAATGTCGGAGCGTTCTGGCGCCCACAGTCGAAAACGGGTGCTGTTGCCTTCGCGCGCAGGTCCGAACAGGCGCTGCTGGAACCTCACCACCGTCAAGCGACCTGGCGCGCAACGATGATGACGGCAGCGTGACCCACGATCTCGAACGTGGTCCCGTCGATGTCATGCTCGTCCTTGTCGGGATCGGCACTGTCGATCAGCAGCCGCCAGTGAAATGGTCCCGGGAGCTGAAATATCAGGGTTGCGCCGTCGGCGTTCAACATCACCGCCGTGATCTCGATCGCTCCATCGTCTAACCTTGCGGCCCGCCTGAGGATCAGAATGCGGCCGTCCCCGTTTGCCCAATCCTCCGCGCTCAGCGTCGCGCCACGTTCGTCCCACCAGCTGAGGTCGGTCACTCCGGGCGCCATTTCTTCATTGCCGCCGAGAAACCGGTCGCAACGCAGGGTGCTGTAGGCACGGCGCAGTCCGGCAAGCCGGGAAACGAAGCGGATCAGCGACTGTCCGCCTTCCTGATTGGCGGCGTTCCAGTCGAACCAGGAAATCTGATTGTCCTGACAATAGGCGTTGTTGTTGCCTTTCTGCGTGCGGCCATATTCGTCGCCCGCAAGTATCATTGGCGTGCCAAGCGCACCGAAAACCGCGGTCAGCATCGAGCGTTTGATGCGTGCGCGCAGCGCAGCGATCTGCACATCGTCGCTTGGTCCGTCGTGGCCCCAATTTGTCGAATAGTCGTCGCCGACACCATCGTGATTGTTCTCGCCGTTCGCGTCATTGCGCTTGTTGGCGTAGGTCACAAGATCCTCGAGCGTCATGCCGTCATGGGCGGCGACATAGTTGATCGATGCCCAGGGCTTGCGCGTGCGCGTGTCGAATTTGTCGCCCGAACCGGACAGCCGCGCAGCCAGCTCGGGGCGCATGGCGCGCTCGCCGCGCCAATAGCGCCTCAGGCTGTCGCGAAATCGGTCGTTCCATTCGGCAAACCCCGTGGGGAAATGCCCCAGCTGATAACCGTCCGGGCCCACGTCCCACGGCTCAGCGATCAGCTTCAGGGTCGAAAGCATCGGGTCCTGCTTCAACGCATCGAAGAAACCGGCGCCCGTATCGAATCCAAAGGGTTCGCGGCCGAGCGTCGTCGCAAGATCGAACCGGAAGCCGTCCACGCGAAACGACGACGCCCAATAGCGCAGCGAATCCATCACCATTTGCAGGACGCGCGGATGGGACAGGTTCAAGGCGTTGCCGGTGCCGGTATCGTTGACCGTACGGCGCCTATCTTCGGCCAGCCTGTAATAACTAGCGTTGTCGAGTCCGCGCCAAGACAGCGTCGGCCCCAATTCGTTGCCCTCGCAGGTGTGATTGTAGACGACATCGAGAACGACTTCGATGTCGGCCGCATGAAGGCGGCGGACCATCTCCCGCATCTCGCGTGCCGAACCTTCGCTCAGATAGCGCGGTTCCGGCGCGAAATAGCACAGCGGGTTGTAGCCCCAATAATTCGTCAGCCCGCGTTCGAGCAGCGCCCGATCCTGGGCATACGCCTGAACCGGCATGAGCTCGATTGTGGTAATGCCCAGGCGCTTCAGGTGCGCGACGATCTTGGGATGACTCAACGCGGCGCAGGTTCCCCGCCGCGGCGGCTGGACCTCGTCGAACAACCTTGTGAGTCCTTTGACATGCGCCTCGTAGATGACAGTCTCGGACCAGGGAATCCGCGGGCGCCGGTCGTGATCCCACGAGAAATGGTCGTGAACGACGACGGCTTTGGGCATGGCGGCAGCGCTGTCCCGGCGATCAATGCTGAGATCGACGCGCGATGAACGCAATCGGTAGCCAAACAGCGAGTCCGTCCAGCGCAGCTCGCCGGAGATCTGCCTGGCATACGGATCGAGAAGGAGCTTCGCGGGATTGAAGCGGTGCCCTTGCTCCGGTGCGTACGGACCTTGCGCGCGAAAGCCGTAGATCAGACCGGGACTGGCATACGGAAGATAGCCGTGCCAGATGTCGTCGTCTCGCTCCCGCAAAGCAAGACGCGCAAACTCGCGCCGACCGCCTGCGTCAAACAGGCAAAGATCGATGGCGTTCGCGTTTGCCGAAAAGATCGCGAAATTGACTCCCAACCCATCCCAGGTGGCGCCAAGCGGATATGGCCGTCCCTTCTCCAGCCTTTCGGGAATCGGAAACACTAGGCTTCCTTTTTCAGGACTATGGCGCTCAATGGAGGCAGATAGAGCCGGGCCGAAAACGGCCGCCCGTGAGAAGGTTCGTCGAGGGCGATCACGCCACCGAGGTTGCCGCGATTGGCGCCGCCATAGACTTCGGCGTCGGTGTTGAGCACTTCGCGATACCTCCCCGGTTCGGGAAGGCCGATGCGATAATTGTCGCGACCGACTGGTGTCATGTTCAAGGCCACGATGCTGCATTCGCCGCTATTTCCGCGGCGCAGCCAGACGAACACGCTGTTGCGCGCATCGTCGCCGACGATCCATTCGAATCCGTCCGCTTCCGAATCGCGCGCGTGCAGCGAAGACTCGCTTCGATAAAGACGATTCAGGTCCGCAACCAGTTTCTGCAATCCCGCATGCAGCCGGTTGTCCAGCAGCCTCCACGGAATTGCGCCGTCGTGATTCCATTCGTTCGGCTGGCCGATCTCGCCTCCCATGAAGAGCAGCTTCTTGCCCGGATGGGTCCACATGAAGGCGAAATAGGCGCGAAGCGTCGCCAGCCTCTCTTCGGCAGTGCCGGCGATGCGACCATAAAGCGAGCCTTTTCCATGGACCACTTCGTCGTGTGAGAGGGGCAAGACGAAACGTTCGGAGAAGGCATAAACCAATCCGAACGTCACATCTTCATGATGCCAGATGCGGTGGACCGGTTCGCGCGAGATATACGAAAGCGTGTCGTGCATCCACCCCATGTTCCATTTGTAGAAGAAGCCGAGGCCGCCGTTTTCGACCGGCGCGGTCACGCCCGGCCACGCGGTGGATTCTTCTGCGATGGTGATTGCGCCCGGACAACGTTCCCGGACAACGGTATTGAGACGCTTGAGGAATTCGATGGCTTCGAGATTCTCCCGTCCCCCGAAGCGATTGGGGATCCATTCGCCTTCCTTGCGCGAATAGTCCCGGTAGATCATCGAGGCGACCGCATCGACGCGCAGTCCGTCGACGTGAAACCTCTCGAGCCAGTAAAGGGCGCTCGCGATCAGAAAACCCCGCACTTCGCGTCGTCCGAAATTGTAGACGTATGTGCTCCAGTCGGGGTGAAACCCTTCGCGGGGATCGGCGTGCTCGTAAAGCGCCGTTCCGTCGAAACGGGCCAGCCCATGGGCATCCGAGGGAAAGTGCCCGGGAACCCAATCTAGGATGACTCCCACGCCGGCGCGATGACAGAGGTCGACCATGCGCGCGAACGCGGCCGCCGGGCCATAGCGGGCGCTCGGAGCGAATTGCGAGAGCGGCTGATAGCCCCATGATCCCGTAAAGGGATGTTCCATGATCGGCATGAGCTCGATGTGGGTGAAGCCGTGTTCGATCACATAGGGAATGAGCCGTTCGCCCAGAGCGTCCCAGTCCAGCGTGCCCGCCGCATCGCTATCCGGCCGCATCCACGATCCGGCATGAATTTCGTAGATCGACATCGGTTGGTCGGCTGCCTGCCTCGAGCCGCGCTCCGCCATCCACTCCTCGTCGCTCCACGCGAAGGCGGAATTTTCCGCGACGACGGAGGCTGTTGCCGGAGGCAATTCGGTCGCGCGCGCGAGCGGGTCGGCTTTGAGCGGCAGGAGGCGATCGTCGCCATCCCGGATCTCGAACTTGTATCGTTCGCCGGCTTTCAGGCGCGGAATAAATAGCTCCCAGAGACCCGCGCCGTGGCGGAGTCTCATCGGATGGCGCCGTCCGTCCCAATTGTTGAAATCGCCCACGACAGCGACACGCCGCGCGTTGGGAGCCCACACTGCGAACCGGACGCCTGCAATTCCTTCCATCACGGTCGGCGCAGCACCGATCTGCTCCGCCAGCTTCCAGTGCGATCCTTCGGAAAAGAGGTAGACATCCATGTCTTCGAGCACGGGCCCGAAGCTGTAGGGATCTTCCATTTCCTGCCCGGAATGCGGCCAGTCGATCCGCAAATAATAGGGTGCGTCCGTTTCTGGCCTGCCCTCGAAAAGACCGGGCACGGCAATCTCGTGAAGAGGACAGAGCTCCCGGCCGGTATTGCGCTCGACCGCGCGCACGGCGATCGCTCCCGGCAAGTAGGCGCGGATCACGCGTCCCATTGTGGGCGTGTCGTGCGGACCGAGAACGGCGAACGGATCGTGGATGCGGCCCTCGGCGATTGAATCGGCAGTGCTCCGATCGATTGATGTTGCTTCGCGGAGGTCGAGATCAGGCAAGGGCGGTCTCCGCTGCAGACCTGGCGAGCTTTTCGGTGAGAGCGGTCAGGCCGCGGAGAGGAGTCGCGATCCAGTCGGGGCGATTCGCGGCCTCGTAGACTATCTCGTAAGCGGCCTTCTCCATCATGAAGAGGCGCAGCAGGTCGAATTCGCTCTCTGTGAGCGCGCGGCCGAAGCCCTGGCGGTAACCTTCCATCAAGGCAATTCCGCCGAGCAGCCGGAACCGGGTGAGCAGCGCGCGGGCGCGCTCGCCTCCCTCGCCGCTTTCCGCCAGCCGGCTGGTTCGTTCGACGCTCGCTGCCGCGTAGTCGAAAGAGCGAATCATGCCGGCGATGTCGCGAAGCGGGCTGGATTTGGAGCGACGCTCATCGAGAGTCCTGGAAGGCTCACCCTCGAAGTCGATGATCGCCACGTCGCCGCCGGCCACGAGGATCTGACCAAGGTGCATGTCGCCATGCGTGCGCGTCGCGAGTTTGCCTCTGGCCCTGGTGGCCAGTTGCTCGATCAGTGCGAGAGCCGGCGCCCGCCGCGACTTGAGCGCTTTCGCGAAATCGGCGTCGCGCGAATCCGGGAAGTCGACTGCATCGATCACTTTCAGGGCCGTCTCGAACTGACGCTTCGCCTGTTTCGCAAGGGACTTGACGCCTGCTTCGTCGATTTCAATCGGCGCGAACGCCGGATCATTGGTCGAGCGCGCCAGTGCGCGGTGCATCTCGCCGAGTCTGCGGCCGATGACGCGCGCAAAGGCTGCGTAGGCCTCGAAGTGCGGCTCACTGCTTTCCGCGAATGGAGTAGCGCCTTCGTCGACAAGCCAATCGAGGTGCTGCAGGGTCCAGGCCCAGCCGTCTCCCTGGTTGCCGACATACTTTTGCAGCACGGCTATGGTCGCGCGCTCGCCCCGCGAATCGATTCGCACTGCTTCGCCGAGCAATGCAGGCATTCCCGTGAAGCCCAGCTCGGTGAGGTAGCGGGTCATCTCCGCTTCAGGATGAACCCCTGCGTTAACGCGCCGAAACAACTTCAGTACCGCCTTGCGTCCTACGATCAACGTGGAGTTCGACTGCTCGGCGCCGGGCCATTCGATCTCTTCGTGGTCCGCGAGATCGATTCCGTTGAACGCCAAGGTCGGCTCGAACAGAAGCTCGCAATCGCCGATATGGGTCGCCAGCCCCTCGCGCAGGTTGGCGATCAGCGTGCGCGCAAAGGAAGGACTGGCAAAAGCATCGGTCAAAAGCCCAACTCGCCGACCTCGGCGTACCTGCGCAAGCGCAAGCGGCGTTTCGAACGGTGCATGCTGCGCATCCTCCCACGCCACCGATAGCGGCAGGGTGTAACGCTCGCTCTTTTCGCCCGCGCGCACAGCGATCTCCGTGTAGAGGAGGTCGTCTGCACCGGGCAGGCGGCCGATGACTGCGACTTCGATGTTCGCAATCTGCCTGTCTTTGCCCTGGTACCAGCGCCGGCATGGAACGTATTGGGGCAGCACATCGCGTTCGAGAACCGCTCGGGGCGGGGACCTCGTGACGTCTTCGATTCCTTCGCGAAGAACGAAGGTGTGATATTCGATTGCAGGCCCCGTTGTCGCCGTGCTCCATGCAGGCTGCTCCGCCGCGGTGCTGAGCTGGAACCAATAGAAACCGTAGGGCGGTAATGTCAGCAGATAGGTAAGTTGACCGATCGATGGAAAGGCGGAATTGCCGGACAGCTCGACGGGAGTGCGGCCATTGAAATCTGCGAGATCGAGTTCCACCGCCTGGGCGGTGCGGGAAACATTGGCCACGCAGAGGATCGTCTCGCCCTCGTATTCGCGCAGATAGGGCAGAACCTTGCGATTCTGCGGATGCAGAAAGCGGATCGAACCGCGGCCAAAAGCCTTGTGCTGGCGGCGCACGACCAGCATGCGGCGAAACCAGTTGAGCAGCGAGTGCGGATCGCGCCATTGCGCCTCGATGTTGATTGCGTCGTATCCGTAGAGCGGGTCCATGACCGTCGGCAGAACCAGAGAGGCCGGGTCCGCGCGCGAAAAGCCGCCATTGCGGTCCGACGACCACTGCATGGGCGTCCGCACGCCGTCGCGATCGCCGAGATGGACATTGTCGCCCATGCCGATCTCGTCGCCGTAATAGATAACGGGCGTCCCCGGCATCGTCAGCAACAGGGATTTCATGAGCTCGATGCGCCGTCGATCGCGCTCGAGAAGCGGGGCCAGCCGGCGGCGGATGCCGAGATTGATCCGCGCGCGCGAGTCCGATGCATAAACCTGCCAGAGATAATCGCGCTCCTTGTCGGTCACCATCTCGAGCGTGAGCTCGTCGTGGTTGCGCAGGAAAATCGCCCACTGGCAATTGGAAGGAATATCCGGAGTCTGGCGCATGATATCGGTGATCGGAAAGCGGTCCTCCTGCGCGATGGCCATGTACATTCGAGGCATCAGGGGAAAGTGAAACGCCATGTGGCATTCGTCGCCGTTTCCGAAATAGACCTGCACGTCTTCCGGCCACTGATTGGCCTCCGCGAGCAGCATGCGGTCGGGGTACCGCGCCTGCACTTCGGCCCGGATGTGTTTCAGGATCGCGTGGGTTTCGGGCAGATTTTCGTTGCTCGTGCCTTCGCGCTCTACGAGATATGGAACAGCATCGAGGCGGAATCCGTCGACGCCGAGATCTGCCCAGAAGCGGATCACCGCGAGAATCGACCGCAGAACGCGCGGATTGTCGAAATTGAGATCCGGTTGGTGCGAATAAAATCGGTGCCAGAAGTAAGCTTTCGCCTCGTCGTCCCAGGTCCAGTTGGACTTCTCGGTATCCACGAAAATCACGCGCGTGCCGGCATATTTCTTGTCGTCATCCGACCAGACATAGAGGTCGCGCGCCGCGGAGCCCGGTTTTGCCCTGCGAGCCCGCTGAAACCAGGGGTGCTGGTCGGAGGTGTGGTTGATCACAAGCTCGGTAATGACGCG
The DNA here is from genome assembly GCA_036495845.1 of Rhizomicrobium sp. Lineage (GTDB taxonomy): Bacteria > Pseudomonadota > Alphaproteobacteria > Micropepsales > Micropepsaceae > Rhizomicrobium. Next base: position 14,778 of record DASXMF010000001.1, read on the forward strand.
CAGACCGCGTTTGTGCGCTGCCTCGATGAAGCGGCGGACGTCGGCTACGCGCCCATATTCGGGGTGCACTCCGCGATATTCCGCGATGTCGTACCCATCGTCGCGCCGGGGCGAGGGATAAAACGGCAGAAGCCAGATTGCCGTGACCCCGATCTCGGTCAGATAATCGAGCTTCGCGATCAGCCCCGGAAAGTCGCCGACGCCGTCATTGTTCGAGTCGAAGAATGACTTAACGTGAAGCTGATAGATCACCGCGTCCTTGTACCAGAGCGGATCGGATGATTTTTGTCGCACATGAGCGTTCATGCCGGGGTCTCGCCGCAAGGCCGGATGCGCCAGATGCGGTAGGGAGCGGCCGGCTCCAGGCGGACGTGCTGGATTTTTCCCGTCCAGACAAACCGATGGCCGTGGAGAAGATCTTCGACGGCGAGGCTCCCGTGATCCGGAATATTCCACTCCCATAACGGGAGTTCGAAATCGCATTCCTGCGCCGCGTGCGCATCCAGATTGACGATGACGATGACGCGATCTTCTCGCCCCGGCGCGGTCTTCGCGTAGTAGAGGGTCTGGTCGTTAAAGGCATTGTAGAACGCGACGCCAAGATGGCTTTGCAGTGCCGGCTCGCGCCTGCGCAGCGCGTTGAGCGCGGCGATTTCGGCTTTGATATGGCCGGGCTTGTTCCAGTCGCGCGGCTTGATTTCGTATTTCTCCGAATCCCGGTATTCCTCGCGCCCGGGGAGCGGCTCGTACTCACAGAGCTCAAAGCCGGAATAGAGTCCCCAGAGACCGGAGAGAGTCGCAGCCAGCACCGAGCGGATCAGAAATGCCGCCCGCGCGCCCGACTGGACGAATACAGGATTGATGTCCGGCGTATTGACGAAGAAGTGCGGCCGGAAATATTCGCGCACGGAGGTGGTCGAGAGCTCGGTCAGATACTCGGTCAGCTCGTGCTTGGTGTTGCGCCACGTAAAGTATGTGTAGGACTGGTTGAAGCCGACCTTCGCCAGCCGAAACATCATCTTGGGCCGCGTGAACGCTTCGGCCAGGAATACGACATCGGGATCGCGCGCGCGGATATCTGCTATGAGCCATTCCCAGAACGGCAACGGTTTCGTGTGCGGATTGTCGACGCGGAAAAGCCTGACGCCGTGTCCCATCCAGAACAGCACAATATCGCGCAACGCCAGCCACAGGCCCGGCGTCGCGCCGGGTGTATAGAAGTCCACATTGACGATGTCTTCGTACGTCTTGGGAGGATTTTCCGCGAAATGGATCGAACCGTCCGCGCGCCAGTCGAACCAGTCGGGATGCTGGCTCAGCCAGGGATGATCGGGCGAGCACTGGATGGCGAAATCGAGCGCGATCTCGATTCCGTGCCCGCGCGCGGCGGCGATCAACGCATGAAAATCGCCAAGCGTTCCCAGCTGCCGATGAATAGAATCGTGCCCGCCATCGCTTGACCCGATGGCATACACACTGCCGGGATCCGACGGCTGCGCGCGCGGCGCGTTGTTGCGGCCCTTGCGGTTGGTCAGGCCGATGGGATGGATCGGCGGGAAATAAAGGACATCGAAGCCCATCGCCGCGATCTCGGGCAGCCGCGCCATCACGTCGCGGAATGTGCCGTGGCGTGTGGGATTGCTTGTTTCCGAGCGTGGAAAGAGTTCGTACCAGCTCGCAAACGATGCCTGTTTGCGCTCGACATCGACGTTTTGCACAAAGCTCCGCGCGAGGAACGGTCGCGTGTCGGCCACGGCCATCGCGGCGATCGTTTCCTTCGCCAGCAGCAAACGGAGCCGTTCGTTGTCGGGAAGAGATTGAAGTCCCGAAAGAATGGCGTCGAGCGCCGCGCGCACATGTCCCTGTGAATTTTCGCGGGCTTCTGCGATCAACGCGCAGCCTTCATCCAGGTCGAGAGAAAGAGCGGTGCCTGCAAGCCGCTTCTTCTCGAGTCCGCGCGCAAACCCGCCATAGACATCGATCCATGCCTCGACCGCGAAACGGTGGTAGCCCTTCTCGGCGAGAACGGTTTCGGAGCGCCAGCGGTCATTGCCGATCGGCGTCATGGGGAGCCGTCGCCAGCTTTTCTCTCGTTCGTGCCGGATCACCGTTACGGCAGCGAGCGAAGTGTGCCCGTCCGCTACGATGTCCGCTTCGACGCGCAACGAGTCGCCGATCGTGCGCTTGACCGTGTAAGCGCCGCGATCGACCGAGGGGTCGATCCTGCCGACCCAAATGCGCTCCGACGGATCAGTCGCGCGCGCAAGCCGCCGATGCGCCCGCTCGACATTCGCGGCTGGCGGCTCTGGCTCTCTCACGGCCTGGCGGCACGACGACGAGTCGCCCCTTCGCAACGGCATGCGGGAACGCTCCATGATTGACCGGCATGCGAGCGCATCAAAAGTCTAACGTCGCCCGGTCAACAGTGTTCCGTGACGAGGCGGCCGATCGAAATCCCAGATCTCGACGAGACTCCTCGAATTGCCTTCACGCCTTGTGTTCGGCCTTGTTCGCCCGTATTCGGAGCGTCCTCGCAAAAAGGGGCCGTCGCGTTGGCCTGATCACCAGCCTTACTCCCCGGCGTGACCGCCGCCAGTCGGGCCGACGCTGCAAATCTGCCAGAGTTCCAATCGTGGAAATGAACCGCTTCGCCGAGATCGCCAATGGCCGGGAGAGCTGGAGCGCGAACCAGAATCTTCCGCGCCACGGCCATCGCGAAGCCTATGCCGCAATAGTCCTCTCCGGCGGCTATGAGGAGTGCGGAAGTCGCGGGCGCTTTCGCGTCGGCGCGGGCGACGTGCTCTTGCATGCCGCATTCGACGCACATCTGAACAGGTTCTGGCCCAACGGCGCGCAGGTCCTTAATCTTGTCCTGGCCGAAAGAACATCCGACTTTTCTATTGCGCAAATCTTCGATCCGGACACGATAGCGCGAGCCGCCGAACGCGATCCTGCCGAGGCCCGCGCGCGTTTTCGCGAGCAGCTTCGCGCGAAACAATGTGCGCCGGTGGATTGGCCGGATACGCTTGCAAGCGATCTTCTGGCTGACCCGAATTGCCGCTTGCGCAGCTGGGCCGAAAATCATGGCCTCGCCGCGGAAACGATTTCACGCGGCTTCCGCAAGGTGTTCGGCGTCACGCCGGCGTTGTTTCGCGCGGAAGCCAGGGCGCGCAAAGCTTTCGCAAGGGTTATCGACAGCGATGCCCCGTTGGCGCTGATCGCCGCGGCCGCGGGATTCGCGGATCAGGCGCATATGTCGCGCGCAACACGCGCATTGACAGGCTCTCCGCCTTGCGTGTGGCGCGGGTCAATTCGGTTCAAGACGGCTGTGGCAAGCGCCCGCTAGACTGCGTCGCATGACGGTTGCAGACGTCCGTGTCGAGCCGCGCTTCCGGCTAAAGCTGGTTCCCATCCTCGTCACCGCGGCACTGGGCTATGGAGTGCCCATCGTCGCGGGCTTTGGGGCATTTTACTGCAGCAAGATCTTTCACACGCCGTCGCCCCATGGCCCGACGCTGCCTTGGCTCTATGTGCAGCACGCCTTCCAGCTCCTGGTCGCGCTAATCGTCATCGCCGTATTGAAATATCGGCTCGCGCCGGCCGATTACGGGCTGCACTGGCCCAGCGGCAAAACCTACATCGGTCCTGCGATTCTGTGGGGCATCTTCTTCGGCTTGCTGATGACGGCTGTCGACTACGCGCCGCAACTGATAGCGCATACGAAGCCCGATCCGGGTTTTCCGCTGACCTCGGGCAATATCTGGGGCTGGACTTTCTTCGAAGGCATTTATGTCGGTCCGACGGAGGAGATCCCGTTTCGAGCCCTGCTGGTCACCTATTTGACTGCGACCATGCCCGGCAAGCTCCACATCGGCCGCTACAACATGAACTGGGCGGGAATCGTCGTGGCGGTGATCTTTGCGCTGCTCCACGCCAACAATTTCGACACGAGGCAATGGCCGGAGGCTCTGGGTCAGCAATTCTACGCCTTTGCGCTGGGCGTTCTCTATGCCTACTGGCTCGAAAAATCGAAGAGCGTAGTCGCCCCGATCGTGGGGCACAATGTCGGCGATGTTGTGGAATATCTCATCCTGTTCGCGTGGCTCGGAGCATTCTGACGGGCGCACCAAATCCGGGCGCGCCGCGACCGCCTGATCTTCGAAGCCGATGATCGCGAATTTGGCTCGCCCGCGGGAATGAGGTAAGCAGGCGCCTGAAATCCGTAGGCCATTCGGAGACTTTCTGAAGCGTGAAGATCAAGCTGCACAAAGGCGACCTGCCCGAGGGACTCGAACTGGGCAACAGCGTCGCCATCGATACGGAAACTCTCGGACTCAATCCGCTTCGCGACAGGCTCTGCCTGGTGCAACTCTCCGGCGGCGACGACATCTGCCACGCGGTGCAGTTTGCACCCGGCGATTATGCGGCGCCTAATCTCAAGCGGATGCTTGGAGATCCGAACGTCCTGAAGCTTTTCCATTTTGCGCGGTTCGACGTGGGCATGTTGAAGCGCTATCTCGGCGTGACGGCGGCGCCCGTTTACTGCACCAAGATCGCTTCGCGGTTGGCGCGCACCTACACGGACAAGCACGGGCTGAAGGACCTTGTGCGCGAGCTTCTGGCGGTCGATCTGTCGAAGGAACAGCAAAGTTCCGACTGGGGCGCGCCCAATCTGAGCGAGAAACAGCTCGCTTACGCAGCGAACGACGTGGCCTTTCTGCACCGGCTCAAAGTGGCGCTCGACGCCATGCTCGTCCGGGAGGGGCGGTCTGCCCATGCCGAAGCCTGCTTCGCCTTCCTGCCGGCCCGCGTCGAACTTGACCTTGCCGGTTGGCCGGATACGGATATTTTTGCCCATTGAGGCGCGCCGGCGGAGCCCGCCCGCCGTGCTATCGACCCCGCGCTTGAATGCCGCACCGCAACGCCCCATAATCCGGCTTCGTTCGGCACGAAATTCGCTTAAGAGCCGTCGTCATTTCGGGGGCGCTTTAAGTCTGGTCGCGGCGATTCTGGGGAAGTCTCCGCGTCCGTTTTTCTGACGGGGTGTCCTGCATGCGTTCCAGCAGCCCGATTGCCGCGTCCCGGGTATTGACGCGCGATGATTCGCCCGGAGACCCGCGTGATCTCCACGCGGCGCGCCGTGTGCTTGAATGTGCGGGCGAGGCCATCGAAAGCCTGGGAACGTCCCTGGATGCCTCGTTCAGCCGGGCGGTAGATCTCATCCTGGGCATCAAGGGGCGCGTGATCGTCAGCGGCATGGGCAAATCGGGCCATGTCGCCCGGAAGGTCGCGGCGACACTCGCCTCGACGGGCACGCCATCCCATTTCGTGCATCCCGCGGAGGCCAGTCACGGCGATCTGGGCGAGGTCACGCGCGCCGACGCCCTGGTTATCCTGTCCAATTCCGGCGAGACGCCTGAACTCTCGGATCTGATCGTTTTCGCCAAGCGTTTCGCCGTGCCGTTGATCGGCATTGCCGGGCGGGCCGATTCCGCGCTGCTGCGCTCCGCCGACGTCGCGCTGTTGCTGCCCAGGGCGATCGAGGCTTGTCCGATGGGCCTGGCTCCGACGACGTCCACCACACTCATGCTTGTTCTTGGTGACGCTCTGGCAGTCGCTCTGATGGAGCGGCGCGGATTTACGCCCGATCAATATCGAGAGCTTCATCCCGGTGGCCTGCTCGGCAAGTCGCTGATCCGCGTCCGCGACATCATGCACGCCGGCGCGGAATTGCCGCTCGTGAACGAGCAGGTGCCCTCGCGCGAAGCGCTCGATGTCATGACGGAAAAGCGCTTCGGCTGTGCCGGCATTGTCGACGGCGCAGGACGCCTCGTCGGAATCTTTACCGATGGCGATCTACGGCGCTCCGTCGACCGCATGAGTGCAGGCTCGAAAATCTGCGAGGTGATGACGAGGTCGCCCAAGACCGCGGCCCCGGCCGATCTCGCCGCGCATGCGATCGCCACGATGAACGCTCACCAGATCAATGTCCTGTTCGTCGTCGATCCGGGGGATGCAGGTGGCAGGCCGGTCGGCATTCTGCACCTGCACGACTGCCTGAGAGCGGGCCTGCAATGACGGTCGAGCAGACTCATGGCGAACAGGCAATCGCCGAACCGCTGGGCCGTCCGCCGATCATGCGCAACTCGCGCGACTGGGCGGCGCGAACCCGCGGGAGCGCGCGGCAGGCGGAACGCTATTCGCGTTTCGTGAGCATCATGAAACGTGCGTTGCCGCTCGCGGCAGCGGCGCTCATCGCCGCCGTCGTCGTCTACGCGTTGCAGCCCCGTCAGGAAAGCCGCGAGCGCGTGGCGATGTCATTTCAGCGGCTGGGCATCGTCAATAACGATCTCGCCATGATGAAACCCAAATTGACGGGTGAGGACAGCGAGGGCGATCCTTACGTAGTAACGGCCGACGAAGCGATACAAGACAAGGCAGACGTGAAAAAGGCGCGACTGAAGAATGTGGAAGGCGACGTGACGCTGAAGGACGGGAGCTGGGTCGGCATGATCGCTCCGGGCGGCATGCTGGACGCCAACAGGCACCTCATGACTCTCGACGGTGCGATCGCGGTCTATTCGGGCGCGGGCTACGAGCTGCATACCACTGCGGCACGTGTCGACATCCGGGGCGCGACCATCATGGGTGATCGCGGCGTCACCGGACAGGGTCCGGCCGGTACTTTCCGCGCCGACCGTTTCAAGGTCGATCGGCACGCGAAGCAGGTATTCCTTTATGGCAATGTCCAAATGACGATTGACGGTATTCGGGCGAAACACGCATGAGAGCGCGCGCCTTTCTTATCGCGTGTGCCGTGCTCGTGCATCATGCTGCGGCCGCCTCCGCTCCCCCGTCTGGAGTCAATCTCGGCCAGCACAATGCGAACGCCCCGATCAACGTCACGTCCGACAATTTCGTGGGCGATTTTCAGACGAAAGTCGGCACCTACAGCGGCAACGTGATTGTCACGCAGGCCGACTACAAGCTTCATGCCGACAAGGTGAAGGTCGACGTCGCGGCCGGCAAGCCGAACCGTTTCGAAGCGACCGGCAACGTGGTTTTCGTTTCGTCCTCCGGCACCGCAACCGGCGACAACGGAATTTACGATCTTGGGCCGCGCACGGTGACGCTGACCGGGCACGTCGTGCTGACGAAGGACAAGGATGTGATGCACGGCACGGCTTTGATGGTCAACATGGTTACCGGCGAAGCGCATCTGACCGCGCACGGTGCGCCTGGCAACCGCGTGCAGGGCCTGTTCATCCCGCCACCGCAATCTTCCACCCCGGGCGCAAAGCCACGTTCGGACACACAGCAATAGGTTCACGCTTCCTTAAAGGCGAAAAGGCACAGTTCTTGCGATGACGAACACTTCCGTCCAGCACGATGAACGCCGCGACCGCGAACGGGTGCGCGTCGTTGAAGGCAGTCAGGGTCTGGTGGTTACGCGGATCGGGAAGAGTTTCCGCCGCCGGCCCGTGGTGCGATCGGTCAGCCTGTCGCTGCACCGTGGCGAAGTGGTCGGACTTCTCGGACCGAACGGCGCGGGCAAGACCACCTGCTTCTACATGATCACCGGTCTCGTGCCCGCCGATTACGGCACCATCGAACTCGACGGTCACGATGTCACGAAACTTCCCATGTACCGGCGCGCCAGGCTGGGCATCGGCTACCTGCCGCAGGAAGCATCGATTTTCCGCGGATTGACGGCAGAGCAGAATATTCGCGCCACCGCCGAACTCGCCGAATCCGATCCCTCCAGGCTGGATTCGCTGGTCGAGGATCTTCTCGCCGAATTCGGCGTCGCCCACGTTCGCGATACGCCGGCCATTGCGTTGTCCGGAGGGGAACGCCGCCGCGTCGAGATCGCTCGCGCGCTTGCGACGCATCCTTCCTACATTCTTCTCGACGAGCCGCTGGCCGGCATCGATCCCATCGCGGTCACGGAGATCCGCAACCTGGTCCGGCATCTCAAGGATCGCGGCATCGGCGTCCTCATCACCGACCACAATGTCAGGGACGCGCTCGACATCATCGATCGCGCCTACATCATTCACGAGGGTCAGGTTCTCAAAGAGGGTCTGCCCGGAGAAATCGTGGGCGATCGCGACGTGCGTCGCGTCTATCTCGGCGAGCGATTCTCGCTGTAGCAAAGGCCAGGGGGCGGGGGCATGTCATGGCGTTGACGCAACGGCTGGAGCTCCGTCAGGGCCAGACGCTCGTCATGACTCCGCAATTGCAGCAGGCAATCAAGCTGCTGCAACTGTCCAATCTCGAACTCGCCGCCTTCGTCGAGCAGGAACTGGAACGCAATCCGCTGCTCGAGCGCGACGAAAGCACGGAAGGTGGCGCGGAGACGGCCGATATCGCCAACGTTGCAGAGGACGGCGGCGAAACACTGGAAACGACGCTCGCGCGCGAGGATTTTTCGAAGGCCGAGGAACTCGACGCCGAGCACGAAGACATCTTTGCCGAAGATGCAATTCCTCCTGCTCCGCCGCCTTCGCTGGCCGACTGGACCAACCTGCGCTCGACGTCTGTTTCCGGCGACGACGAAAATTTCATCGAGCGCACGCTGGCGCGGCCGGCCAGTCTGCAGGATCGTCTTCTGGAGCAGTTGGCGGTTGCCGGGCTCGATGTAGGACGCCGCCTGATCGCCACCGCACTGATCGATGCGATCGACGATACGGGATATCTTGGCATCGGGCTCAGTGAGATCGCCGAGCGGCTGGGCGCCGGAACGGACGATATCGAATCGGTTCTCGCCGTCGTCCAGGGCTTCGAGCCCACAGGAATCGGCGCCCGCAACCTTTCGGAATGCCTCGCGTTGCAATTGCGCGAACGGGAACGCCTGGATCCAGCGATGGAGGCAATGCTGTCGCATCTTGATCTTGTGGCGCGGCGCGACATTGCCGGTCTGTGCCTGCGTTGCGGCGTCGATGCCGAAGACATCGCCGAGATGATCGCCGAATTGCGCGCCCTCACGCCGAAACCGGGCCTCGCTTTCGACGCGGAGCCGGTGCAGCCTGTGGTTCCCGACGTCATCGTGCGCGAAGCTCCGGACGGGGGATGGCACATCGAGCTGAATTCGGACACACTGCCGCGTCTTCTCGTCAGCCAGCGCTATTACGCCAAAGTGGCGGCAGGCGCGCGCGGGAAGGAGGCCAAGACCTATCTCAGCGAATGCCTGAACAGCGCCAACTGGCTCGTGAAGAGTCTGGATCAGCGCGCGCGCACGATTCTCAAAGTAGCAAGCGAGATCGTGCGCCAGCAGGATGCGTTTCTGGCCCACGGCGTGCGCCATCTCCGACCGCTCAATCTGCGCATCGTCGCGGAAGCCATCTCCATGCACGAATCGACGGTCAGTCGCGTCACTTCGAACAAATACATGGCGACGCCCCGCGGCGTGTTCGAGCTCAAATACTTCTTTACGCCCGCGCTCGCCGCGACGAACGGCAATGAATCGCATTCCGCCGAATCCGTGCGCGATCGCATTCGCGAACTCGTCGCGCGGGAGGTAGCAGGCCAGATTCTCTCGGACGATCGCATCGTGGCGATTCTTGTGCGCGACGGCGTACATATCGCGCGGCGCACCGTCGCGAAATACCGCGAAGCGATGCGCATACCCTCTTCGGTCGAGCGGCGACGATTCAAGCGGAGCGGCGCCGCAGGTGCGCTGGAACACGAAGCTGTGCTCGGATGATTTCCGCAATTGACAGGGTAGGGGACGCGACTTATGGTCCGCCGCTTTTTTTGAGCCGGCTCTGCAGAAATCCGGTGCGAGATCCAAATCGGGCGGGATTGCCGTCCATGTGGGGCCCATGAAGGTTCGGGTTTCGGGCAAGCAGATCGAAATCGGCGCGGCGCTGCCCGATGAGGTGCGGCAGCGGGTCGAAGCCACACTCGGCAAGCATTTCAACGGCGGCGCCGAAGCCAATGTGGTGTTCTCGCATGAAGGGCCGGGGTACCGCGCGGATTGCACCGCGCATCTGGATTCGGGCGTTGTACTGAAGGCGCAGGGCCAGGCGATCGATGCGCATCGCGCGTTCGACGCGGCTCTCGACCGGTTGGAGAAACAGATTCGCCGTTACAAGCGCAGGCTCAGGAATCATCACGAGAAGGCAAAGTTGCCCAAAGACGCAGGCGCCTGACCCAGGAAGGCATCATGGAAATCATCGATTTGCTCGCGCCCGAAGCCGTAATTCCGGCATTGAAGGTGCAGAGCAAGAAGCATCTCTTGCAGGAACTGGCCCAGCACGCCGCCCGGATCACGCAGATTCCGGAGCGGCGCATCTTCGAGACGCTGATCGAGCGCGAGCGCCTCGGCAGCACCGGGATGGGGCAGGGCATCGCCATTCCTCATGGCCGGATTGCCGGGCTCAGCCGTATCAGCGGATTGTTCGCGCGGCTTGAGACGCCGGTCGCCTACGATGCGGTGGACGACCAGCCGGTCGATTTGGTGTTCCTGCTGCTGGCGCCGGAGGGTGCCGGCGCCGATCACCTGAAGGCGCTGGCGCGCGTATCACGATTGTTGCGAAACCAGTCCGCCTGCGAAAAGCTCCGTGCGGCCACCAAGGCGGAGGTTCTCTACGCGCTGCTCACCGAACCGACAAACGGCGGCGCGCATTCCTCGCAGGCTGCGTAGCGCGAAGAACGCCGAAGTACGTCTGCGTATCCTGTCCCTTGAAGCTCGCCGGATGGCGCCTGGTGCGCTCAGTGAACGCTGAGCGGCGTCAGCTCATTCTCGATCGCGGCCCCGACGGCCGATTCCCAGGCGTCCGTGAATCCGAGCACGCTTCCGTCGCTCGCATGCAGCACGTAAAGCTTGAGGTTGTCGGGAATGCGGATTCCCGGCGGCAGGATTCCCAGGCGCCGCGCCTCGATGGCGGGCGTCGGCTTGATGTAGGCGATACGAGCATCGAACGGCCCGGCCGCTGCCGCATTCATGTCGGGAAAGTCGCTCATGTTACTCATAACGCGTCTCCTTCCGGTCACGTTCCCCGCCCCCATGATCACTACTTGTTCTGATGTCGATCCTGCGCACCACGGTTTCAAGCTTTGGGCACGCAAGAACGATAAACAACATTCCGTGTTCAAGGGCGGCTCCCGACACTTCGATTCCTTCCGCCACCAGGAAGCTGCGCTGGAATGCGCGGGCGGTGATTCCCCGGT
>DASXMF010000002.1:0-27937 GCA_036495845.1 Rhizomicrobium sp.
AGAACCCCTTCACGCCACCCGCCCCTGTGCCCTGTCGAACCGGATTCCGTTATCACCTTTCCCGGCTAACGAACAGTCTGGGCTGCCGCGAATTCGTTCGGTCCGGCATTCACAAATGTTAGTTGATGGATGGTGTCACGCGAGCCAGCTCCGGCCGGACGTGATGCTTGGTGCCAGTGTCCTTCGCCGCTTGAATTTCTGTCGCGGACTTGACTCGGAACAACTCTATATCGCCGCCACCACCGCGCAGCGACGGTAGGACCGCGGGTGGCGCCAGTGAGTCGCTGGCGGTAGCGCCGCGCCTGAATCAGGTCGACCTATGACGCGGATTTTTCCGGCGCGAGAAAGCGCCCGAAGGCGATGCGGGCGCCGAAGAGAAGCGTCACTGAAACCGCCATGATTCCCGAGTGCAGGAGCCAGAACGACACGGCCGACATCTTGTCGAGCAATCCGCCGACATAGCCGATGAGGACGTTTCCCAGGAACAGGTGCAGGTAGTAGATCGCGATCATCATTCCGCCGAGGCCCTTGGGCGCGGCGCGCGAATAGAGCGCCAGTCCCACGGGCAACACGTTTGAAAAGCCGAGATCGTTGATGACGTGAAATGCGATCGCCCAGACAAGCGAGACGGGATGCCCCGTCCGAGCCACCTCGGCAGAGGCCGCCGCCAGCACCAGAGGTGCGCAGGCGCTGATCGCAGTTCCGATCGTGATTTTGGTGATCTCGGACGGTTCGGCCCAATGTTTTCCGTACCAACTCCAGAATGCGATGACGCCCACCATCAGCGCGGTGCTGACGCCGGCGTCAATCGTCAACATCCAGGTAATCGGCATGGTCCAACCGAAGAACACGAGCTGATAGTTCTTTTCCGCCCACACGAGATAGGCGTTGAAGATTTCCTGGTTGCTCACCAGCGAGGCCGCGAGCACCGGCAGCAGCGCAACGAGAATCGCCACGGTGCGCCAGTCGCGCGCCGTCAGAGGCGGCCGCTCGACACGATCGCCCTTCCTGCGCAGCGGTTCGGGCGGAAAGGTGGCGCGGCCGAGCAGATAGATGACGAGGCCGAGCACCATGCCGGCGCCGGAGGCGATGAAGCCCAGATGCCAGCCATATTTCTCACCCAGCGTTCCGCAGATGAGCGGAGAGATGATCACCGCCAGCTGGATGCCGAGAAAGTAGATCTGGAATCCGGTCGCCCTCCTTGGATCGTCGATTGCGTAGAGGTCTCCCACCTGGCTGGCGATGTTCGCCTTGAAGCAGCCGACGCCGACCAGGAGGCATAGAAGCGCCGGCAGGAACGTCGCGTCCGCCGCCATCAGGAAGCCACCGATCACCATGAGGATTGCGCCGATCGTCACCGCATTGGTGCGGCCGATGACGCGGTCGGCGAGGAAGCCGCCGGCGAGAGGGGTGACAAAGACGAGTCCGGCATAGAGTCCGTTGATGTTGGAGGCGAGCGCCTGCAGCGTCAGCGGGCCGTAGATGCTCTCGAGCACGCGGCGGAACGCCGGAAAGCCCCACACGTGCTCGATATGGCCAGGATGCAGCAGGCTGTGCGTGAGATAGAGCACGAGCAGCGCCTGCATTCCGTAATAGGAAAAGCGCTCCCAGAGCTCGGAGCCTGACAACCAACCCAGACCGACCGGATGACCGAGAAAGGCGGTGTCGCTTGGCGGTTTGCCCTGTTCGGCCGTCGGCAGGGAGGCCCCCGCGGTCGCACTGCTCATTGTTCCCACCAGCCCAAGAAATCACGGCAATCTCGCGAAGTCCGTGGGCCAGCGCAAGTCACGACCTGGTGGGCTGCGCACGAACGGATCGTAGCCCGCCGAGCCGCGACCCAATACTCGTGCCCGGTAGATCAGGAGAGAATCTCGTTGATGTCCCCGTCGTCCGGCTGGCGGTAGTGAAGCGATTTAAAATTCTCGTCGGCATCCTTATTTAGTAAGCCGTCTTCATCAGGATACTAAGGATCAATGGCGTAAATAAACCCGCAGGCGGCGTTCGCGCAGTTTGTAGTCGACGTGCCACTGTCGACTCCATACCATATTCCGCCGGCCTCAGTGATAGGGTGTCGATCTTGCGCCCATAGGGGATTTTTCACCGTACCCAGAACCCTAAATTTTCCGTCAGTTCTCACTGAAAAAAGAACAGTCAAACCTCCGAACAGACTGGAAGCACCTACTATGGCATGATCCGCTTTAACTGGACCATATGGATTCACTCCATCACGGCGGTCCTGAAAGCTGTACAACACCCTCTCAACGCCAGCCGGTGTTACCGAGAAAACTGTTCCACAACCAGTAACATTCAAGGGACATGTGCCGCCGGCTTGCGTGAAGCCATACAGAGTCCCGTGAATATTGATCAAAGGAGCGACCGGATCTGCGCCATCAGCGCCACCTTGAAACGTGTAAATGATCGCGAACCTGTGGGTGTTTGCACCTTTCGCCATAAGGCCACTCGACATTGCGACTGTCGCAGCAATCGCGATTGCAAAGAAACGATTTTGCGCCAAGGCTTCTCCCTCCTATGCAGCCCGCTACTCGCGTGCCCCCTACTTCACGTTATGGTCTCCGGGGCCACTATCTGAGCGGCCACGTCCGTCATATCTCACACGCGGTCGCGCGTCTCTACAAGTCAAGATGGAGACGCCGCCAGCCGGCAGTGAGGCTCCGTCACCCGGCCCGCCTTGGAGGAGGGCTTCGTCAGCCAGAGCCAGGCGGGCCACCCACGCCCGGCGGACAGCAAACCGTGCTGTCACATCGCAAATTCGACCCGCGGTTCGAGTAGGTGGCAAAGACAAATTTATCTTCGATGCATTGCATTGCTTCCCTAAGAAGTCTCGTCACGATCGCGCTGTGGCCGGCTCACCAGCACATGCCAGGCGACAGCGTCCCACGCATTGTGGATCGCGTCGAAGAGCAGCATGAGCGTTGCGGCACCGATGCCGAACAATGCAATACGCGTGTAAGACAAGGCGGCGAACGCCGACACCGCCAGCGTCGCGTAAGCTGTCAGCGGCAAAAATGCATGGAACAACCAATCTTCGAGATCCGGCGTGTAGACCGTTTGCGCGCCCATGCGCCATGTCGTGATGAGCGCATATGCCGTTCCGGCACTGCCCATGAATCCGCACAACAGCGCGGGCGGAGCGATCGCATCCCATGGCGCGCGCAGGAGTGCCGACAAGGCCAGGACGATGCAGAAATGGACGATCGTCGGCGTGCCGAACGCAGCACTTGCTTCCCGCGCACGCAACGGCGGCCGTTCGGCAATGAGCGTCATGACCACGAACTGTAATCCGATCAGGGCGCCCGCCGCCGATCCGGCGATCACATAGAAACTGTCCCATCGATCAAGGATCGACATGCCGCTACCTCACTTCGCGCCACCAGGCGTAACCCGCTCGGACCAGCTTATCCCCCTTGCAGTCAAGACCGATCGACGAGGCCTCCATATCGCTCTTTCCAGGTATGCGTCCCGGATTTGAGACCGCTCATCGCCGCGCAATGCCGTTCAGGGAGCCTTAACCCCCCGTTATCGGCGAGCTGTTAACGTTAAGCCGGGGGCAGCCTCCTTGTCGGAACCCGACCGGCACGATCGGGACAATAGCGAAGGGCGATGATTTCCATTCCAGCCGTTGCGCGGACGAAGCGCATCATCGCGCCGCCGTGGATTTTGCTCGGCGAGGTTGCCCTCACCGTGTTCGTGGCGTCGCTGGCCGGCGTGACGATGACCTGGATGCGGGGCACGCTTACTCCCATCTGGCTCGGCACCGCGGTGATGGTCTACTGGCTGTTGCGCACGCCGCGGCGAAACTGGCCGTGGATCCTCTGCGTCTGTGCGGCTGCCGATGTCGCCGCCTCTCTCGTCTTCGGCCGTTCGCCGTTGCGGTGCGTGCTGCTTCCGCTCGTCAATCTCAGCGAAGCGCTCATGTTCGCGGTTCCATTGCGTCTGCTGAAGCTGGACCACGACTTTGCGCAACCGCGGACGCTGGTCGTCTTCTACACGCTGGTTCTCGGCCCCGCGACGATGATTTCAGCACTTCTGGGAGCGTTCACCCTTCACGCTCTGACGGGTGCGCCATATTTCGAGCTGGCAACCCAATGGTACATCTCCACCGCTCTTGGCCAAGCGATGCTCGTGCCTCCGCTGATGACTGCGCGCAGAGGCGCGATCCTGGCCATGTTCGCTCCCGATTGCGTGGTCGAAACGCTCATGTATCTCGGCCTTGTGGCGGCCGCGGTCGCAGTCAACATATTGTTCCGCCAGTACCCGCTGAGCTTCCTGTTCTTTCCTGCCGTGGTGCTCCTCACCTTTCAGCGCGGCTTCGCGGGAGGCGCGCTCGGACTCGTGCTGGTCGTCGCCTACATGATGTCAAAACTCGTGTTCGGCGGTGTTCACGGCGTGCTTGGCCCTTCGGAGGCGCGCGCCTACGTGGTTTTCGTGCAGCTCTACGCGGCCGTCATCAGCTTCACCGTGACCATCGTCGGCGCAGGCCTCGAGCAACGCAGGAAGCTCGAGCAGCACCTCGCCGCCGCGCGCGAGGAAGCGATTCTCGCCCGCGACGCAGCGGAAGTGGCGAGCCGCGCAAAATCGATGTTCCTCGCCAATATGAGCCACGAGCTGCGAACGCCGCTCAACGCCGTCATCGGCTTCTCCGAAATCATGCATCGCGAGCTGTACGGTCCGCTCGGCAATGTGCGCTACCGTGACTACGCCAGACGCGTAAAGGACGCCGGTCAGCATTTGCTCGATGTCATCGGCGAAATTCTGGACATGTCGAAAATCGAGGCCGGAAAGTACGAAATCGTCCAGGAAGAGTTTTCGATGAATGCCGTCGCGGACGAATGCCTCGCGCTGGTGCGCGAGCGCGCCGCGCAACGGGATGTGAGTCTCGCTTCGGACTTTCAGGGGCCCGATCGCGTGCTTGCGGACCGTCGCGCCATCAAGCAAATTCTGCTCAACCTGCTATCGAACGCGATCAAATTCACGCCGCCCGGCGGCTGTGTGACGGTCACGTCGAAACCGGCGAACGGCAGGCTCGTCCTCACCGTTTCCGACACCGGAATCGGCATTGCCCCGCAGGATCTGGACAAGCTCGGGCAACCCTTCGTGCAGTTACGCCGTGCCGCGGCGGAGATTTCCGCACAGGAGGGCACGGGTCTCGGCCTTGCGCTCGTCCGCGCGCTTGCCGAAAAGCATGGCGGTACGCTGCGCATCGAAAGCCGCGATGGCGAGGG
This sequence comes from Rhizomicrobium sp., assembly GCA_036495845.1. GTDB lineage: Bacteria > Pseudomonadota > Alphaproteobacteria > Micropepsales > Micropepsaceae > Rhizomicrobium. The sequence continues at coordinate 5,244 of DASXMF010000002.1, forward strand.
GACTTGCGCCCATGTCGAACTGCCGATCGGTATCGAGCGGCTGGCCGCGAGCGCCTGATCTGCAGTACGTACGGAGCCGGCGCTGGAGTCGCTTTCAGCCGCCCTGACTTCGTGCCAGTGTGGGATATCGCCGCTTTCCGGCGCAGCGCGAGGGAACAACCATGCGGTCGAAGTTTTCAGCCCGCCTCCTCAGTTGGTCTCTGTTGGCGGTCGGCGCAGGTCAATGTGTTTGCGCCGTGGCGGGCACGCTGCCGGCAAAACAGATCACGACCATCGATCCACCCGACTCGATTTCGACCTACGCATGGTCGCTCAACGACAGGGGCATCATCACCGGCTTCTATTTCGACGGGAGCAGCGGGGATACGAGAGGTTTTGTGCGAACGCCGGATGGCACGATCACAACCTTCGAACATCCGACTTCGCAGGTAACGGCAACGTACGGCATCGACTCGAAGGGCCGGGCTGCGGGTTATTGGAGCACAGACGATGGTAACTTCCCCGGCTTCATTCGCACACGGCTGGGAAAATTGAAGTCATTCTGGGCCACTGGCAGCGTCAGCGGCACGTTTCCCGTGAGCATGAATGCGGATAGCGTGATCGCCGGCTCCTATTATGACGCATTCGACGTACCGCACGGATTTGTGCGCACCCCGGACGGGACGATCGCCACATTCGACGTGACCGGCGACACCTATGGCACGTCACCCGCGGCAATCAATGGTGCGAACGCTGTCGTCGGTCATTTCGGGGACGACAGCGGAATCGATCATGGTTTCCTGAGAACGGAAGACGGAACGATCACGACCTTCGACCCTGAAACGGGCACGACCGGAACGTTCGCTCAGGGCATAAACACGGCTGGAACGATAGTGGGGTATTTTTCGGATTCGAGCTACGTGACCCACGGTTTCCTGCGGGCTTCGGATGGATCGGTGACTTCGTTCGATCCGTCCGGCTCGACGGGAACTTTTGCCATGAGCATCAACGACAATGGCGACATTGCCGGCTATTACGAGGACAGCGCCGGTGCGGCACATGGTTTCGTGCGGAAGAGCGACGGACGTTTCGCTGTCTTCGACCCCGCGGGCTCGTCTGGAACATTCGTCAACGGCATCAACGGCAAGGGCGAGGTTGTCGGGTTCTACACCGACGATACGGGCGATTATCACGGTTTTGTGCGCAGCCGCTGAGGCGATATTCGCGAAATCGAACCGCCCCACGCTTGGAATCTATTGGCAGGTCGTTCAGGACAAAACCGGTACTGGACGCTGATCCCTTCCCGTCGAAATCGCAAAGGAGCACGGCATGATTACAATCTCCGCCTTTAAATGGGTTCCCGAGTTTGCGCAGGGCCAGGTCCGCGACCTGCGCGCGCGTTGGGCGCTGGAAGAAGCCGGCTTGCCCTACAAGACGCGCCTGCTCGCGATGGGCGACCAGGACAAGCCGGAATATCGCGCGCTGCAACCCTTCGGCCAGGTGCCGATCCTCGAGGAGGACGGCCACGTGCTGTTCGAATCCGGAGCGATCGTGCTCCATATCGGCGAGCGGAGCGAGGCGCTGTTGCCGAAGGATGCCGGCGCGCGAGCCCGCGCCGTGCAATGGCTGATTGCGGCGCTGAATTCCATCGAGCCCTTCGTCATGAATGTGGCGCTGATCGATCTCTTTTATCAGAATGAGGAATGGGCGAAGCTGCGCCGCCCGGGCGCGGTCGAGTTCGTGCAGAAGCGGCTCTCGGCCCTTTCCAAATCGCTCGGCGACAAGGCTTTCCTCGATGGCGATCGTTTCACCGCGGGCGACCTGATGATGTCGACCGTGCTGCGGATCCTGAAGCACACCGACATTGTCACCGGCGACAAGCGCCTGGCCGCCTATATCGAACGCTGCATTGCGCGGCCGGCCTTCGGGCGCGCGCTCGATGCGCAGATCGGGGACTTCAAGGCCGCAGCGTAGCGCATTTTCAGATGGAGCCGCATTACCGGCCAGCCGCTCATCTGAAAATGGCCAGGTGGAAAAAAGGGGCTCAGATCACCTGGCGAGAGCACTTTGGTTGGCGGTTGCACCGGAAACGGTGTTCCTGACCAACGAATTGATGACGTGAGTCGCGGATGATCTGGCGTACCCAACGACCAGGACCGCTTCAATGGCTTCGTCGCGGGTTCCGATGGGCGCGAGCAGGAGCTCCAGGCTGAGGTAGTCCTGGCCACAATATTCGAGGCGGCCCGCTATTCGCAGTGGTTCGCGGGCCGACAATGCGGCATCGATCACCGCGGACCATCGCTCCCGAAACGGCGAGACAATGGCTTCATCGATGAATTTTCCCGTATGATCGCCCAACAGGCCCGAAATCGATGTTCCGCTGAGCCTGATTCGATAGCGACGCCTTTTGTGGTCTTCAACAATGTCGACGATCATGACATGGGGCAGAAATGTTTTCAGTGTGCGGGCATTGACGTCGCGACGCAGGGGCATTTCGCGACCGGCGGCTTTCTCCCGCCAGATGACCGCGGCGTTCGAGAGCTCCGGCGTGACGAATGACAAGGTGGGATCGCAGCGGCCAGGCATGGCCATCCGCTCCGCGAAGCGGTTGAAATCTTCGGCGGCGTGCTGGGCGCGGGCAGTCGGCATTCGCCTGCTTTATCACCAAGCCGTATATGGACGATTAATCGCAGATTTTCCGTTTGCGCTTCGATCGGGACTGATCAAAGCGTCTTTCCGGGACTGGGTGACGACGGCGAGTCGACGCTCCCGTAGACACCGAATGGACCAACACTGGTGGGCCCAGCAGGACTCGAACCTGCGACCCGCTGATTAAGAGTCAGCTGCTCTACCGCCTGAGCTATGGGCCCGTCGACAACATTGTGCCGGAAGGTGGGCGGCTATAACAGAGGGTCTCTGCCCTGTCCACGCACTCACAAAATCGCGCCGGGTTTCCGGGGGATTTCCGTCTGGCGGTGGACGTGCACGCTCATCAGCAGGCCGAAGCCGAACATCACGGTCAGCATCGCGGTCCCGCCATAGGAGATGAGCGGCATGGGAATGCCGACCACGGGAATGAGGCCCATCACCATCGCCGCGTTGATCATGATGTAGAAGAAGAAGTTGAGCGTGACGCCAATGGCGACGAGACGGCCGAACTGGCTCCTCGAAGCCATGGCGATGCGCATGCCGAGGAACATGACTACCGCGAACAACACCAGCAGCGCCACCGAACCGATGAAGCCGAACTCCTCCCCGAGCGCCGAGAAGGCGAAATCCGTATTCTTTTCCGGGAGGAAGTTGAGCCGGCTCTGCGTTCCCTGCACGAATCCCTTGCCGCCCATTCCGCCCGAGCCGATTGCGATCTCCGCCTGGCCGATGTTCCAGCCCGCGCCCAGCGCGTCGGATTGCGGATTGAGAAAGGTCAGCACGCGGCGCTTCTGGTAATCGTGCAGGAAGTGCCAGGCGACGGGCACCGCCGCGATGAGGCCTGCGAATGACGGCAGAATCCACCACCAGGAGAGCCCGGCGAGAAACAGGAGGGAGACGCCGTCGGCAAGCAGGATCGTGGCCGTTCCGAGATTGGGTTCCTTGAGCACGAGGATGGCGGGCGCGGCGATCATCACGAGTGCTGTGAACAGGCGGTAAGGCTTCGAAATGTCCTCCACGCCCAAACCGTGCAGATAGCGCGCCAGCGCCAATACCAGCGAAATCTTCATCAGCTCCGAAGGCTGGATCTGGATCGGGCCAAGTTCGATCCAGCGTTGCGCGCCGAGGCCTACATGGCCGACCATCTCGACGGCGATCAGCAGCAGGAACGAGACGACATAGGCGGGATAGGCGAGCGTCATCCAGATGCGGATGTCGATGAGCGAGACCGCCATCAGGATCAGAAGGCCGATGGCGAAACGCTCCATCTGCGGCGCGGCCCAGGGATAAAAATGCCCGCCGGCCATGGAATATTGCATCGCGCAGCCGATACCCGCGATCACCGCGATAAGCAGGACCAGCACCCAGTTCAGGTGAAGAATCTTCTCGAACCAGGACAAATTCCGCCGCGAGGCGACGTAGGAAGCGGTCGTCATGTGGCGCGCGAACTGTCGATCGACGCAGCGTTGACGGGATAGGCGGGCGTGAGCTTGAGCACTTCGCGCTTCTGCGCAAAGAGGAGAATGTCGCGCACCATCTGCACATGCGGGTGAGCGCCGACCGCGCCGTGCTCCATCACGATCGCGCAGGCGTAACGCGGCGTGGAAACCGGTGCGTAGGAAATGAAGAGCGCATGGTCGCGCAGCTTCCAGGGAAGATTTTCGTTTTTCGTCACGCCCTTCAGATGTTCCGCGCTGCTGATCTTGCGGACCTGCGCGGTTCCCGTCTTGCCGGCCATTTCGAAACCCGGGTCAGGAATGCGCCACGAGAAGGCTGTGCCGCCCGGCTCGTTGGTTACAGCGTTCATGCCCGCGCGCACGGCGGCGAAGGCGGCGTCGGCAAAGGCGAGACGCTTCAGCGGGATTCGCGGTTCGGCATCCCGCCCGACCACGCGCACGATTCGCGGGCTTACCTCGTTGCCGCTGGCGATCCGCGCCGCCATGGTGCAAAGCTGCAGGGGCGTCACGAGCACATAACCCTGGCCGATGCCGGCATTGAGCGTCTCGCCTTCGAGCCAGGGGGCGCCGAATGTCGCCTCTTTCCAGGCGCGTCCGGGAATGACGCCTGCGCGCTCGCCGGGAATCTCGATATTGGTCGGCTTTCCGAGCCCAAGCCGGTGCGCGCCCGCTTCGATCCCATCGATGCCGAGGCGCCGCGCCACATTATAGAAATAGACGTCGCAGGATTGGGCGATGCCGCGATGAAGGTCCACATGACCGTGGCCGTGCTTCTTCCAGCAATGGAACACATAATTGCCGAGCGCGAGTGCGCCGGAGCAGTTCACCACGAAATCCGGCGTGATTGCGCCAGCATCCAGTGCCGAAAGTGCAACCGCCGGCTTGAAAGTCGACCCCGGCGGATACATTCCCGCAAGCGCCTTGTCGATCAGCGGCTGGTGGTCGTCGGTCAGAAGCGCTTTCCATTGCTGCGCGTTGATGCCGACATTGAAGAGATTGGGGTCGTAACCGGGCGTAGAGGCAAGCGCCAGAACGTCGCCCGTGGCCACATCCATCACCGCGCAGGCGACGCTTTCCGTGCCGAGCCGCTGCACTACGAATTTCTGCAGCTCGCGATCGATGGTGAGCCAGACGTCATCGCCCGCCGCCCCCGGATCGCGACTCAATTCGCGGATGACGCGGCCATAGGCGTTCACCTCCACGCGGCTGACGCCCGCGCTGCCGCGCAATTTGGCGTCGTGGGATTTCTCGATGCCGCGCTTGCCGATGCGAAAACCCGGAAGCTCGAGAACCGGATCGTCGTCGCGCTGTTCGTCCTTCGGCGAGACGGCCGCGACATAGCCCAGTACATGGGACAGCTCTTCGCCGAACGGATAGTCGCGCGTCTCGCCCGCATCGGGCTGGATGCCGGAGAGATAGGGAAGATGAAGATTGACGCGCGCAAACTCCTCCCAGGTGAGATTCTCGGCGACGGTCGAGGGAACGAATTTCTTGTTCTGTTCGATGTCGCGCAGGATGCGCGCGCGATCGCGGTCGGTCAGAAGGATAATGCGGCCGACCGTGTCGAGTGCGGCCTCCACGCCTTCGAGCGCCTGTTCGGGAATGATCAGCACGCGATAGTTGCGGCGGTTGTTGGCGAGCTCCGCACCGAAGCGGTCGAAGATGCGGCCCCGGAGCGGCGCCACCAGCCGCGCACTGACGCTGTTCTGCTCGGCCTTGGTGCGGAACTGATCGCCTTCGAGAATTTGCAGCTGGTAAAGCCGGACGCCCAGCGCCCCCAGCACGGAGCCGACCGCGCCGCCGGCCATAAGCGTGCGGCGCGTGAAGGTCGCATAGCGGCTCTTATCCTTGCCATCGAACAGAGGCATCAGATCTGGCCTCGCGATGCGCCGATCATGTGATGCTGTGCAAGATTCATCAGCGCGAGCACGGGAATATACCAGAGAACGTTGACGGCGAGGTCGGCCATCACCGGCGCCGGCGGCGGGATGCGCAGATAATAAAGTGCGACGATCGCGTAAGCCGTGCCGAGCGCGACCAGCAGCGCGACCGCAAATCCCAGGATTGCTCCCAGGCCGGCGAGACCGGCAAGGGAATCCCGCTGTCGATCGACGAAGGCGTAAGAGGCGACGAAAGCAGCGGCCCAGATTCCGGGGGGACCACCGGACAGCAAATCCTCGGTGAGGCCGATGGCGAAGGCGACCCAGGGCGGCATGAGATCTGGCCGGATCAACCCCCAGAAATAGACAGGCATCAACGCGAAAAGCGGCGTCGGCAGAAAACCGCTGGTGAACGACACCGGAAAATTCGCGATCATCGCGCCGAGCAGGGCACAGGCGAACGGCACCATCGCCGCGAAAACACGGCCGATCGAGACGCCGAACCGATCCTGCATCAGTGTGCTGCCTCCGACAAACGCCGACCCTTCACCACAATTGCCGCTCTATTGGTTGTCCGGACCCTGGTCGTCGGCATTCGTCTGCGCGGGAGCGGGCGGCAGCACAGGTGGCGCGTTCGTGCGCGGAGGAGAAGCCTGCGGCCCGGATTGGCCATTCGTCTGCGGAGGCGAAGCCTGCGGGACAGGTTGGCCATTCGCGGGCATGGCCGTGGCCGGCGGCACGGACTCGTCATTCGCCTGCGGGACCGTATCCGATGACCCTGGGGCCGCTTCCTCTTGCAGTCCCCGTTCCACGATAACCGCCGGTCTTTTGACCCGCGCCGGCGCCCCAATTGGCTTGGCAGGTACGGCTGGCGTTGCCGGAACCGGCTTCGGTGCGGGCGCGGTCAGAGGCGGAAGGCCGGCAGCCGCAACAGGCAGGTCGCTTCCCGTTGGAACCGGAGGTTTCTCGGGAGCCGCCTTAAGGTCCAATATCCGCACATCGTTGCTTCTGCCCGCATCGGCGAAAAGGGAAACGCGAAATGCGCCTCCGTCGCGGACCGTCTTGCCGACCAGCAGGCCGGGCGGCAGCAGCAAGCCGTCGCCGGACGTCGTCACTTCCTCGCCGTCCTTGACCGCCGATCCTTGTGCGGCAATCTCGAGAATCGGCGCAGACGTATTGTCGCCCGCCAGCATGGCCTGAACATTGCCGGGCTCGATGGAAACCGGAACCCGACTGTTCAGATCGGTCAGCGGAATGACCCAGGACGTGTGGTCGCCCGCCAGAAAGATGCGCCCTATCATGCCGCGTTCGTCGACGACGGCTTCGCCGGGTTTGACGCGATCGCGACGGCCCGCATCGAGAATCATGGTGCTGAGGAACGGACGCGTCGAGCGGCCGATGACATGGGCGGTCACGTTCGCGGTCTCGGGGTCACGCACCGCATTCAACAAAAGCTGATAGCGCTTCAGCCGCTGGTCGAGAATGAGAGCCGCATTCTGCCATTGCCGCAGCCGCGCGTTCTGCTCCTTCAGCCGCAGATTTTCGCCATAGACGGTGAACAGGTCCGCGAGGCTTCCCGCCCACTGAACGGTCGTACGCACGGGCATGCGCACGATTTCGAGGATCGGCGCCGTTCGATCCGAAACGTAGGCGCGCCCGCGGTCGAACAGGGTCGGTTGCACGCGGCCTAGAAAAACGATGGTGAGCGCGACAACCGCGAGTATGGCGAGCGACAGCTGATTGCCGTTTCGGCCACGCGAGAGTCTCAAAGTCCCATTCGCCATCTCGTCACCAACCCGTCGAACGCACCCCCGAGGATCAGAAAGCCGTCGTCAGAACGTGGCGCATGATTTTCGCATTTTCGAGAACGCGGCCCGTCCCCAACGCCACGCAGGAGAGCGGATCGTCGGCGATGCTGACCGGTAGGCCGGTTTCCTCGCGCAGGACCTGATCGAGATTGGCCAGCAACGATCCCCCGCCGGTCAACACGATGCCCTTGTCGACGATATCGGCGGCGAGTTCCGGCGGAGTCGCCTCGAGCGCAACCTTCACCGCCTCGACGATCGCACTCGTCGGCTCCGCCAGCGCTTCGCCGATATGGCGCTGGGTGATGGTGATCTCCTTGGGCACGCCGTTCAAGAGGTCGCGGCCTTTGATCTCCATGGTGACGCCGGCGCCATCGATGGGCGGAGAAGCCGATCCGATCTGTTTCTTGATGCGCTCGGCGCTCGCTTCTCCGATCAGGAGATTCTGATGGCGCCTGATATAGGCGATGATCGCCTCGTCCATCTTGTCGCCGCCCACGCGCACCGAGCGCGAATAGACGATGCCGCCAAGGGACAATACGGCGACTTCCGTGGTGCCGCCGCCGATATCGACCACCATCGAGCCGGTCGGATCGGAAACCGGAAGTCCGGCGCCGATTGCGGCGGCCATCGGCTCCTCGATAAGAAATACGCGGCGGGCGCCTGCGGAGAGCGCGGATTCCTGAATGGCGCGGCGCTCGACGGCCGTCGAGCCCGACGGCACGCAGACGATGATCATCGGATTGGCGAAGGAACGCCGGTTGTGAACCTTGCGGATGAAATGCTTGATCATCTCTTCCGCGATCTCGAAATCGGCGATGACGCCGTCGCGCATCGGGCGGATTGCCTCGATATTTCCGGGCGTCCTGCCCAGCATCATCTTGGCGTCGTTGCCGACCGCGCGGAGCTGCTTCTTGCCGCCGCGGTTCGTTATGGTGGCGACGACCGAGGGTTCGTTGAGAACGATGCCGCGGCCTTTCACATAGACGAGCGTGTTGGCCGTACCGAGATCGATGGCCATGTCGCTCGAGAGAATGCCGAGAAGGCTGCCGAACATGTCCTTTGTGCCCGTTCCTTTCCTACCGGCAAGAACCGGTCTTCGGAGTTTCGAAGAGACGCGTCCGACTCGCCTTCTTCCCTTGTCTCGCTTGCATTTCCGAGCCCCGGCCCGCGAAATCTCCGGGCGCCGCGAGGTTCGCCCCACGACGGGAATCTTGCCGAAATTCGTTAAAGATCGTCACGGAGTCGCATCGCTTTTCCAAACCGGCTCTCACTTTTCGAGAATCCCCTCGCCCGCATGACGGCGAGCCCCGCCGACCTGGGCAGTCGCCGCGAACGCCCGGAAAAGACCCGGCTACGAAAGGATGGGTGGCCTACCCGACCGATCCCAACCGGCGCGTGCCTCTGCCCTCTTCCCGTCGCCGGCTGCGGACTGCCGCTTCAACCGCAAAATGCCCGGGTGAGGTGCGCCGCTCTTCGCCGCGTGATTTTCACGCATCCGTCATCGTCGCGAGGCTTTTACGCCGAAGGCAAAGCGCGGCGCAATAGTTTGCGACGCCATCTCGCAAATCGTGAGAAAGAGTCTTTCATCACGCACAATCCGAGCGCATCGAACCGGCCTCATCGAACGCCGAGGATTGCAACAAAGGAAAAATTCCGGCACGAAAAGCGGGAACCCTTTGGGCCGCGCGGGCGCACGCGGGGCCGCGTCCCGCCGCCGCGTCGCTGAGGCCCGCAGATGAAAATCCTGCCGCCTGTCTCGATCAGCGCCCGCGGCCTTCTGCCAGGCCGCTGGGACGTATTGGCGGCAATTCTCGTACTCGGCGCAATCGTCGTCCTCAGCGACGAAAGCCGCAGTCTGGTTGCACCGCTTTCGACGCTGAAATCTAATCCTTTGTCCCTGAGCCCCTGGGCACTGCCGGGCTATGCCTTGCGCACAACCCTGCGCATGCTTGCTGCGCTCGTCGTTTCGCTGGCTTTCACCTTCACCTACGCCACATGGGCGGCCAAGAGCGCGCGCGCGGGAGCCCTGCTGGTTCCCTTGCTCGACATTCTCCAGTCGATCCCCATCGTGGGGTATTTGTCGATCACCTACGTGTTCTTTCTGTCGCTGTCGCCCGGGCGGGTGCTGGGCGCGGAACTGGCTGCGATCTTCACGATCTTCACCAGCCAGGCCTGGAACATGGCCTTCAGCTTCTATCAATCGCTGCGCACCGTGCCGCCGGAACTCGAGGAAGCCGGCCGCGTCTTCGGACTCAGCGCCTGGGCGCGCTTCTGGCGGATCGAAACGCCCTTCGCGATGCCTTCGCTCGTCTGGAACATGATGATGTCGATGTCGGGGAGCTGGTTCTTCGTGGTCGCCGCGGAAGCGATCAGCGTCGGCCACACCTCCATCGCGCTTCCCGGAGTGGGCTCATATATCGCGCTCGCCATCGCCCACAAAAAGCTCGGCGCAATCCTGTGGGCGATCCTGACCATGCTGATCGTGATTCTCATCTACGATCAGCTCCTGTTCCGGCCGCTGATCACGTGGTCCGACCGATTCCGCTTCGAGCAGGAGCAGAACGAAGAACCGCCGCAATCCTGGATGCTGACGATGTTCCGCCGCTCGCAGTTGATCGATGCGATCGCGGCACCCTTCAAAGCCGCACTGCGTTGGTCGTTTCGGCTGGCGCCGCCGCCACCCGTGCGGATTTCGCTGGTGCGAAATCCGCTATGGACGCGGGCGACCGACATACTCTGGTATGGGCTCCTGTTCGTTTCGATTTCCTACGCCGTTCTGCGCGTGGTGCGCTACTGCGCGCAGAGCATTTCCTGGACCGACGTGTTCGATGCCGGGTCGCTCGGACTCGTGACCCTGTTGCGCGTATTCGTCCTCATTGGTATCGCGAGCGTGGTGTGGACGCCGATCGGGATTTATGTGGGTCTGCGCCCGAAGCTCGCGCGCATCGTACAACCGGTCGCGCAATTCCTGGCCGCGTTCCCGAACAATCTGCTGTTTCCGGTCGCGGTATCGGCCATCGTCTCGTGGCGGCTCAATCCCGACATCTGGCTTTCGCCGCTGATGGTGCTGGGCACCCAATGGTACATTCTCTTCAATGTCGTTGCAGGCGCTTCGGGTCTTCCTTCGGAACTGCGCGACGCGAGCGCGAACCTGCAGGTGCGGGGCTGGCTGTGGTGGCGAAAGGTGGGATTACCCGGCGTGTTTCCGTTCTATGTCACCGGTGCGATCACCGCTTCGGGCGGATCGTGGAACGCGGCGATCGTCGCGGAATGGGTAACCTGGGGCGACCGTACGCTGCACGCGCACGGACTGGGCGCCTATATCATGGAGGCAACGGAGGCCGGGAATTTTCAGCGCATCGTTCTCGGCATGGCGGTGATGAGCGCGCTCGTCGCGCTCGTCAATCGCGTATTCTGGCGGCCCTTGTACTGGTACGCCGAGCGCAAGTACCGGCTGACGTGAGGAAGAGGTGAACAGCGAGTGGTGAATGGTGAATGGTGAGTGGTGAGTAGTCAGTAGTGAGAGGGACTATGATTGAGCCAACGCATCAATTCGTGTCAGGACCTTTGGGTTTGGCAGGATGCGATCGATCTCGCCGAAGCCTGTTACATCGTGACGAGAGGCTTTCCTCGAGAGGAGATGTTCGGATTGACGTCGCAAATCCGACGGTCTGCAGTTTCGGTTTCGGCGAACATTGCGGAAGGTTACGGACGCGAGAATACACGGTCATTCATTCAATTTCTTCGCATTTCACAAGGCTCGCTCAAAGAGTTAGAGACACATCTGCTGATTGCGCACATAGTGAAAATCGCCGCCGAAGAATCTGTCGCTCCCCTGCTCGAACGCTGCAGCACGCTCGGCCGCATGCTCAGAGCTCTGATCCGGAGCCTGCAAACGAAAAAATCCTAGAGGTCAGCCTGGCTACTCACCACTCACTACTCACTACTCACTACTCACGCTTGAGGAAAGGCACGTGACCCATGGAAGCGCCCGTCCTGCTTGACGTTCAAGGAGTCTGTCGCGCCTTCCCGAAGCCCGGCGGCGGCGAGCTCGTTGTCCTGGATTGTGTCGATCTGACGCTCAAACAGGGCGAGATCGTGGGACTGCTCGGCCGCTCGGGTTCGGGCAAATCGACATTGCTGCGATTGATCTCCGGCCTTGCGCGCCCCAATGGCGGCAGCGTCACCTATCTCGGAAATCCGGTGGACGGCCCGGCCGGCGGCATCGCCATGGTCTTCCAGAGCTTCGCGCTCTTTCCCTGGCTGACGGTGCTCGAGAATGTGGAACTGGGCCTCGAAGCGCTCAGGCTTCCCTCCGATGAGATCCGCACGCGCGCGCTTGCGGCGATCGATCTCATCGGGCTCGACGGCTACGAATCCGCCTATCCGCGCGAGCTTTCGGGCGGTATGCGCCAGCGCGTCGGTTTCGCGCGTGCGCTCGTCGTCCACCCCAATGTTCTGCTGATGGACGAACCGTTCTCGGCGCTCGACGTTCTCACCGCCGAAAACCTGCGCACCGATCTTCTCGAATTGTGGTCGGAGGGACAGCTTCCGATCAAGGGCATCATCCTTGTGACGCACAATATCGAAGAAGCGGTGCTCATGTGCGACCGCGTGCTGCTCTTCTCCACCAATCCAGGACGGATCGTCACCGAGATCAAGGTGCCGCTGCGCCAGCCGCGCGACCGCAACGATCCCGACTTCGCCGCGCTCGTCGATCGCATCTATGTGGAGATGACGGCGAGGCGAACCGACCGGCTGGCGCCGAAGCTCGACCGCATTCCCGGCACCGGATTCGCGATGATCCTGCCGGAAGTTCCCGTGGGGCTGATTTCCGGTCTGGTCGAAGCCGTGTCGTCCGCGCCCTACAATGGCAGGGCCGACCTTCCCGACATCGCCTCCGACCTGCAGATGGAAATCGACGAGCTGTTTCCCGTGGTCGAAACGTTGCAACTGTTACGCATGGCAGAAGTCGAAGGCGGCGACATCAAGCTCACAGAAACCGGCAAGCGCTTCGCGGACGAGGAGACCGACGAGCGCAAGCGCATTTTCGCGCGACTTCTCATCCGCTACGTCCCGTTCGCTTCCCATATCCGCAAGGTGCTCGACGAGCGCGACAGCCACACCGCGCCGAAATCCCGTTTCCTCGACGAGCTCGAGGATCACATGACGCCCGACATGGCGGAACAGACACTGCGCGCCGTCGTGGGCTGGGCGCGGTTTGGCGAACTGTTCGCCTATGACGACGACACTGAAATGTTCAGCATGGAAAACCCGGCGTAGCGAAATCGAAGCTCGTCATCCCATTTGTGCGAGCACCTGCTCAATCGCCGCATCTGTCTCGTCCGCCTCGATCCACGTCCAGTCGGCCATGCGGTGGCGAAACCACGTCCGTTGCCGCTTGGCATATTGTCGAGTCCCCGTTTTCACGGCGGCTTTCGCGGCAGAAAGGTCCATGGACCCGTCCAGCACGGCCCAAAGCTCGCGCAAGCCGAGAATTTTTGCGGCGGGAAGCGCAGGATCGAGTCCGCGAAGAGATGCAGCTTCGTCGAGTGCGCCCGCGGCGATCATCGACTCGAAGCGGGAGTCGATGCGCCGATGCAGCTCGCTTCGAGTGGGCGACAGGACTAAACGGGCAAGCCTTGCGCCCGAAAGCGGCGCGCTCCCGGGAACGCGCTGCCACTCGGATATCGATTGCCCGCTCGCCTCGAGCACTTCGGCTGCCCGTAGCACACGCTGCGTATCGCTCGCGCGCAAACGTGCCGCCGATTTGGGATCTCGCGCGGCGAACTCCGCGAAAAAGGCATCGGCTCCCAGAAGGGCGCGGCGCGCCCTCACCTTCCGGCGAACGGCATCGGGGACCGGGGGAATGTTCGCAAGACCCCGGGTGAGCGCGCTGAAATAGAGTCCGCTGCCGCCGACGAAGATGGGCAGGCGGCCCCGTTCGCGCGCTTCGGCATACGCAAGGGAGGCATCGGTTCCAAAATGTGCCGCCGAATAGGGTTCGCGGACGCCGACATGGCCATAGAGCCGATGCGGCGCATGGCGAATATCCGCCTCGTCGGGACGCGCGGTGAGGATCCGCGCCTCGCGATAGACCTGCATCGAATCGGTATTGACGAGCGTTCCGGCGAATTTCCGGGCGAGCGCCAACGCCAGTTTCGACTTGCCGCCCGCCGTCGGCCCGGCGACCAGCACTGCGTCCCAGATCATCGCCGCGAGATGGCTATCCGGGCTCGCCCAGACTCAATCCGACATAGTTCACCTGGCCGTCGCGGCTTACGAGCAGGAGCACGGCCTTGCGGCCAGCCTTGGCGCCAGCTTCCACGCGCCTGGTCACGTCATCGGGCGAGTGCACCGCTTCGTTCTGCACTTCCAGAATGACGTCTCCCGGCTGGAGATTTTTTTCGGCCGCGGGGCCATCGGGATCGACGTCGGTGATCACGACGCCCTTTACGTTGCCGCCGAGCTTGAACTTTGCCCGCAGCTCGTCGTCGAGCGGCGCCATCCCGAATCCCAGCCGCGAAAGGCGGGACACGATATTCGGCACCGACAGACTGGACAATTTCGCGGGAGCCGGTGCATTGGCGCTTTCATCGAGCTTCGCGACGGTCACCCGCAGCTCTTCCTTGCTGCCCTTACGCAGCACACCGATACCCACGGATTTTCCGACCGGCGTGTCGGCCACCATGCGTGGCAGAGAGCGGGAATCCACTACGGGCTTTCCGTCGAAGGCCACAATGAGATCGCCGTTTTGCAAGCCTGCCTTTGCTGCCGGGCCGTTGGGCGTCACATCCGCAACAAGGGCGCCCGTCGCCGAGACCAGATCAAGACTTTCGGCGATATCGCTCGTGACCTGCTGGATTCGCACACCGATCCAGCCCCTGCGGGCCGCACCATAGGTGCGCAATTGGGCAACGACGTCGCGCGCCATGTTGGAGGGAATGGCAAAACCGACACCCACGGAGCCGCCGCTCGGCGAGAAGATCGCCGAGGTGACCCCGACGACGTTGCCTTGCATGTCGAACAGCGCGCCGCCGGAATTTCCGCGGTTGATCGGAGCATCGGTCTGGATGAAATCGTCATACGGGCCCGCTGCAATATTGCGGTTTCGCGCGGAGACGATACCGGCGGTGACGGAGCTTCCAAGGCCGAACGGATCGCCTATCGCAATCACCCAATCGCCAACGCGTGCCTCGTCCGAATTGCCGAAATGCGCCGCGGCGAGCGGCGACTTCGCATGGACGCGCACAAGAGCCAGATCGGTTTTCTCGTCGCGGCCGACCACCGTCGCCGGCAACACGGTTCCGTCATTGAAGGTGACGGAAATCTGGTCCGCGCCGTCGATGACGTGATCGTTGGTGACAATCAGACCCGAAGGATCGATGACGAAACCCGAGCCCAGAGCGGTTATGTGGCGAGGCAGATTCTTGTTTCTCTGCAGATAATCACGGAACAGATCGTGCAGAGGCGAGTCGGGCGGCAATTCGGGAAGTGCCCCCTGGGGCAAGCCCGCCTTCAAGGTTTGCGTCGTCGAGATGTTCACGACCGTCGGCAGCAGCTGGCTCGCGAGATCGGCGAAGGAGTCCGGTGCTCCGCGGGCGAAGGCGGGCGACCCCAGGACGGACGGGACGAGAATGCCCATGATCATCCAGAATCGTCTCATTCGCGTGCCGGCCATCGTCATGAATCCCTGTCTGGATCGATCCCGCTGCGCCGCGATGGCGGACACCCGCCCGTTCGCTGCAAATTGCGGGGGCGCACCTTTCCCCAACAGAATACCTCTTGCAATGCATTCCGAATAGGTATATTAACTTACTGTATCGGTTTTATTGGAGGGTAATGCTGAGTATGCTTTCAGCCCATGCGGTCACGTCCGGCAGGCCGCAGACCTCCGGCCCCGCAACGGGCGAGGAAATAGCCATTCGGCGCGCCGCGAATCTGGTGGCAGCCGGCGCGCGCGGACATTCGCGCATGGAACGGCTGCTCGAAGTGCAAGCCCATACGGACGCCGCGATCGAACTGTTTCGCCTCACGCTGCCGCAATTCGGATTCCGAATCGTCGTCCCACCGCTCTTGTCGAATGGCGTACAAGTCGAAGCGAGCGCATCCATCTGGCGCCGCGGCGACGCTCAGGCGCTTTCGTGGCGCGCGTCTACTCCCTCTCTCGCCCTCTTGTGCGCTATCGAAGACGAGCACGTAAGGCAACAAGACGGTGCATTGCGCGCGAAATGCATGCGTTGCCATGGTGTCGGCTGGTACGTTTCGGTGAACGGAGCAAGGCAGATCTGCCAGCACGCGTAATATTTCTTCCGGACAAAGGCTCTCGCCAAAAAGTTCACCGCTCCCGATCGCTTTGATCGGGAGCGGTGTTGCCTTGCGGCTCGTGCGCACGATGGCGCGGGCGGGGAGGGGGGAAGCGCCTGACGAGCCGTTTGGCCGCCCCAAGAAACAGGCGGGGATTCCCCTGCTACCTGGCGGTAATCAGTCCGACGAGACCGTGGCTCTCTTTCTTCGGCCCCGCAGAGAAGGTGATGTCGCCGTTCGGAACCGCATCAAGACCCCAGAGACCCTTGATCGCGATCGGGCCATTCTTCGTGCTCAACGGACCGATATAAGCGCCGGTGGCCGGATCGAAGGCATTGACCCAGCCGTCGCCGAAATTGCCGACCAGCAGATCGTTGGCAAAGGAACCGAAACTCGAGGGTGCGATCGCCATGCCCCAGGGCGCATTGAGCGGGCCCTGGCCGGTCAGCTGCTGCAGCAAGTTTCCCTTTTCGTCAAAGATGTCGACATAACCCAGTCCGGGACCGTCCACTTCGTCGTGCTTGGCCCTGTCCTGTTTGGCAAACGTGACATACACCTTGCCGTTGAAAACGGCGACGTCGAATGGTGCAAAGCGTCTGGGCAGAGTGCTGTCGGTAAAGGCTCCGACCAGATTCCAGTTGCTGTCAAAGATTTGCACCTGGTTGTTGTGAAAGTCGGCGGCGAACAAAAGGTTGCTCGTCGTATCGATCGCCAGACCCTTGTAGATCGAGCCCTGCGCGGAGCCGTCGTAACCGGCGATCGCGTTGGTTGCGTCAACATTCGGGTTCCATCCGGAAATGATTCCTGCCTCGGAATCGAAAAGGAATACCGCGTTCCCGCTCTTGTTGCCCTCCTTGATATTGAATCCGCTGACCGAATAAACGGTGCCGGTGGGCTGGCCGCTGGGGATGGTCACGACGAGACCGGTGTTGACCCCTGTGCCCTGGTTATAGACCGTCGACAAGCCCGTACCATTATCGGAGACCCAGAGCGGTCCACCCGGTGACTGCGAGAGGCCCCAGGCATTGACGAGATTTGGATCCGTGTTTTTCGCTTTGCCGGCCTGATCCGATATCAGCTTCGTGATCTTGAACACCGGCGCCGCGGGAATTGCTCCCGCCAGGGCCGGGGATGCCAGCAGCAAGAAACCCAGCGCAAGTTTGAATCTGTTTCCCATTCGTAACTCCTCTTTTCCGCGTGATGACGGCGTGCGGCACGGAGCCCGCGCCCGCTTCCATGTCACCAAGACGAAGAATGGCGCCGTGTTATTCCCGGCACGCTCCGAAATTTGAGTCTGCGTGTAGGCGACGACGTTTGAATCGCGTGACTATTCCCCAGCGACAGCTTGAATCCAAAATAAAGACGTTTCGTGCGGATGCGGAATAATGGTCCGCACGTCCACGTCCAATTCGGGTCACGCAAAGGGATCGTTCGATGTCTCGAGTAAGACTCGTTTTGGGAGCACTATTCTCCTGCGCCTGGATTTATGCCGCATCGGCCGCCGAATTCGACGTCAGGATGCTCAACCACGGCGCCGATGGCGATATGCAGTTCGCACCGCAATTGCTCAGAATTTCTCCGGGCGACACGGTGCATTTCCTGGCCGTGGACAAGGGTCACAATGTCCAATCCGTCGACGGCATGATTCCGGCCGGTGCCAACTCGTTTTCAGGTGAGATCGGCGAGAACTTCACGGTCCGTTTTACTGTCCCCGGAATCTATGGCTACCGCTGCGCTCCGCATGGAGTGCTCGGCATGGTCGGCCTCGTCGTGGTGGGCAGCCCCGTCAACGAAGCGTCTGCAAAATCCGCCGCGATGCCCGGTCTCGCCGGACGCGAATTCGCGAAACTCTTCCAGTCGCTGGACTCCAAACGGACCGCGCAGAACGGAATCAATGGCGCGGCCACGCCCGCCAATTGATTGCGGACAAACCTGCCGGAATTCGATCGCAACGGGATCGCCCGATTGACGGAATGCCCGCTCCGAACGGGTCTTGATGAATGCACCTCGCCCCGGAATAAAACCCGACGCTACTGCGTCTTATTCGCAAGAACATGGCACCAGAGGGATGATCATGGGCCACGTCGGCGCTCGGAAAACGAGGCCCCCCAGTCGCTTAGTCCGAAGCTGGGAGGCCCGAATATTGATCCTCCCGATGATCACCCTGCCCTATCTGGCCTCGACGAACGGCGCCTCCGCCGTGCCGAGTTTCGCTCGCCAGACCGGCCAGCCCTGCGCGACCTGTCACATCGGCGCATTTGGGCCGCAGCTAACCGCCTATGGCCGGCAATTCAAGCTCAACGGTTATGTCGGGAACGATAGCGGCAGCCACGTGCCACTGGCGGCCATGTTGCAGGCTTCGCTCACGCACACGTCCGCCGACCAGCCGGGAGGCGCCGCACCCGGCTTCGCTCCCAATGACAATCCCGCCATCGATCAGATTTCGATTTTCGGCGCCGGGAAAATCCTCGATTCCGTCGGCGTCTTTTCGCAGATCACCTATGACGGCATTGCCAAGCAGCTGCACTGGGACAATGTCGACCTGCGCTTCGCCCAGTCAGGCAAACTGTTCGACAAGCCGGTGGTTGCGGGACTGACCGTCAACAATAATCCCACCCTCACCGACCCGTGGAATTCGATGCCCGCATGGGGTTTCCCCTTCGCCGCCTCCGGCCTTGCGCCGACGCCGGCGGCGGGAACGATTGTGGATGGCGGGCTTTCGCAGGCGGTGCTCGGCGCCGGCGGCTACGCGCTCTGGAACGACCTCGTCTATGCGGAAGTCGACCTCTACAAGGGGCTTGGGCGCGACGTGCGCAATGCCCTTGGAGTCGTCCCCGTCAGCGGCACGAACTCCTTCGACGGCGTCATGCCCTACTGGCGCGTCGCCCTGCAGCACGATTTCGGTAATCACTACTTCGAACTTGGAACCTTTGGACTCGACACCAACGTCTTTGTCGGCGGCGACGACGCAACAGGAAGGTCGGACCATCTGACGGACGTGGCGCTCGACGCGACGTACAACTACACCGGCGATCCCGACAACATCGTCGCCGGCTACATCACCTACATTCACGAGAACCAGGCGCTCAACGAAAGCAGCGTGCTTCTGGGATCGAACGCAAAGGACACGCTCGACATGTTTCGCGTCAACGCGTCCTACAGCTATCAGAACACCTTCACGCTAAGCGGGCAGTATTTTCAGACGACGGGAACTTCAGACACGGCGCTCTACGGAGGAAGCCCCAACAGCTCGGGCTGGACATGGGAAATCGCCTACGTGCCGTCCGGAAAAAAGGATTCTTCGTTTCCGACCTGGTTCAACCCGCGGTTATCGCTGCAATATACTTTCTACAATCAGTTCGACGGTTCGAGCAGCCACGCCTCCGACAACAACACGCTCTTTCTCCTCTTGTGGATTGCGGGATAGCTCGCGCCGGCGTTACTCCGAACCATCGATCAGCGTCGCCGTTTTCCTCCCCCGCTTGCGGGGCAGAGCCTGCCCCGCACTTGATGCGGGGTGGCGAGCGCATCCGGATTTATCCGGTGCGCGAGACGGAGGGGATGTCTTCATTTCAATTCAACCCGTCTAAAACGTGCGCTGGATGCTGATCGAAACGAAATCGCGATCGGCGAAGGGCTGGCGGTTCTGCGGCCCGAAGAAATGCGTCAGCGTGATCGAGCCTTGCCACACCTTTCGCCAGGTCGCCGTAACGCCGAATTCGGCATCGCCCGCGCCGTAGTTCATTGACGAATCCACGCTCGATCGCCCCGCAAGGTCGTAACCGAGTCCGATCGGGGTGGACAGATCGAGCGCAGGCAACACTTCGTAAAATTGCGGCTCCAGCACGGCGCGCATGGCGACCGCAAACGGGTTGCGTCCTGCGGCGAGTTGCGCAACACCGCTCGTAACGGCGAGACGGTCGTTGAGTGCGACCTCCGCACTGAGATCGGCGCTATCCCAAACCGCGTTTGGAGACAGGGTCGAAACGCTCGACATCTGCGCCTGGAGCGTGTCGCCAACAGCGTATGACAGGGTCGACGAAATATCTCCCCCCGGTTGCGGATTTCCCGGCGCTCGAAGGGATGCGTAAACCGCACCGCCATAACCGCCGCCATTCGCGCCCGGAAGCGAGAACAGGGTCTGGCTGACCAGCGGCATGTTTCGCCGCACGGAGACTTCGCCTGCCAGCGTGCTCTCGCCAACATAGGTGCTGAAGCTCGCTCCGTAGGCCTCGATGCCGGTGGGAAAGGCTAGCCAGTACGCGCCTGTCGTGCCGCCGCCTGGTGCAGGTTGCGTGAAGATCAGAATCTGCGGCTCCTTGGCGTTGAAGCGCAACGCGTAGAGTCCGTAATCCACATCGGCGAGGCTGATATGCATGGCTGCGCCGTATTGCCCCGAAGATGGCGGCACGATGTCCGCGGTGCGGTAGAGATATTGGTTCGGAGCAACGATCAGCCGCTCGCCACCCGCATCGAGATAATCGGCATCGCTGAAATAACTGCCCGAGCCCGGCAGCCGCGTGCGCCGCCATTCGAACTGATCGTAGAAGCTGAAAGAGAGCCACGGCCGCGGCTGGATCGTCGCCGATGCCTGGCCGACGGGCAGAAAAAGCTCCTTCGCCTCGGCTTCGGGTTCGCTTGCCGCCTTGATCGCATCGACGGGCGCCTGGCCTGCGGCGATGCCGTTTTCGGCAAAGAACAGGCTTTCGCCCCACAGAAGCGTGTGCCTCCCGACTCGTACGGATACCGGAGTGTCGCCCAGGTTGAAGCTGCCATAGGCGAAGGCGTTCAGCAGATCCGCATCCTCGCCATGAAGAGTCTCGACGGCGCGCGTGAAATGATTGTGGGGAACGCTGAAGGGATTGAAGGTGGCCGGAGAATCGTTGTCGTTCGTCTGATGATAGACGGAGTCGTACCAGGCGGCGCCGCTCGCCTCTACGCCAAACGGCCCGTTCGAGATATCGAGCTCGGAGAGCAGATCGAGACGGTTCGAAATAAGTCCGGGTGCAAAATTTCGATCGCCGTCGTCCGCGTTGGGGTCGGCGACGAGCGCTTCGTCATAATGAGCGAGCCGGAATGCGGTGGTGTACCGGAGCGTGTTGTCCCAGCGCAAATCCCAGCCGTCTCCCTGAAGAAGATCGGCGCCCAGTGCGGGCGTTGTGCCCGCCGCCCACAAAGCGAACAACGATGCAGCCCACGAGCGGCCGGGCCGGCGCCGCGCCTCTTTGCATAATATCACCGGCGCAGGGGCCGTTCGCTCCACCCTCGTCCCCCGAATTGATGCTTGCGCTCGCGTTATGACGTATAAACGAACATACAGGACTTGCGGATATTCCCCAAAACAGCAGAAAGGATACCGGATGCGGTGCGTCGTGCCCCTCTTGGTGTCCCTTGCGGCAGGGATGACGTTGTCCGTCCCGTGCCACGCCGCGGTTACGGCCGAGAAGGCGCAACAACTCAAGACCGTGCTGACCCCGCTCGGCGCCGAACGCGCGGGCAACAAGGACGGGACAATCCCTGCCTGGACGGGCGGCACCACGGTTTCTTCGCCGGGCTATCGCGAAGGCGGTGTCCGGCCGGACCCGTTCGCGGGGGAGAAGCCGCGATTTTTCATTACCGCAAAGAATGCTGACGCCTACGCCAATTATTTACCGGAGGGCGCAATGGCGTTGTTCCGGAAATATCCCGATTATCGCATGGACATCTATCCCACGCATCGCAGCGCCGCCGCGCCTCAGTCGGTCTACGCCAACGTGTTCTCAAACGCGACGCGCGCGCATGCAGCACCCGAGGGCATCGTCTACGGAGTCGTGGGCGCCGCAGGCGGTATTCCCTTTCCGATCCCGCAGAACGGATTCGAGGCGATGTGGAATCACCTGCTCGCGTTCTGGGGTCCGGCGCGGGAGCTGCAGCTGAAGACGTGGGTCGTGTCGGCAGACGGCACGATCGAGCTTGCCAGCGGCTACAGCGAGGTGGCCGATTTTCCATATTACTATCCCGACGCGACGCCGGATTCGTTTGACGGCTACTATTTCAAGACGCTGCATCTTGAAACTGCGCCGCCCTCCAAAGTGGGCGAAGGCTATCTCGACTGGCAGCCCATCGACATCGCCCGATTCAATTTCGACGCCTGGCGCGTCCTGCCGGGCGAGCATCGCGTGCGTCGCGGGCCGGCCATTTCCTACGACACACCGGATTCCGACGCGGCGGGCTTCGAGAGTCTCGACGAGTACTACATCTTCTTCGGCGGTCTCGACCGCTTCGATTTCAAATTGATCGGAAAGAAGGAGATGTTCGTCCCCTACAACAACAACCGCTTCTACACGCGCCCGACCACCGAGATTCTGGGACCGCGCCACGCCAATCCCGACGACCTGCGCTACGAGCTGCACCGCGTGTGGGTGGTCGAAGGCACTTTGCGCCAGGGCGCGCACGACGTCGTCTCCCGGCGCAGGCTCTATCTCGACGAAGATACGTGGCTGGCCGTCTACAGCGACTCCTGGAACGGCAGCGGCAAGCTCTGGAAATTCGGGCAGGCCACCATGTATCTCATGCCCGAGATTCCTGCCGTGATCATCGGCAGCCAGTTCGTCTACGATCTCGATCTCGGCGGT
>DASXMF010000003.1:0-12081 GCA_036495845.1 Rhizomicrobium sp.
CACAAGGAACTTGGTGTCGATATCGCGCTCGAATGCACTGGCATCTTCACCTCCAAAGAGAAAGCATCCGCGCACCTCGCCGCCGGCGCGAGACGCGTGCTGATCTCTGCCCCGGCGGACGGCGCGGATCTCACAGTGGTGTTCGGAGTGAACCATCGCCAGCTCGCCAGGGAACATCTCGTCGTCTCAAACGCATCGTGCACGACGAATTGTCTGGCCCCGGTCGCCATGGTGATGAACGACGCGGTCGGCATCGCCCAGGGATTCATGACCACGATCCATAGCTACACCAACGACCAGCCGGTACTCGACCAGCTGCATAAGGATCTTTATCGCGCGCGCGCTGCCGCCCAGTCGATCATTCCCACTTCGACGGGAGCGGCCAAAGCGGTGGGCCTCGTATTGCCCGAACTCGATGGCAAGCTCGATGGCGTAGCCGTGCGGGTACCGACGCCGAACGTCTCCCTTATCGATTTCAAGTTCGTGGCAAAGAGGCCCACGACCGTGGACGAGGTGAACCAGGCCGCGAAAGCCGCCGCATTGGGAGCCCTCAAGGGTGTGCTCGACATCGTCGAGGTGCCGCTCGTATCGTCCGACTTCAACCACAATCCCGCGTCGTCAAGCTTCGCGCTGGATCAAACAAAGGTCATCGACGGCACTCTGGTTCGCGTCATGTCGTGGTACGACAATGAATGGGGCTTCTCCAACCGCATGGCGGACGTCGCGGTAGCGATGGGCGCTCTGTCCTGATGCAGGAATTCCGCACGCTCGACGATCTCGCCGTTGCGGGCAGACGCGTGCTCGTACGGGACGATCTCAACGTCCCGATGAAAAACGGAGAGGTCGGCGATGCGCTAAGGATCGAGCGGCAGGCGCCGACGCTGCGGGAACTGGCGGCGAAAGGCGCCCGCGTGATTGTGCTTTCCCATTTCGACAGGCCGAAGGGGCGACGCGACCCATCGATGTCGCTGAAGCCTCTCGTTCCGGCACTGGCGGCGGCCATCGGACGGCCGGTCGAATTTGCGGAGGACTGTGCAGGCGCACCAGCGCTGGAGGCGGTCACCCGGCTGAAAGACGGCGAGGTTCTTCTTCTGGAGAATACCCGATTTCATCCGGGAGAAGAGGCCAATGATCGGGAGTTCGCCGAAGCCGTCGCTTCGCTGGGCGACATCTACATCAACGACGCATTTTCCGCAGCGCATCGCGCCCATGCGACGACCGAAGCACTCGCGCACCTGCTGCCCTCGGCGGCCGGACGTGCGATGGAAGCCGAACTCTCCCATCTTCACCTGGCGCTCGACCACCCGGCACGCCCGCTCATGGCTGTCGTCGGCGGCGCGAAAATATCGACCAAGATCGCGCTGCTCGGAAATCTGGTCCGCCGCGTCGATGTGCTGGTCATCGGCGGAGCGATGGCGAACACTTTTCTGGCCGCAAGCGGATTCGACGTCGGCAAGTCGCTTTGCGAACGCGATCATCTCTCGACGGCCAGCGGGATCATGAGCGCGGCAAATGCGGAAGGCGCCGCGATCGTGCTGCCCGTCGACGTAGTCGTTGCGAAGGATTTCAAACCAAACGTGGAGACTCGCACAGTCGGCGTGAGGGACGTGGCAGCGGACGACATGATCCTCGACGTCGGACCACAAACCGTCGATGGCTTTTGCGCGCGGCTCGACCACGCGCGCACGCTGGTCTGGAACGGGCCTTTCGGCGCTTTCGAAACCCCGCCATTCGAGCGCGGAACGATCGCCGCAGCAAAATACGCGGCAACGCGCACCGAAGGAGGACGGCTGAAATCGGTCGCGGGCGGCGGCGACACGGTCGCCGCGCTCAACGTGGCCAGGGTTGCCGACAAATTTTCCTATGTGTCGACGGCGGGCGGAGCGTTTCTCGAGTGGCTTGAGGGACGGGAGCTGCCGGGTGTGGCGGCGCTCGTGAAATTCAGGGATCATTGACCATGGACAAGACGGAACTGGCGCGCATCGCGCATCTGATGGTGGCCAAAGGCAAGGGCATTCTTGCGGCCGACGAGAGTTCGGGGACGATCAAGAAGCGCTTCGACAAGATCGGTGTCGAATCCACGGAAACGAACCGGCGCGACTATCGCGAACTCCTGTTCCGCACTGGTGATGCGATGAAGTCCTGCATTTCCGGCGTCATTCTCTACGACGAAACCATCCGCCAGCAGGCGGCCGACGGTACGCCGCTAGTGAAACTGATCGAAGAATCGGGCGCGGTTCCGGGGATCAAGGTGGATTTGGGCGCCAAGCCTCTGGCGCTGTGCCCTGGGGAAACGATCACGGAAGGGCTTGACGGCCTGCGCGAGCGGCTCGTCCAATATCGCGCGCTGGGAGCGCGCTTCGCCAAATGGCGCGCCGTTATCGATATCGGCGCCGGACTGCCGACGTTTGCCGCGATCAGCACGAATGCCCATGCGCTCGCGCGTTATGCGGCGCTGTGCCAGGAAGAAGCGATCGTGCCGATCGTCGAGCCCGAAGTGCTGATGGACGGCGACCACGACATCGAAGCCTGCGCGGCCGTAACCGAATGGGTGCTGAAGGAAGTCTTCTATACGCTCTTCAATCAGCGGGTCGAACTCGAAGGCATGGTTCTCAAACCGAACATGATCGTTCCTGGCGTAAAGTGTGCCAGGCAGGCCAGCGTCGATGAGGTCGCTGAGCGCACGATTCGCTGTCTGAAAGCCTGCGTACCGGCCGCCGTGCCGGGGATCGCCTTTCTGTCCGGTGGACAGTCGGACGAAGTGGCGACGGCGCATCTCAACGCCATGAACCGGAATGCCGGCCTTCCCTGGCCGCTAACCTTTTCCTATGGCCGCGCGTTGCAGGCGGCGCCCCAGAAAGCCTGGAGCGGCAAGGCCGTCAATGTACCGCAGGCGCAACGCGCCTTCGCCCACCGCGCCCGCATGAACAGTCTCGCCACGTGCGGACAATGGAGCAGCGAGCGGGAAAAAGAAGCGGCGTGAACGATCGCTGCCGGCTTTATCTGATCACGCCGTCCGAGCTCGAACCGGCGAGTTTTGCTTCCGCCTTGATGGCAGCGCTCGAAGCCGGCGACGTTGCTTCTGTGCAGCTACGCCTGAAAGGTGCCGCCGATGACGATATCCGCCGCGCGGCGGATCGGCTGATGCCGATCGTGCAATCCGCGGGCGTTGCCTTCATTCTCAATGACCGCGCGGATCTCGCCGCCGAGTTCGGTGCCGACGGCGTCCACATCGGCCAGAGCGACGTGTCTTATCGGGAGGCGCGCGACCTTGTCGGAAGGGATAGGGTCGTGGGAATCACATGCCATGCCTCGCGGCATCTCGCCATTGAGGCCGCGGACGCGGGCGCCAACTATGTCGCTTTCGGTGCATTCCATCCTACCCGCACCAAGGAAACAATTGCGCGCGCCGACATCGACCTGCTTGCCTGGTGGTCTGAACTGATGATCGTACCCTGCGTCGCAATCGGCGGAATTACGATCGACAATGCCTCGCCGCTGATCGAAGCCGGCGCCGATTTTCTCGCCGTCTGTTCCGCCGTCTGGCAGCACGTCGACGGCCCGGCCGCTGCGGTCAAGCGATTCAACGCGCTGTTCTGATCGGCGGCGCCGCCGGCCCGATCGCCTCTTACTTCTTTCCCGGCGGTTGCGACTTCTGATCGCGCGATTCCGCGAATGGAGAGCTTTGTGTCGATACCGGCTTCGCTTTGGTCTTGTCGGCCTTGGGCTTTTTCTTCTCCCTGTTGGAGCGCTGCTCACGATTTGCCATGTTTGCCTCCTTGGACCCGATTCGGGCGCTTTCATACGAAAATCGAGGATTGAACGGAAGCGGCGCGACGCCAACAATCGACGTTTGGTCCCCAGCGAACTAAGCTGGCGAGAAATTATTCGAGACGATCTTTCGAAGTGCGCGGTTGCATCACCGCTTTGGCCGCGGTCCTGATCGATCCGATCCTGGCCGGTCCCTGCCTTGCGCAGGGCGGAAGCAGTATCGGCAATGGTGTTGCTCCACGGTTCGGCAGTTCGGGCCCGGTCGAAAATCAGGTTCGGGCCGGGACCGTAACGAAAGTCGACTCGGCGCTGATAAATTTCGGCTGCCATTGGAAGACCGGAAACTCGATCTTCTGGGTGACGGCCAACACCCATTTTCGCTCGGGCGACAGCGACGGGTCGTTCGCCGATCAGGTGGAGCTCACCCCATAGGCGCGTCCGAGGAATTTTCAGCGGCGCCTGAAAAACTGTACCGCCCGCTCGTGTTTTTCCGCCGCGGCGCGCGAGGCAAAGGTGCCGAGGTTGCGGCGCTTCCCTGTCGTGGGATTTTTCTTGCGCGAATAGAGACGGTATTCGCCGGATTTGAGCTTGCGAATCATCTGTGCCTCCTCTCTGAAAAACGGCTGCCCGGGCGCGGGAGTTCCGGGCTCAGGCCGGAACCGCAACGCCCACTCTGCCGTTTGTTTATGGACACAATCTGAGGGCGAAAGCGCGTGAAACGCATTCTCCTTATAGCCGCAATGATGGCTTGGCCCTGTGAAGCCTATTGCTGTGGTGGGCCGGCGGGAAATTCGGTCGCCGTCTCGAGTGATGGCCAGAAATTCACGGTCACAAACATCGGGCGCAGCCCCGTCCACGTCACGTTCACGGCCTGGAGCGCGACGTTCAATCTGCAACTCGCGCCGGGGCAGTCTGGCACTCCCTACAACCCAGGCACGTTCGGACAGCTCATGACCGGATATCAGTCCTGTTACGCGAGCTAGGCGCGCACCAATTCGCCCTCGGCGAGCCCGAACAACCAACAGATACAGGTATTCGTCGCAGGGCCTTACGCGTTAGAGCGTAAGCGGGCATTCGCGGGCGCAGGCGACGCCGGTGGTGCCATGGACGCCATAATGTGCAGTCGCTAGGCTGGCGCGCATGGGCGGGCTGATTCTCCTTGCGATTATCGTTGTGGCGGCTCTATGGGCCGTGTCGATGTTCAACGGTCTCGTGCGCCGGAAAAACGTCGTGGCCGAGGCGTGGAGTGGGATCGAGGCGCAGCTCAAGCGTCGTGCCGATCTCATTCCCAATCTGGTGGAGACGGTGAAGGGCTATGCGGGTCACGAACGCGAGACCTTCGACGAGCTGGCGCGCCTGCGCGCAGCGGGACAGGCGCAGGGCGACGTTGCACAGCGTGCGCAGACCGAAACCGCGATCACCGCCGCCATCGGTCGCGTGCTGGCGGTTGCCGAGGCCTATCCCGAGTTGAAGGCAAGCGAGAACTTCCAGTCCCTGCAGAAGGAGCTGGCCGACATCGAGGATCAGATCCAACTCGCGCGACGCTACTACAATGGCGCGGTGCGGGATTTCAACGTGATGATCGAGCAGTTCCCCTCGAACATCGTGGCGAATCTGGGTGCCTTCAAACCCGCGCCCTTTTTCGAGATCGAGAATGCGGCCGACCGCGACCCGCCGAAAGTGACGTTCGCCGGATGAGGCGTTTCGCCGTCATCGTCGCGGCGATTTCCGCTTGCCTCGCAACTCTTGCGCATGCCGACGAGCGGATCAGCGATTTTAATAGCGACATACGGATTAGCCAGACCGGCGCGCTGACCGTCACCGAAACCATATCCGTCAATTCGGAAGGCGAGCAGATCCGCCATGGTATCTACCGCGATTTTCCGACGACCTATACCGACACGCTTGGCAGGCGCGTCCATGTGGGTTTCGATGTTCTCTCGGTGACGCTCGATGGCCATACCGAACCGTATTCGGTCGCGGCGATCGAAGACGGGCAGCGCGTCAAGATCGGCGATCCGAACAACGAGCTTCCGCCCGGTCCTCATCGGTTCACACTCACCTATGCGACGGACCGGCAGATCGGCTTCTTTTCGACTTATGACGAACTCTATTGGAACGTTACCGGCAATTTCTGGCAGTTTCCCATCGATCATGCCGAAACGACGGTCGCGCTGCCCGCCGGCGCACACATCATTCAAGATGCCGTCTATACCGGAGCCGCGGGCTCGACCGAGCAAAATGCGAAGGCCCGCGCGACTTCGGATTCCACAATCTCGTTCGAGACGACGGCGCCTCTCGGTTCCCGCGAAGGGTTGACGGTCGCGGTCGGCTTTTCCAAGGGCGCGGTGCTGCCGCCCACGCCGGCCGAACTTCGGCGCGCGTTCCTGCGCGACAATTCAAGTGCGCTCGTCGCCTGCCTCGGCGTGCTCGCGCTCGTCATCTACTTTCTCGTGGCCTGGTTCGAGCACGCCCGTCATCCCAAGCGCGGCGTCATCATTCCGCTCTTTGTGCCACCCAGGGATTTCTCTCCGGCCGCGGTGCGCTTCGTGCATCGTATGGCCTACGACCGAAAATCCTATGCAGCTTCGCTCGTCGACATGGCGGTCAAGGGCTACCTCAAGATCACCGAGGCCGATCACACCTACACGATCGCGCGAACCGGAACGAGCGAAGCCGCGGCGGGCCTGGCCCATGGCGAAACCCAGATCGGGTACAAATTGTTCGCCTCGCGCACGAGTATCGAGCTGACCCAGACGCATTACAGCATCATTCAGCAATCCATCTCGGCGCTCAGGACCTCCCTCACCAGCGAATACGAACGCGTTTATTTCGTCACCAACAGCCACTGGTTCTATGGCGGAATGGCCATTCTCGCGGTCACGGCTGTCATGTCGGCGCTGCTTTGCGACGATCCGGCCCCGGCCGGATTCATCCTCGTCTGGCTCACGGGATGGTCGGTCGGGGTGGCCATTTTGCTTCACCGCGGCTGGGACGCGTGGGCGGTCGCATTGGCGGGTCCCGGTTCGCGAATTCTCAACACGCTCGGCGCTCTGTTCGTGAGCGCGTTCGCGCTGCCTTTCGTGGCGGGGTGGTTTATAGGCGTCGCGTTTCTCGCGAGAACCATTCCGTTGCCCACGGCGCTGGCGCTGACCTTCGGCGGAATTGTAGCTTACCTTTTCTACAATTGGCTCAAGACGCCGACGCTTGCGGGCGCGAAAATCTACGACCAGATCGATGGTTTTCGCCTGTTCCTGGTCACCGCCGAAAAGGATCGTCTCGAAGCCTTGAGCCCGCCCGAGGTGACGCCGGAAGTGTTCGAGAAATACCTGCCTTACGCGATCGCGCTCGACTGCGAAAATCAGTGGAGCAGGAAATTCGAGGCGCAAGCCGCGGCAGCCGGCATGACGCCCGACGCGGCGGGAAACTACTACACGCCCAACTGGTATTCGGGCGGAGCCTTCGACCGGCTGGGCACCGCAGGCTTCGCGGATTCGCTTGGCAGTTCCATGGCGGCGGCAGCCGCTTCGGCCGCAACCGCACCGGGCTCCAGTTCGGGCAGCGGAGGTGGCGGCTCATCCGGCGGCGGTGGAGGCGGAGGAGGAGGGGGCGGGTGGTGAAGTCCCGGCTTGCGCTTCTGTCTTTTTCCGGCGAACGCTTCTCTTCCGTGCCGACTCGAAAGGGATATTCCATGCACCCTTCATTCGTAACGCTTGGCGTTGTCGCGATCTGTCTCCTGCTCGCCGGTTGCGACCAGAGCCCCAAATCCAACGACATTACCGTCAAGGGCGAAGACGGCAATCTCACCGTCAATGCCAATGGCCAGAAATTCACGATGAAGGCTGGTGACGGGAAGAGCGGTAATTTCACCATGTCCGGCGACAACGGACACTTCACCCTGCACGCTTCCGACGGCAAGGAGAACGTCGACATCAACGCGACCGGCGACACGTCGAGCCTCAAGCTGCCGGACTTTGTCGCCGCCTATCCGGGAGGAAAGATGCAATCGAGCGTTACCGGCGCGGGTTCGCATGGCGGAGGTGGCACTTTCACATTCGAGACCGCGGACGCCCCGGAGAAAGTGATCGCGTACTACAAGCAGAAATCGGCGAGCGCCGGCTTCAAAGAGGGGCTGAACATGAACACGGGCACGACCACGATGTTCAGCGCAATATCCGGCAAGAAGGCGATCCAGGTGGTTGCCGCCACATCGGGCGCCGGGGCGCGCGTGCAGGTGAACTGGTCGGGTGGAGATTGATGCCGGCCCGTGACGGGCCGGGCGGGGGAAATGCGATGGCAGACACGCCACCCGACCGATTGAGCGTCAATTCGAAGAGCCCGCATTACGATGAATCCGTTCTCAAGCGCGGTGTCGGCGTGCGCTTCAACGGCGTCGAGAAGCACAATGTCGAGGAATATTGCGTGAGCGAAGGCTGGGTGCGTCTCGCCGCCGGCCGCACCGTGGACCGCGCAGGCAACCCGATGACGGTCAAGCTCAAGGGGACCGTCGAACCTTATTTTGAAGATCGTCCGCGCGTGGAAGACGGAGCATGAGGTAGCGTACGGTCTTGCCGCGGTCGGGCAGGAAAGCGCGGCCCACCTCCTCGAAGCCGAATGCGGCATGGAACGCATCCGAACCCGGATTGGGCGGGTCGATGTTCACCTCGCAGCACAGCCAGCTGCGGCCGGCCTGCCGAGCCGCGGCGATCAGATCGCGATAGAGCAATGCCGCGAGGCCTCGCCGGCGCGCATGTTCGGCGACCACCACGCGATCGATATAGACGAAGCATTCGAATCGTTCCGCAAACCAGCGATGATTGGGCGGCGCGATCCCGGGCGCCCGCTCGCCGAGCGCAACGAGAAAGGCTTCGCGCGCCGGTGTCATCCGTATACGGAACGACATCGCCGCCAGTTCCGCGAATGCGGCTCGGCTGAAGATTCCGATCTCACGCTCGTGCGCGTTGCTGAGCGCAAGCAACGCATCGATGTCGTTTGGCCCCGGCGTGACAAGAGTGCTCATGGCTTCGATCCGTGTGGTGCAGCGTTTGCGCCGCCGCGCCCTCTGCTGCTAGAACCCGCGCGCTCTTTTGACAACGATGGACGTGGACGCGCGCGGTTCCAGGCCCGCCAGCAGGATAACGCTTGATGACCAAGATTGCCGGCAATGAAATCCGTCCGGGGCTGCTTATCGCGCATGAGGGCGCATTGTGGCTCGTGGTCAGGAACCAGGCGGTGAAACCCGGCAAGGGCGGCGCCTATAATCAGGTCGAACTCAAGAATGTCGTTACCGGCGGCAAGCTCAATGTGCGCTTTCGTGCGGACGAGACCGTCGAGGAAACCTGGCTCGAAAAGAAGGATTTTCAATTTCTCTTCGCAAGCGGGGATGTCCTCACTTTCATGGATCTGGAAAACTTCGACCAGATTGAATTGCCGCGAGCCTTCGTGGGCGAGCAGGCACAATTCCTTCAGGACGGGATGAAGGTTTTGCTTCAGCTGCACGAGGGCAAGCCGGTCTCCATTGCGCTTCCCCAGCAGGTTGTGCTCGCCGTTGCCGAAGCCGATCCCGTCATGCGCGGGCAGACCGCGGCGCCCGGGTACAAATCAGCGGTGCTTGAAAACGGCCTGCGTGTGGGCGTGCCGGCCTTCATCGAGCCCGGCACGAGAATCGTCGTGGCGACAGCCGACGGCACCTATGTGAGGCGCGCAGAGTAAATGCCCTATCTCTCGCCCGCCCTGAATGTGATGACGACGGCCGCGCGCAAGGCCGGCCGAGGCCTGATCCGCGACTTCGGCGAGATCGAGAATCTGCAGGTCTCGCTCAAGGGGCCTGCCGACTTCGTTTCGACGGCCGACCAACGTACTGAGCGCATCCTGGTCCAGGAGCTTTCGAAAGCGCGTCCGGGCTATCAATTTCTCGTCGAGGAATCGGGCGCGATCGAAGGGCCGGACAAATCTCACCGCTTCATCGTCGACCCGCTGGACGGCACCACCAACTTCCTTCATGGCGTGCCGCATTTCGCGATTTCGATCGCTCTGGAGCGCGAAGGCCAGCTCGTCTCCGCCGTGGTCTACAATCCCGTCACCGACGAGATGTACACCGCGGAGAAAAATCACGGGGCCTATCTGAACGACAAGCGTCTGCGGGTCGCCGCCCGCAAATTGCTCAAATCGGCGCTGATCGTCACAGGCATGCCCTTTCACGGCCGCGAAGGGCACGATCAATTTCTCGCAGAGCTTGCGCCCATCATGGTGGCGACGGCCGGCGTGCGCCGCCTTGGCTCGGCCGCACTCGACCTTGCCTATGTTGCGGCGGGCCGCTTCGACGCCTTCTGGGAGCGCGGCCTGTCAACATGGGACGTGGCCGCGGGAATATTGCTCGTTCGCGAGGCGGGAGGCGAGGTCAGCGATCTTGCCGGCGGTCCGCATGCGCTCGAGAAGGGCGACATTCTCGCCGCTAACGATACGCTGCATCCGCAGCTCCTGAAGATGCTGCGCGCGGCTAGTGTCCCGATTCCGAAATTCGCATGATCTCTATATCGGGCTCTGGGCGAGTTTCGGAACCACGACACCTGGCGCCCGTTGAGCGCGACCAGCGCAAAATGATAGAATTGTCGACTTTCCGGGAGACAAACGAAAAACGATGAGACGCAAACTAGCCTTTGGCGCGGCAGCCGTCCTTCTGGCCAGTGTTGCCTGGTGCGCAGAAGCCGCGGCGCAAAGCGATTCCACCGTGGCACAGCCGGCCGCGGACGCACCCGCCAGCGGCGACGAGGTGATCCATCTTCACATGCCGGTGCATCAAGCGGTCCGCCATCGCGCAACCAGGCCGCCGGCGAGCATCGATGCGATCGGGGCCGAACCTGCGAGCGCGGCCGGGACACACGCCGCCATTCCGTCCGGAAGCCAAACGCCGTCCCTGCCGACGTCGAATCCGGCGCGATCGAACGCGGCCGCGCCGGCCCCCACGATTCCGCTCTCCCTGGGAGAGGACAGCGGCGAGGCGTCTTCCCCTCAACCTGCCAAGGCGGCGCCTTCGACATCGCACACGGTGAAGACGGCCCTGGTGCCCCCGTCAGAAGCGACATCCCCCCATTCGGTATTGCCGTCTGTGAAGACGGGCGACGACCGCGCCGGTCTCACCAAGCATGGTGACGTCTTATTCGACAAGGGACTGAGCAGCCCGTCACCCGCCCAGTTCAAGGGGCTGAAACTTCTAGCCGGCGATCTCAGCTCCGCGCTCGAGGCGGGCGCGAGCCGCATCCAGATCGAGGCTTATGGCGGAGCGCCGGGAGACAAATCATCCGACGCGCGAAGGCTTTCGCTCAAGCGAGCGCTAGCCGTGCGTCAGCTTCTGATTGACAATGGCGTGCCGGCAAATCGCATCGACGTGCGCGCGATGGGCGGCATCGACGACAAGGGACCGGCCGACCGCGTCGACGTGTTTGTGCGCGCCGGCTGAGTTCCATCAGGCCGGGGCGGGGACCCGCAAATCC
The DNA here is from genome assembly GCA_036495845.1 of Rhizomicrobium sp. GTDB lineage: Bacteria > Pseudomonadota > Alphaproteobacteria > Micropepsales > Micropepsaceae > Rhizomicrobium. The sequence continues at coordinate 11,265 of DASXMF010000003.1, forward strand.
GCTTCCTTCGCTTCACTGCCGATGGCAGCGAAAAGGACGATACCGATCGCGGACAGGATGGTGACCGCGGCCAGCGCAAATCCGTAACTGCCGTAGCGTACCGCCAGCACCGCTTGCATTGGAGCCGCATAGGACGCGAACAGATTGCCGAGCTGGTATACGACTCCGGGGAAGGTGCCGCGCGCCTCTGCGGGCGACAATTCGTTCAGATGCGCGGGCACCACGCCCCAGCACCCCTGCACCATGAACTGCACCGCAAACGCGCCGGCAGCCAGCGCTGGCGCGCCGTCGCTGTAGAGCCACAGGGGAAGCGCGACCAGGCAGAGAAGTGCGCCCGCGACAAGCATCCGCCGGCGGCCGAATCGCTGCGAAGAAGCGCCGAATATGAGTCCGCCCAGGATCGCGCCGAGATTGGCAATAACCACAATGGCCCCAACCGCGTGCGCCTTGAAACCGTGATCCACCTTCAGAAATGTCGGGTACAAATCCTGGGCGCCATGGCTGAAAAAGTTGAGCGCCGTCATCAGCAGGATCGCATAGACGGCAAGCCGCCAGTGTCGGCGCAGGACGCTGACGGTCCCGGCGAGGCCGGAGTCGTCGCGCTTCCAGCCTGGCGATTCTGCGACGTTGCGGCGAATGTAGAGCACGAGAAGAGCGGGAAGTATTCCCAGCATGAAAAGCCCGCGCCAACCGATCAACGGAAAGAGGACGCCATAGGCTAGCGAAGCAACGAGATACCCGCTGGCGTAGCCCGATTGCAGGAACCCGGAGACGATTCCTCGCGATTCGGCAGGCACGGATTCCATCGTGAGCGAGG
>DASXMF010000004.1:0-28166 GCA_036495845.1 Rhizomicrobium sp.
TCTGATGCCCGCATTTCCGGACGGGACAAACCGTTGCGACGCATCAAGCTATCCTCAATCTGCCATTGACGCGCGCGCCCAAGGTATGACTCTGCTCTCGGCGCACTTCAACGACAACGGCACTGTCCGTAAGACAGACGTCGTCAAATCAAGCGGAAACGCGGATCTCGACAACGCTGCAATCCGCTGCGCAACCGCATTCCGCTACCCCGTGCCACTATTAAATGGAAAACCCATCTCCTTCGAGCGAGAGATGATGGTCAATTTCAGCTTGTTTCGTACGAGAAACACAATTTTCTTGACGATTATCTGGGGTGAGCCAAACTCGTTCGGCCAACTGTCCCAAACAATGCAGTGAGACGAATTCCTGGGCCGACCCAAGGAGAATGTTTGGCCGCCCGTCGCTGAAGCGCGTCCGCTGAGAGGATTGACACCAACGGCGACCAACATCGCGACGCTCAGGCTCTAACGGCGGCATGGGTGCGGAACTCAAGGGCATGCCCGAGTGCGTGCGCTGGCCGCCGTCTTGGGCGCGCACGACACGATGGCGATCGTGGAGGCGGAGAGGCCCGCGCGCATGGATGCCGTAATCGACCGCATCGGCCGGGCGTCGCGCGCACCGTCTTCTCGATCATACTGACCGAGAAATTTTCAAGATAGTTGGAGGAAGCCCCTCCGCCTCGTGGAGTTTATCCTCCGGCCGCGCTCTCGCCGCGCTGCGCGCGCGGCGCAGCGGGTCGCGCTGACCAGGGGGGCCGGCCCAAGCCGGGCTCCCTCGGCACCTCCCGCAAAGTTGCGAGGGAGGAAAAGCTCTGCGGCTACTGCTCTCCTTTTTCCTCCGCCGCGCTTGCGTGGGGGAGATGCCCTGAAGGGGCGGAGGGGGCCCCGCCACGCCAATCCATCCGCGCCATGCCCCATTTGCGCTCAGAACGTGCTATAGTTGCCCTTCCGACGAGGGCGGGGCGGCTTTGCTGGAACATTCGGAAACGGATTCTCAACTGCGGCGCGGGCAAGTCGCGCGAGCGATCGAGCGGGCGCGCCGGCCCGATCGCCAGCACATGGAAGCGCTCAAGCGCCGCGTGCCGTTCTGGTTCGTGTTTGTGGTGCTGTTCGGATTCGCGCTGCTTCAGATCGTGCTCAATCCGTTCGGCTTCAGCGACCTTACGCAACGCTACACACAGGATATTTCGAACCTGCTGGTGAGCGGCCCCTATCTTTATCCCACAACCGGACACGGCGAGACCTCCGTCGCTCTGGTGGAGGACGAGACCCTGTCGCGGCTCGGCATGCCCTGGCCCTGGTCCTACGGCGCGCAGGCGCGCGCGCTCGACACCCTCCTTGTCTACAAACCTCGCGCTGTCGTCGTCGACATGATGTTTGTCGATCCGCGCAAAGACGACACACTCGGCGAACTCGTGGACGAGATCGCGCGGTACAAACGCGCGGGTGTTCCACTCTATTTCACCGGTGCGACGGATCGACCGCCCGGTTCACCGCCGCTACGCGCAGAACTTGCCGCGACACATGCGCGGGTCCTCGATCCAACGATCCTCGTCAATGACGGCGTGGTTCGGCAATATCCCGTGACGGGCGATTGTTTCGACGCGCGGCCATCGAACCGCGTGTGCCTTTCGCTCGCACTTCAGGTCTACAAGGATATCTACCCGCAGGCCCCGCTCGTTCCCCCCGACGGGCTGATGGAACTTGTCTGGGGCACGCGCGCCGATGCAAGCAATTCCAAATGGATGCGCGTCACCGACGCAAGCGGGAAAATCCATGATTGCGGCAATAATCAGGGCATCGGTCTGCTGCGGCGGCTCTATCTGGCCTTCTTCGATCCCTCCGCCGTCCGTTCGCTCTGCCCTTACACCTCCGTCATCCCCGCGGAGGCCTTGCTTGAAGGCCGCGACGATACCGACATCACCAGTCTGGCGCTCAACCGCATCGTCTTCTACGGCGCTTCGCTTTCGGGCGTGCAGGACAAATCCTTTACGCCGGTGAACGGCCTCATCGCGAGCGTGTTCGTCCACGCCATGGCGCTCGACAATCTCATCACCTTCCGGGGGAATCCCGAACAGAACGTGGTCTCCCTGGGTGGATTCACTTTGGACAACAACACGGTCCAGGCATTCGCAATAATTCCGATCATCCTGATCCTCACCTGGATTCACATGCGCGGACTTCGTCGGCGGCGCGTCAAACCGGCGCGGGGCGCGATGCTCGAGTACTTCGCAGAAAAGGCGCTTCGAGTGGCCTGGCATTGGTTTACATTCGCATTGGCGCTTGCCATCGGGCTTGGGCTCACTCTCGCGTCAGGCCTGTCGGTCGCCAATTGGGTGGAAGTCGTGTTCGTTTCGGTCGCGCTCGGCGCGATGCTGCTGATCGGGCTGCCCGACGCCATCTGGGGATACCTTCATCACATTGCCGGCGGCATTCCGCATTTCCCGGCCGCACAGGAGGAGCAGGGGTCATGAGAATTTGGTGGTACACGATTTTACTCGGCACGGCTTTTGTCGCGTCGCCTGGATCGGCCAGCGACGATACGTGCAGCACAACCGCGGGCGACGTGGCGATCGCCGCGCGCACGCCCCAAGTCGACCTTTACGATTCGGCGATGGGCAAGCGCGTGATGACGGTGGACGGCGACAAATTTCCAGCCTGCACGCCGATCCTCGGCCGCGCAGCGAATATGATGCTGGAGGTCAATGTCGGCGGCACGAAATACTGGGTGCCGCCGCATATGGTGAAATACCGCTTCGCCGGATCACTTCCCGCCATCTGCCGCAATCTTGCGATGGGAAGCAACGAAGCCAAAGCCGGATCGACCCGCGGACTCGGCGAGGATTGCCCGAAAACAGGAGCCAAATGATGCGCGCGCTTAACCTTTTGTTTTTGTCCGCCTTCGCCGCGGGCGTTTTCGCTCTTCCGTGCGGTGCAGCTGCGAGCGGCTATCCCGGCCGCGGCAAATCGGTCCAGGCCCTGTCGCCCGCGTCCGACTATAGCGATCTCGCGCGGACGCGCAGCCGCGCGCTTGGGATCATGCGTGCCCGCGCGCAGGGTTTCGTACCATCGGCCGAACTTCACGATTATGTCCGCGGCGTACTGATGCGCGACCTAGCCGGCGTCTCGCTGCCGGCATCCTTTCAGCCCGACGTGCACATTCTGGCGGCGCCCGAGTTCACCGCGCTGTGCACGCCTGACGGTACGGTCATTGTTACCGTCGGCCTTCTTGAGCAGCTCGAGAACGAGGACGAACTTGCTTTTGTGCTGGGCCACGAGATTTCGCACGCCATCTACCGCCACCACGATTCGGATTGGTTCACGCGCTCGCAATATTACGCCGTGGTCAACGCCGCGGCGGTTGATGACGTGGCCAAGCATGCGAGCTTTGCGATTGGTGCGGCGAATTCGTCGAAAATCGCGCGCGGCTTCGACGTCATGCAACACCTCTATAAATTGAGCGCCAATGTGCTTGCGCCGCAAATGTCGCGCTCGCAGGAAGACGAGGCCGACGCGCTCGGCTTCGACCTGATGGTCAAGGCCGGCTACGATTCCGAAGCGGCGCTCTCGGTGCTCGACAAGCTGGCCCGGCAGGAAGCCGAAGCCGCACGTGCCGCACAAGAGGCCAAGACCGCCGAAGCGTCGAGCGGCGGCGGCAGCTCCGCGTCCTCGATGGGCAGCACGCTGCTCGGCGGCCTGAGCAAGCTGGCCGACAATGGCTTCAGCGTCAGCTCCATGGCGAAAAACGGCGACATGACGGATTTCGCCTTCACGCTGTTTGATTCAGCCGTGGATTCCATGTCCGACGAAGCAGCGTCCCACCATCCTGCGACCGAACGCGAGGAGCTGTTGAGCGCCTATGAGTTCCGGGAATATCGAGATCTGCTTCCCGCCAGCCCCAAGCCTCTGCCCTGGAGTCCATCGAGCGCATCGCCGCTCAAGCCCAGGCTGATTGCGCTGCTATCCCATTACAGCGCCGCTGAGGACGCTGCCGGCTATGTTGCGGACGCAAGATCGTCGACTCCGGCGCGGGCGCAGTCCGCCGTGCTGCGTTCGACCACCCCACCGACGCACGATCACGCTTATACCGAATTCGTGGCGTCGGAATTTTACGACGCCTCCGGCAAACCGCAGCTTTCGGAAGTGGCGCTGCAAAAGGCGGTAAGAGGTCCCGAGCCCTCGTGGGAAATCTATTCGCGCCTTGCCGATATTTACATTGCGCGTAACGACTACGCGCATGCCGGCGCCCTGATGAACGAAGCGGTCGTCCGCTTCGACAATTCGCCGGTACTGCTCCCCAAGCGCATTGCCATTCTCCACGCCGCAGGCCAGGACGCAGAAGCCGCAAAACTGCTTCCACAATGCGAGGGCTACGACATCCGCGAACTGAAATCCGAATGCGAAAAGGCCGCGGGAAAAAGCTAGGGGCCGGCCTCCGCTATCGCTGCACGAGCATGCGCAGGCCGTAGATGATCGCGATGGTAACACCAAATACGAGCGAGTAGACCGCGATCGTGTGGAGAGGAAGGGCCAGAAAATCGTGCCAGTCCGAGCGCGCGATGCCTTGGGTATCTCCCGCGAGCAGGGCGGCGCGGGCGAAGCTGGCCAGCGTGAACACGATGAGGGCCCCGAAAGTGGCCGTCACGATGGAGCCCATGCCGGTCATCATGAAGCCGGCCCCGACGCACACAAGCAGCATGATCGCAATGGTAACGACATCGAACCAGCCGAAAACCGTGCCGATCGTTTGGGCAAAATCAGTGAAAATGGACATGCCAAACCCCTTGAACCGTCCACCCAGAATACACCCGGGCAATGCGTGATGCGAAGGCTGGCGCGGTGCGGGTAAAATCCGGATTAAGGGCGGTTCCGGATCAATGACGGTATTGCTGGACTCGCGTCGCCCTGAGCCCGGCCAGCCCGAAGCGGTCGATGGCGCGCTGCCAGGCCAGAAACTCCTCGACCGTGAGCGTATAGCGCCGGCACGCCTCGTCGAGACTCAAGAGGCCGCCCCGCACCGCAGCCACGACTTCCGCCTTCCTGCGGATCACCCAGCGCTTGGTGCCAGGCTTGGGGAGGTCGGCCATGGTAAGGGGGCTTCCGTCCGGCCCTATCACGTAGCTCGCCCGGCCCCTGCGCTCGTCGACCATGCTCAACTGCTCCACACCCCTTGCTCGCACGGAAGACAGGTTACACGCCCCGCCTTTAACGACACGCTACCGAATGCGCTTTAAAAAACCGCGAAGGTCGAAGGTAAAGGAAAGGATAAGCGATTTGTCTTCATGCGGCGCGTGATGGCAACGAAGCGTTCTTCAGTGACCGCGATTTCCCGAGCTTGCCACCGCCGTGCGGGCGACCTATAGCGCTCCCGCCATGAGAAACAGCCTCGGCATCGACAAGGAGCCGCGCGAGACACGAATCGTCGTCGCCATGTCGGGTGGCGTCGATTCATCCGTGGTCGCCGCGCTCCTCAAGGGTGAAGGATACGACGTCGTCGGCATCACTCTGCAGCTCTACAATCACGGTGCTGCGACCAGGAAAAAGGGCGCGTGCTGCGCCGGCCAGGACATACACGATGCGCGGCGGGTCGCCGAACGGCTCGCCATTCCGCATTACGTTCTCGATTACGAGGCCCGATTCCGCGAACGCGTGATCGCGGATTTTGCGGGGTCCTATGCCCGGGGGCTGACGCCCATTCCCTGCGTGAGATGCAATGAGCGAATCAAATTCGCCGATCTCCTGGAGATGACGCGCGAGCTTGGCGCCGATGCCCTGGCGACCGGACATTATGTGCGCCGCATCCAGGGAGAAAACGGCCCCGAATTGCATCGGGCACGCGATGCCGCGCGCGACCAGAGCTATTTTCTGTTTCGAACGACAATCGAGCAGTTGCGGCTCTTGCGATTTCCCCTGGGCGGCATGGAAAAGCGCGACGTGCGCGCCATTGCTGCGCAACTCGGCCTCGCAGTCGCGGCAAAACCCGACAGCCAGGACATCTGTTTCGTGCCCGACGGAGATTATGCAAGGGTTGTGCAGCGGGTTGCGCCGGGTGCCGCACAACCAGGCGAAATCGTCGACACGGGCGGACGGGTCGTCGGCACCCATTCCGGCGTCATTCATTTCACAGTCGGTCAGCGCAAGGGCGTGGGCATTTCCGGCGGGGCGGCGCCGCTTTACGTTCTCGCGCTCGACGCCGAGAGAGCGCGGGTGGTCGTGGGTCCGCGTGAAGCGTTGCGCGTGCGCAGGATTTCTCTATCCGACGTCAATTGGCTCGCGCGGGTCCCGGATGCGATCGACTGCACCGTGAAAGTCCGCTCGACGCGGGCCCCGGTGTCCGCGCGCGTCATTGCGAGGGAGAATTATGACACGGAAGTCGAACTTCCGGATGGCGAAAACGCGGTGTCGCCGGGCCAAGGCTGCGTCTTCTACGACGGCACGCGCGTTCTGGGCGGTGGCTGGATCAAGAGCGCCGAGCCGTTCTCGCGGGCGGCGTGAACAGGTTCCTTGACAGGGCTTCCGGCCAAACCTTACATCCGCCGCCTCGGCTGGCAGCGTAGCTCAGTGGTAGAGCAGGGGAATCATAATCCCTTGGTCGGGGGTTCAAATCCCTCCGCTGCTACCAGCCGCAACCAGCAGACGCTTTGGCTTGAGAAAAGAGACCGGGACGATGAACGAATCGCCGGGAGCGGCGCCGATTTTCGAGGAAGTGACGCTCGCCGATGTGCGCGCGGCGGCGGAGCGCATCAAGGGCGCGGTGATGCGCACACCCAGTCACCGCTCGCGCACGCTGTCGCAGATCGCGGGCTGCGATCTTCACTTGAAGTTCGAGAACCTGCACTTCACGTCCTCCTTCAAGGAACGGGGCGCGCTCAACAAGATTCTCTCGCTCACTCCCGAAGAGCGAAAGCGCGGGCTGGCCGCCATGTCGGCCGGCAACCATGCGCAGGCCGTGGCCTACCACGCGGGCAGGCTCGGCATTCCGGTCACCATCGTGATGCCGGAAGGCACGCCCTTCAACAAGGTCAAGCACACCAAGGCCTTCGGCGCGCAGGTGGTTCTGGAAGGCGCATCGCTCGAAGCCGCCTATGAGCGGGCGCGCAAGATCGCCGATGCCGAGCATCTCGTCTTCGTGCATCCCTATGACGATCACCTCGTTGTCGCCGGCCAGGGCACGGTTGCGCTCGAGCTGCTCGAAGATGCGCCGGACCTGGACGCGATCGTCGTGCCGATCGGCGGCGGCGGGCTCATCTCGGGCATCGCTCTCACGGCGAAGGCGATCAAGCCGCAAATCGATATCTATGGCGTCGAGGCTAAACTGTTCCCTTCGATGTACGACGCGGTGAAGGGCGAGCAATTGCCCTGCGCGGGCCAGACGATCGCCGAAGGAATCGCGGTAAAACGGCCGGGCGCGCTGGCGAGGCGGGTGGTCGACGCGCTCGTCAGGGACGTCTTCCTGGTGCGCGAGGACGAGATGGAAAGCGCGCTGGTGCGGTTGCTCGAAATCGAGAAGACGGTCGTCGAAGGCGCCGGCGCAGCGACGCTGGCGGCCGTGCTCGGCAACCCCGAGCGGTTCCGCGGTCGCAAGGTCGGCATCGTGCTTTCAGGCGGCAATATCGACATGCGGCTCCTGTCCAACGTGATCCTGCGCGAGCTGTCGCGGGAGGGCCGGTTGCTTTCCGTGATCGTGGAGATCGAGGATCGGCCGGGGCTGTTGGCGAAAATCGCAACACTCGTCAGCGAGAAGGGCGGCAATATTCTCGAGGTTTCGCACAACCGCATGCTGACGGACATGCCGGCGAAAACGGCCGATCTCGGCCTCGTCATCGAAGCGCGCGACTCCGCGCACGCCGACGAAATCCGCAGCGGTCTCGAATCCGCAGGCTTCACCATCAAAATCGCTCCGAACGCCTAGTTACGCTTCCGCGTGGACGTCGGCGCGCTCGCGGGTTTTGGCGAAGGAAAGCGACGGAGATTTCTGGGCGACATAGCCAAGCTCCCAAGTGCTCTTCGCGAGGAACACCGGCGCCTTGTCACGGTCCTCCGCCATCTGCTCACGATGAAACGAGATGAATTTCTCCATCTCCGCGGCGGGCCCCGAAATCCAGCGCGCGGTGTCGTAGGGCGAGGCTTCGAGGTCGGCATCGAGTCCGTATTCCGCGCGCAAACGGCTCTTCAGCACGTCGAGCTGGAGGGCTCCCACCACACCCACGATCCACTGCGCGCCGATGAGCGGACGGAACACCTGAATCACGCCCTCTTCGGCGAGGCTTTCGAGCGCGCGCGCGAGATGCTTCTGCTTCATCGGGTCGCCGAGCCGTACGCGGCGCAGGATTTCGGGTGCAAAATTCGGGATGCCGGTGAACACCACCTCACCCGATTCGGAGAGCGTGTCGCCGACGCGCAAGACGCCATGATTGGGAATGCCGATCACATCGCCCGGCCACGCCTCGTCAACCGTCTCGCGCTCCTGCGCGAAGAACAGAATCGGATTGTGCACGCCGAGCGTCTTGCCGGTTCCCGACTGCTTCAGTTTCATGCCGCGCCGGAACTCCCCCGAGCACAGCCTTAGAAACGCCACGCGGTCGCGATGGTTCGGGTCCATGTTCGCCTGCACCTTGAACACGAAACCCGTAACCTCGTCGTCCGCAGGCCTCACGGTGCGCGTGCGCGAAACCTGCTCGCGCGGCGCCGGCGCGTTCGCCGCCAGGGCGTCCAGCAGTTCCCGCACGCCGAAATTCTTGAGCGCGCTGCCGAAGAACACCGGCGTGAGATGGCCGGTGCGGTAGATGTCCGCATCGAAGGCGGGGCACGCATGGCGCGCGAGCTGAACCTCTTCGTCGAGTCTCGCCAGCTCGTCCGCAGGCAGCAATTCCGCGAGCGCATCGCGGCTCACGCGTCCCCCGGATGGGAAGCGCAGGAATTCGTCGCGCGCCAGATGGTGAACCCCGCGGAAATTCAGCCCCATGCCGGCCGGCCACACCAGGGGTGCACATTCGAGCTGCAGCTGGTCGGAAATCTCGTCGACCAGCTCGAGCGGATCGCGCGCCTCGCGGTCCATCTTGTTGATGAAGGTCATGATCGGGATGTCGCGCAGCCGGCAGACTTCAAAAAGCTTGCGCGTCTGGCTCTCGATGCCTCGCGCGGCATCGATCACCATCACCGCGGAATCCGCGGCCGTCAGCGTGCGGTAGGTGTCCTCGCTGAAATCCTCGTGGCCAGGTGTGTCGAGCAGGTTGAAGACACAATCGCCATATTCGAAGGTCATCACCGCACTCGTCACCGAGATGCCGCGTTCCTGCTCGATCTTCATCCAGTCGGAGCGAGCGCGCCTGGCTTCGCCGCGCGCCTTCACCTGCCCGGCCATGCGGATCGCGCCGCCGAGCAGCAGGAGATGCTCCGTCAGCGTCGTCTTGCCGGCGTCGGGATGAGAGATGATGGCGAAGCTCCGCCGCCGCGCGGCTTCGCGCGCCGGAGATCGCGATTTCAGGGAGGTACTGCTCATGGGCGCGGGGAGGTAGCAGCGCGGGCGGTGCGGTGCAAGACAGACCCCCCGCGCCTGTTTATCAGGCGAAAAACAGGCGATTTTTCGCCCTCAGCGTCATTGCGGGGCGAACGTTTCGCGATTGTCGTGCGCGTTCAGGCATTTGCGGGAATCCGATTTTTCCGCGGAACAGGAGTGATCTCCAGACCTGCCCTGTAAAAGCAGGCGGCGGCGCGAAACAAAACGCTGACGATTGTTTCATGTGAAACACTCGCCTTCACACAATCGCTTCGTCCACAAAGGCGCGGCCTTCGCGATCCTCGATCTCCACGATCCACAGATCGGGATCGAAGCGGATCTGCTTCTCGAAATATTTCGCTACGGCGGCCTCGTCGCTCGCCTCGCCGAGCGGCTTCAGCCATACGAGCTCGCCTTCGCCGCGCCGCGCCTGGTTGAGGATGGTGCAGGTGCCGTCGAGCTTCGCCAGCTTGAGAAACAGCGCGCCCGCCTCCTCCGCCCCGCGACGCACCACGTAAGCCTGCGCGCCGGAAACTTCGGCGCGGCGGATCAGGGCTTTGACGTAGAGGCCGGCTTTGAGGCGTGGGATCACGCAGCGCCCTTAAGGGCCGCCGCCGGTTTCTGCAAGGGCCGGGCGGCAGGCAGTTCGCTCAAATCGGCCACGGCCGCGTGCGGCAGGCGCACGCGCACGATGGTGCCTTCGCCCAGAACCGAATCGATGTTGGCTTCGCCGCCATGCATCGCGGTCAGCGCCTTGACCAGCGCGAGGCCGAGCCCGGTGCCTTCCTGAATGCCTATATGTGTGCCCGTGCCCTGCTCGAAGGGCTGGCCGAGCCGGCGCAAATCGGCCTGCTCGATGCCCACACCCGAATCGGCAACGGTGATCTCGATCGCCGTGCCGATGCGCAGGGCGGAAATCGACACCTCGCCGCCGCGCGGCGTGAACTTGACGCCGTTGGCGAGCAGATTGACCAGAATCTGCTTGACCGCGCGCCGGTCGCCGAAGATTTTTCGCGCGTCGCGCGGCATCGACATTTTCAGCGCCACGCCCTTGCGTTCCGATTGCAGGCCGACGAAACGCAGCGCCTGCTGCACCGCGTCCTCGAGGTCGAAAATCTCCTCGCTCAAATCGAACTTGCCGGCCTCGATCTTCGACATATCGAGGATTCCGTTGATCAGCTCGAGCAGATGGCCGCCGCTCTCGTGGATGAGCCGCGCATATTCGAGATAGCGCGGCGTGCCCAGTCCGCCGAACATCTCGTGCGTCATCACTTCGGAGAAGCCGATGATGGCGTTCAGGGGCGTGCGCAATTCGTGGCTCATATTGGCGAGGAAGCGCGATTTGGCGCGGCTTGCCTGCTCGGCCATGTCGCGCGCGGCGATGAGCGCGCGCTCATGCGCCTTGCGCTCGGAAATGTCGCGCGTGACGGCCACGATGTCCGCGGTCCTGCCATTGATCGATTGCGCGGGCCGGCAGCGCATCTCGGTCCACACCACGCTTGCGTCCGGGCGCCGGAAGCGCACTTCCGCGGTCGCGGCGCGGCCGAAATAGCTCGCTTCGACGAAGGCCGCCTGCATGATCTTCAGATCGTCGGGATGGACAAGCGACGCGGGCGCCACGCCTTCCAGAGCCTCCGGCTCGACGCACAGCAGGCGCGTGGCCGCGGGGCTCGCGAAACGGATGCGGCCGTCGGAGCCGTGGCGCGTGATCAGATCGGTCGCGTGGTCGGCGAGAAAGCGGTACATCGCCGCGCCTTCGGCGGCGGCAACGTCGGAAGCGCGGCGGCGGTCCTGGGCGGCGATGGCGATGACGGCCGATTGCACGATCGCGGCAAGAACCGAGCCCGCATAGATTTGCCAGACCGGCGCGAGAAGCCGCGACGCCGGCAGCAGGTTCAGCGATTCGATTGCCGCAACTGCGCACAGTGCCAGCCCCGCCGACACTGCGGCGCGCAGGACGGCGACGCGTCCGCCAGCGAGTGCGGCTTCGGCCGGAACCAGTGCGAACCACACGACGAGCGGAGAATGCATGCCGCCGGTGATTCCCGCGATATAGCCGATCAGCGCCGCGAAGCAGGCGAGCGATGCCGATTCGAGAATATCGAGAGAGACGCCGAGAATTGCGAGAAGCGCAAGCACGCAGGGCGCGAGGAAACCGGCGAGCGCGACGATCTCCATGAAATCGGGAGAGCCGACGAGCGCAACGAAGGCGAGCCACAGCATGGCGCCGAGTGCGGCCTTGGCGACCTGCACGGTGGCGAAGCGCCTGCGCGCATGTGCAAGATCGCCCATCTCCGCGTTTTGTCGCGTGCGGCTCATCGCCGATTGCCGATTCGGATTTGCATCTCGCGCAGAAGATTGACGCGCACAAACTTAACGAAGTTTGAATCGGCGACGCTTTCGTTTGTTAATCCTCAAGTTTCTCGACGTGAGTCGATTCAGGAATTCTTAACGATGAAAAGCGCGCTGTTCCGCCGCGGCCGGCGAAATCGCGGCACTGCGCGAGAATGCTCCACAAGCCGCGAATTTCGTTCGTCCCAACTCATAAAATGATCCACAGGAATATTCGGGCGAAGAAAAGATGAACCGCCAAGACGCCAAGAGAAAATTGAGACCTTCGCGTCCACCTCCTTAATTGTCATGGCCCGGCTGAGCTTGTCCTCCGGCCGCGCTACGCGGACCGGGGGGCGACAGCGGAGACAGGGCCAAAACGAAATTTAGCGCGGCGCGGTATCACCTGGATGGCCCGCTCGTGGCGGGCCATGACAATGAAAAAGAATGTGCGCCGTTTCCTCTTGGCGGTTTTTCTTCCCTTTCGAGCGCGCGAATCCTGCCTCTCCGCTTGCGGCGCTGGGGGGTCGCGCGATAGAGGACCATTCCCCGATGCTTCGGAGGCTCGCATGAGCTGTGCCGCCATCATGACAAAAGCGCCGCCCACCCTCCGCGACGGGCAGAACGTGGCGGACGCGGCGGCGGCCCTTGTCGCGCAGCACCAGATGAATCTTCCCGTTGTCGATGGCGACGGCCGCTACGCGGGCATGTTCGGCGTTCACGATCTCTTGAGCCTGCTTGCGCCGCGCGTGGCGCTGGCGGGCAATCTCACCGCCAATCTGCGTTTCATCGGCGACGATCCGGAAGAGCTGCGGCGCAAATTCCGGGAGATCGGGAATCTTCGCGTGGCCGATGTGGCCGACCGCGATGCGACCGCGCTCTATCCCGATTCGTCCGAGATGGAAGCGATCCGGCTCTTCTGCCGCAACCAGGCTTCTCTGCCGGTGATCGATCGCGAATCCCGAGAACTGGTCGGGATGATTTCCTGCCGCGACGCCATCCGCGCCATCACGGGAGAAGCAGAGACAGTTGCGTGACGTGATCGGATCGAATTGATTGATCTCCGTGACTCTTGCCCCCTCCACCGCTTCGCGGTCCCCCTCCCCCACGCAAGCGCGGGGGAGGAAAAGCATTGAGCGAGCACTTTTTGCCGTTTTCCTCCCCCCCGCGCCCGCGCGTGGGCGAGGTGTCGAGCAATCCGGCGCAAGCCGGGACGCGAGACGGAGGGGGCTGGCTGCTCCAATTCGACTGCAGCTCGCTCTCGCTTTGCTTCTCGCTGGCTGTTCGGTGTTCGGCAGTGCGAAGGATCGCGCGGTCCGCAACAGCCCCGACTACAAGCAAGGCTACGAGGACGGCTGTGCGGCCGCCACCGACCAGGGTGCGGATCTGCGCGACCGTCCCGTCGGGGACAAATCGCTCTACAAGAGCGACGATACCTATCGCGCCGGATGGAGCAGCGGCTTTCGCATCTGCCGGCGCACGGACATGCAGCCGGGCGCCTCGCCCGCCGACAATCCCATTCACGATCCCGTGCCCGGCGCGCACTGAGCGGGCTGATTCACACAAACGTCACGCCGAATTGACGCGAATGTCGGCGCAAATGCTGCATTCTTAATGCGCCGTTAACGCATAAGGCCGCAAGGTTAAGCGCGGGCGGATTGTCGTTGTAGCCGACGTTCAAGAGGCGTATCGTCCGTGTACGTCGGCAGGTGGCATCGGAGTATATCGATGTTGGGTCACCTTGTGTTCGGACGCTACGGGGCGGCGGAAGCCGTTCCCCAGGCGCGCCAAGGCTCGGGCTGGATGATGCGCGTTCTTCTGAGGCTCATCGGTCAGAAGCACTGAGCGGGCCCCTCAGGGGAGCCTGCTGCAAGACCAGAATCTTCAGATCGCCTTTTGGCGCGAAATTTTCGCGCGTGCTTTCGAACGTGGCCGGGCCGGCATGCGCCAGCGCGCCGTCCCAGCACAGCGAGAGCACGTTCCTGGGTTCGAGCTTGTCGAGCACGAGATGGAAATGCCCGATCGGGCCTTTCCAGTTGTTGCCTGTGGTCAGCACATAATCGGTCGTCAGGGCCGTGAGGTAGCCGCCGCCCTTCGGATCGGCGCGAATCTTGTCGGCGATCATGCGCGCGAGCGTGCGGCCCGATGACGGATCGATGCAGTAGGTCTTGAGGTAAAAGCGGCCGTCCTCGCTGCCTGGCCTGAGTTCGCTGGCGCCGAACAGGGCCTGGCCGGTCACCGGGTGGTAGCTTTCGTCGAGAATGACGGCGCGTCCGGCCGGAAATGTTTGCCGCCAGAAAAAGCGCGTGCGCACCGTCCAGTGCGGATGCAGTCCCTCGCCGCTCTCGCGGTCGACGAGTCCGGCGCTTTCCAGCATTTTGCTTTTCGAAGGCGGCAGGCCATCGAGAATCTTCGTGAAGCCCGGATCGACGATATTGAGCGGCACGCCGGCGCCTCGCACGATTTGGGTCACGTCGCGGCCTTCATAGAAGGCGCGCTGCTCGGTTTCGAACGGAATCTTCCTTCCATTCTCCCTGACGTCGAAACCGACGAAATTCACCGGGTCCTTCGTCGTCACGCCGAGCGGCTCTTCGGAAAAACGGCTGGTATCGATGTCGGGCAGTACGAATGCGACCATCGTGTCGATGTCGTGTCTGCTGTCGTTGACGAAGATGAACTTTGCCGAAACCTCGCGCGGGCTGATCTTCAATTCCTCCGCCGACATGCGGATGTCGGCCGACCGCGTCAGCGCCAGCCCGCCTGCACCCAACGCCGCGCTGCTGTCGTCCGCGGTCGCAACCGCCGGCGCGAGCAGCACGACCGCCACGGTGAGCAGTCTCAATCCGGTTCCCATAATCCCCGCCAAAGATAAGTTGTTCTACGAATATTCTCTCGCGTTCCTCCACGGAAAGAAATCCGGCATATCGGTCGAGACCTATTCCGGGAATCGCGCAGGCCGCTTTTCGAGGAAAAGCGTCACACCTTTGAGCGCTCCGGTGTGACGTCAGGCCTCGCGCGTTGAAAGCCACCAGCCGTTTCCGCTCAGCCAGGCGGTTTCGTCCGGTTCGGTACTCCTCACGAGGGAACGAACAGATGCGTGGCCGCCCTTCGCAAGGGCCATCATTAAAGCCGTTGAGCCTTGCTCGTCGCGAGCACCGGCGCATGGAATAAAGGCAGTGCCAGCTACGACTTTCACGCCGTAGCGCTCTTCCGGCGAGCGAGTGATCATGAGCATCAGGCCCGCCCCGTGATTCGCAGTAAGGGGAAATAGTAATCTCCCACCCGGTCTGAGTGCATCCATCCATTCCGAAGGCGGATACGTTGCGCCCGCATTGACATAAATGATGTCTGACGCAGGCAGGTTCGGTTCGATGGCGGAGCGGGCGCAAACTTTGACCTGCGGAAAATCAGCCAGATTGATAACGGCCCGAGCGGCCAGATCGTCCTCAATCTCAAAAGCCACGACTGAACCCGTTAGCCCGACGAGGTTCGCCAGGATTGCAGTGTAGTAGCCCGTCCCGGCACCTATGTGCAGTACACTTTCCCCGGTCAGCGGCTTTAACGCGCCGATGCAGCGGGTATGGAGACTGGGTTCGCCGTTGTTGATTGATCGCTCGGGAGAGAGTGCAACGGCAACGTCTTGATAGAGAAACGCAGGATCATCGCTGGGCGTATCGATGTAGCCAACTGCTGTGAAGACCTTCCAGGGTCCGCTACCCACGAACTTTGCCCGGTCGGTTGCCGCGAAAGCCGCTGTGATGGCTTCGTCTTTGACCCCGCCTTTCGCGGTCACGAGTTCGGCATAAAACCTTTTTTGCAAGTCGAGCGTCATTGCGGGCATCGGGTTGTTATCGGGAGCGTCACCGTTGGATATACGACGGGCGGCGCATTATGTGCGACTTGTTTCTCAGAACCTCGGCGCTGCGGACTCTGGGTCCCGGATACGGCGCTGGCGCGCCGTTCCGGGATGACACGCTTTTTTGAATACGCTCTGCTACGCCGCGTGTTTTTGCGGGGCGAAGCGGGAGTAGAACGTTTCATTTTTGTCCGCCATCTCAAGAAGAAGCTTGTTCGGGCGGAAGCGCTCGCCGAATTTTGCGGCGAAGGATTCGCATCGTGCGGCGAACGCCGCCGCGCCCATCGTGTCGATGTACGAAACCGGCCCGCCGGTGAACGGCGCAAAGCCCCAGCCCAGGATCGCGCCCACATCGGCGTCGCGCGGATCGGTGATCACCTGCTCCTCGAAGCAGCGCGCGGCTTCGAGCGCCTGGATGGTGAGGAAGCGTGCTTTCATCTCCTCGACATCGGCGTCGGTGCGCCACTGGCCGCTGCGCGATGCAACCAGATTGGGCCACAGGCGCACACGCTTGCCCTTCGCGTCGTAATCGTAGAAGCCCCTGCCCGTCTTGCGTCCCGGGCGTTTCGACGTCTCGACCAGCCAGGACAAAAGCCCTTCCGCAGTGTCGTTGCCCGAAGCGCCCAACTCCTTGCGTGTTTCTCGCGTGACCTTGAGCGCCGTATCGACGCCCACCGAATCCATGACTTCGAGCGGCCCCATCGGCATGCCCGTCATGCGCCCGACGTTCTCGATCATGGCGGGATGTATGCCCTCCGCGAGCATCGCCATGCCTTCGCGCGTGTAGGTGCCGAAGCAGCGCGAGGTGTAGAAGCCGCGCGAATCATTGACCACGATTGGCGTTTTTCGAATTTTCTGGACGAAATCGACGGCGGCGGCGAGCGTGTGTGGCGCGGTTTTCTTCCCGAGAATGATCTCGACCAGGCCCATGCGGTCGACCGGCGAAAAGAAATGGACGCCGATGAAATTCTCCGGACGCGCGCTCGCTTCGGCGAGGCCCGTGATCGGCAGCGTCGAGGTGTTGGTGCCGAAGATCGCCTTCGCGCCTATCGCCGCTTCCGCCTTCTTCGTCGCCTCGGCCTTGACCGCGCGGTCCTCGAACACGGCCTCGATGACGAGATCGGAAGGCGCCAGAGCTGCAAAATCGGTCACCGCGCGAATGCGTGAAAGTATTTCGGTCTTCTTTTCCGGCGTCGAACGCCCCCTTGCGATCTGCCGGTCGATGATGCCTGCGGCATGCTCGCGGCCCGCGTTCGCCTTTTCCATCGTCGTGTCGAGCAGCACCACCTCGATGCCGGCAAGCGCCGCCACATAGGCGACGCCCGCGCCCATCACGCCGGCGCCGAGCACGCCGAGCGTCTTCACCTCCGTCTTCGGCTCGTCCTTCGGCCGCCGCGCGCCCTTGCCCAATTCCTGCATCGACAGGAACAGCGAACGGATCATGTTGCGGCTTTCGGGCCGTGACAGCAGCTTGACGAAATAGCGCGCTTCGATGCGCAGGGCCGCTTCGATCGGCAGCTGGATGCCCTCATAGACCGCGGACATGATGTAACGCTGCGCGGGATAATTCCCGTAGGTCTCCTTGCGCAGCATCGCATTGCCCATGGTGAAGACCTGGCTGCCGCCCTTCGAATAGGGCCCGCCGCCGGGCAATTTGAAATCCTTTCGGTCCCAGGGCTGCATGCTTTCTGGCTGCGTCCTGATCCAGGCTTTCGCGCGCGCCACGAGTTCGTCCGCAGGTGCTGTCGCGTGAACCATCCCGAGCGACAGCGCCTTTTGCGGATCGGCCGTATCGCCCTTCAGGATCAGTTGCAGCGCCGCCATCGCACCGATCAGCCGCGGCAGTCTTTGCGTGCCGCCGCCGCCGGGCAGAAGCCCGACCTTGGCTTCGGGCAGGCCGAGTTGGATCTTCGGATTGTCGGCGACGACGCGATAGTGGCAGGCGAGCGCGACTTCCAGCCCGCCGCCCAGCGCCAGCCCGTTGATGGCCGCGGCGACGGGCTTGCCGCTTGTTTCGAGTCCGCGCAGCGCGCGGTGAAACTGCATCACGCCCTTGTAGCGTGCGGACATCGCTTGCTCGGGCGAGGCGGACTTTCCGTCCTCCGCCCTTTGCTCCATCTCGTCGAGTGCCGCGCCGGCGCAGAATCCGTTCGGCTTACCGCTGGTAATGACCAAGCCTTTGATCGAAGCGTCGGATGCGAGTGCGCTTGCGACTTTCGCGAGATCCGTGATCCCGCCTGCGGTCAGCACGTTCAGCGTTCGTCCCGGCACGTCCCAGAAGATGGTCGCAATGCCGTCCGCGTCGAGCTCCCATCTGAAATTCGTCAACTCCATTCAAGCGGCCCTTCGTTCGAGTTGAGGCAACGAAAAGAGTTGAACCACCAAGTCGCCAAGGACGCCAAGGGGACAACGAAGTGAGTTCGCCACCGCGAGGCTGAGAGCACCGAAAAAAAAGATGTTGCGCACGAATGCGCGCGATAAATCCTCTTCGTGCTCAACGCCCCGGTGGTTCATTTACAACGCCTTGCCTTCTTGGCGTCTTGGCGTCTTGGCGTCTTGGCGGTTCTTCTTCGTGGGAAGGTTGGACGCATGAAGCGTATCCTACACTCTCTCCAGGATCGTCGCGGTGCCCATGCCGGCGCCGACGCAGAGGAGCACCATGGCGGTCGCGCATCCGCGGCGCTCCATTTCGTCGAGCACCGTGCCGACCAGCATCGCGCCGGTGGCGCCGAGCGGATGGCCCATCGCGATCGCCCCGCCGTTCACGTTGAGCCTTTCGTGCGGCACGTCCATGACCTGCATGAAGCGCAGCACTACAGAAGCGAACGCCTCATTCAGCTCCCACAGGTCGATGTCGTCCTTCGCCATGCCCGCGCGCTTCAGGAGCTTGTCGGCGACAAGCCCCGGTCCCGTGAGCATGATCGCCGGCTCCGAACCGATCGAGGCGAACGCCCTCACACGCGCGCGCGGCTTGAGATCGGCCGCCTTTCCCGCTTCCGCCGTGCCCAGCAGGACGGCCGCGGCGCCGTCGACGATGCCGCTCGAATTTCCCGCATGATGCACGTGACGGATTTTTTCGACCTGCGGATAACGCTGGATGGCCACCGCGTCGAAGCCCGCGAACTCGCCCAGATCCTCGAACGAGGCTTTCAGCGCCGCGAGCGACTGCATGGACGTATCGGGGCGCATGTGCTCGTCGCGGTCGAGCAGGGTCTGGCCGAGAATGTCCTTCACCGGCACCACGGAGCGCGAAAAATACCCGCTGCCCCATGCGTGCGCCGCGCGCTTCTGGCTCTCGACCGCAAAGGCGTCAACATCGTCGCGCGAGAATCCGTCGAGCGTCGCAATGAGATCGGCGCTGACGCCCTGCGGCACGAAATACGATTTCAACGCGATCTGCGGATCGACGGGCCAGGCGCCGCCCGACGCACCCATGCCGACGCGGCTCATCGATTCGACGCCGCCGCCGATCGTCATCTCCGTCTGGCCCGACATGATCTGCGCCGCCGCCATGTTGGTGGCTTCGAGGCCGCTGGCGCAGAAGCGGTTGATCTGCACGCCGGCGACGCTGTCGGCGTAATCGGCGTTCAACGCGGCAACGCGCGCGATATCCGCTCCCGCCTCGCCCACCGGATCGACACAGCCGAGCACCACGTCGTCGACAAGTCGCGTATCGAGACGATTGCGGTCGCGGATCGCGCGCAGCGTTTGCGTCGCCAGTTCCAGCGCCGTCACTTCGTGCAGCGCGCCGTCCTTTTTTCCCCGCCCGCGCGGCGTGCGCACCGTGTCGTAGATGAAGCAATCGGTCATGGACGGTCGTTCCTTTGCGCGAAACAAATCCTAACGGCAACACTCCCCGGAAGGTAGGTCATCCCCGGAATCTCGCGATTTCCGCGGGAAACCCGATCATCCTGGCCGGATCGCGGCGGAACGAAACCACCGCCCGGCCTTTATCTGCAAGGAGGGATTCCGTTCCAGACCAAGGAGCGCGCACATGAATATTCCATTTTCATCGTTTGGCACGGCCGCGCGAAGCACCATTCTCGCGGCTTTTTTTGTGGCTTCCGCAGGTGCGGCGCTGGCGGCGCCGGGCGGCGGGTTCCATGGCGGCGGCGGTTTTGGAGGAGGATTTCATGGCGGATCCGGCGGAGGTTTCGGCCATGCCGGATTTTCTTCCATGTCCCATTCCAGCTTCAGTCATGGCGGCTTCGCTGCATCAACCCGCAGCGGTTCCATGCATTCGGCATTCTCTCGCAGCAGTTCTGCGCGGACGCGCAGCAGTTCGGCGCGCGGTCATTCGTCCCGCATGACCCGCACCTCGATGCGCCGATCCGGGCATTTCGGCCATCATTCGGCGACGGGCAGTCATCGCACGCGTCTTGCCAACAGCACGTCGCCTGCGAGATTCGGCAACGGGAGGCAGAACGGCGGAACGCCGCCTGGATGGAGTCACGGCAAGAAAACGGGATGGGGCTGCACGCCAGGTTCTTCGGGCTGCAAGCCGCCCGGTCTGGCGAAGAAGGAATCCGGTGGGATGGCGTCTGCAGCCAACACGCGGCCCTCTACCGCCGCGCGCGATCGAACGCTCGCGACAACGCAGCCTCGTTCACCCGCAATTGCGCGCGATCGAACACTCGCGACAACGCAGCCTCGTACAATGGCAGTCGCGCGCGATCGGACACTCGCGACAACGCAGCCCCGTACACTCGCAGCCGCGCATGATCGGACTATCGCAACAACGCAGCCTCGTACAATCGCAGCCGCGCCGAATCGGACGGGCGCCGGCAAGCAGCAGGCTTCGCAAATCGCGTCGTCGCGACCGGCGAACAACTCGCAGCCGGTTTCCCGGCCGTCGTCGCCGGGCCCGCTGCAATAGAAATCTCCCGGCCCGGATCGCGCCTCGCGGAATCGATATGACTGCTACCGGGGCTCGGAGATGAGTGACACAGAAAAAGATTTAGCGCAGAGGACGCAGAGGCAGCGCAGAGGACGCGGGACAAGAAGAAACGCGCGCCGTTCGGCGCGCAATTTTACTCCGCGTACCTTTGCGCATCCTCTGCGTACTCTGCGTTGAAAACTTTTTGGAATCCGGATCACTCAACATCAAAGGTGGGCACTAGCGGAAGGAATCTGAAGCCGCCCGCGGACAATCGTTGCGGCCATCAAGCTGCATGGCGGGTCCGATGACGGGTCTGCACGTCTCCCCGCAATTGCAGGTTCTGATCGTCGACCAGGCGATCAACTTCGTCGCCGCCGTGGTCATTCTGGTCGCGGGCTGGACGGTTGCGGGCTGGGCGGGGCGCGGCGTCCGCACGGGGCTCCGCCGCATTCCCAATTTCGACTCGACGCTGCGGCCGCTGATCGCCTCGGCGGTGCGCTACGCCATCGTCATCATCACGGTTATCGCCGTGCTCCAGCGTTTCGGCGTGGAGACGACGAGCCTGATCGCGGTGCTGGGCGCCGCGGGACTTGCGGTCGGCCTCGCGCTGCAGGGGACGCTGTCGAACGTCGCGGCCGGCGTCATGCTGATCTTTCTGAGACCTTTCCGGCGCGGCGAGAAAATCGAAGCCGACAAATGCACGGGCGTGGTCCGCGAGCTTGGCCTGTTTCGCACCATCATCGCCACCGACGACGGCGTCTTCATCTCGATTCCGAACGCCTCGATATTTTCCGGCACCATCATCAACTATCATCGCGAAAACATGCGGCGGACGAATTTCCTGGTGCCGCTCGATCCGACCGGCGACCTCGAACAGGCGCAAACCGTGGTGATGGCGATGCTTTCGGCCCATCCCAAGGTGCTCAAATTGCCGGCACCCGCAGCGCCACTCGATTCCTTCAGCGAGAACGCGATGAACCTCGCCGTGCAGGCCTGGTTGCCCGCAGCGGGATTCGCCGACGCGAAGGACGATCTGCTGAAACAGGTCCAGCTGGCTTTGAACAAGGCGGGAATCCGCTTCGCGCAACCCTTTCGCACGCAAACACGGGATTCGAAGGCGGAGAAGGCCAGCGGCTAAACCGCGGCGGCGCTATCGCAATTCGAATATCGCCCCGCTGTTGGCATCGCCGCCCTCGAGCGTGCCGTAAAGATGGCGGCCTTTGCCGAAAACGGCGTTGTTCGGATTGATGCTCGGACCGCCTTTATTGAAATCATAGAGGAGTTGATATTGCCACGACGTGCCGGGATGCCGCGGGGGAGTGAGCGAACTCAACGACCAGCCGCTTCCTTTCAGCCATGACATTTCGTAAATCGAGCCAGGCCCGCATTCGCCGTTTCCTCCAAAATGAGTGGTGCCGAACAGATTGCCTTTGCCGTCGGCTGTGACTGATCGGGGATTTGACCCGTCGTTCCCATTGAAAGTGAGCAGCGTGACGAGCTTGTCGAGCGCAAGCGCGGCGGCGGGCATGAACAATACGCCCGCGCCCAAGATCGCGGCTGCGCAAATTCGGATGCGTAGATTGAACATCGCGAGCCTCCCCATGCGCGAAACCGGCCTTGATTTTTCGCCCTGCGCTTGAACCGAGCAAGCCGATGACGACGCGCTCCTGCGCGCGTTGCAAGCTTGACTTTATTGCGTGCTGATATGCAGAGCCGCTACTGGCAGGTTTCCCTCACGCCGCGGCGCGGACGGGGTGATCTTCCTTGTCGAGGTTTTCGCCGGCGAAATCCCAGTTCAGCTTGCCGAGCACCGCATCGAGATATTTCGCGCGCTCGTTCTGGTAGTCGAGATAATAGGCGTGTTCCCACACATCGATGGTCAGCAGGCAATTGGTATGGCGCGCCATGGGATCGAGCGCGTTGCCGGTCTTCGCGATGGACAATTTGCCCGCGCTCGATACCAGCCACGCCCAGCCGCTGCCGAATTGCTCCTTGCCGGCTTCCGCGAACTGCCGCAGCAATGCGTCGAGCCCGCCGAAATCGCGGTCGATCGCCTGGGCGAGCTTGCCGCCGGGCTTCGCGGAATGCGGCGCGAGGCTGCGCCAATAGAAATCGTGGTTCCACACCTGGCCCGCGCTGTTGAAGATCTTCTTGTCCTTCTCCGTCTCGCGGCCGGCCGTCGTGCGAACGATCTGCTCGAGTTTCATGTCCGCATAGCGGCTCCCCTGAACGAGCTTGTTCAGCGTGTCGACATAGGTCTTGTGATGCTTGCGGTAGTGGAAGCCGATGGTGCGCGCGGAAATCGCAGGCGCGAGTGCCCCTTCGTCGTAAGGTAAAGGCGATAGCTCGAAGGGCTTTGCCATGGCGCGATCCTCCGCTGGACAAGGAGCCGACGCGCACCGCGGGATTTTAGAGGGGTCTCTCTAGTGCCGTTTGTCCGGCTTGATCGGGCGATGCGCGCCATTGAGTTAAAGCCCACGCCGCGCAATCGGTTCCTTGCGCTGCTGCGGCCAACTCCGGGGCGGAACCACGGGGCCGAAATGGCAACGAACCCGGGTTTCATTCGTTTGCAGCGGTGAGTCTTATCGCAGGCTAAAATTGGGGAGCGTGCGATCCGGGACCAAGGGACGAAACGCAAAGGGAGCGACCTTGTCGACCGTCGGAACCCAAGGTATGCGGAGAACGACCATGGAACGTTGGCGCGCCCTGGGGCTCGATACTTCGCCACATGCCGATTTGCTTGCCCAGCGCCTGTCGCACTTTGCCGAACTGTCGGCCCGCGAGATTGCACTGCTTGAATCGCTCGCGGAACACAGCGACGAGCTAGCGGCCGGAGCCGAGCTGATCCGGGAAGGACAAACACTCGATTCTCCGAGACTGCTGATGGCCGGCTGGGCGTGCCGATACCGCACGCTGCCGGACGGGCGGCGGCAGATATTCAAGTTCATCCTGCCCGGCGATCTCTTCGGTTTCCGCCTGCGGCCAAAGACGGTGGCGCTGACCGCATCGATTTCGCTGACGCCTGTCGTTACTGCCAATGCATCGCCGCTTGCGCTCGCGGTCACCAAGGATGCCGCTTCTCATCCGGCGCTTGCCCAGGCGTGCTACGCAGTCATGAGTCTCGACGAGGCCTATCTGCTCAATCAGCTCGTGCGCGTGGGCCGCCAGACGGCTTACGAGCGCACCGCCCATTTCATCCTGGAGATCCGCGAGCGGCTGGCGATGGTGGGGCTCGCCGGCGAAACGAGCGTGGCGATCCCGTTGACCCAGGAGATCATGGCCGACGCGCTTGGCCTAAGCGTCGTTCATCTCAATCGGACATTGCAGCAGCTGAGGCGCAATCAGCTGATCGAATTCAAGGGCGGGATGGTGCGGCTTCTTCAGCCCGAACGCCTCGCCGAGATCGCGGCGTTCCATGTTCCCCGCGTGACGCAGCAGGCCCGCGCCGCCGCGTAGTTCACGTCGCAATAATATCGCCGTTTCCCCCTCCGTCTCGCGTCCCTGAGAGGACGCTCGACACCTCCCCCACGCGCAAAGCGCGCGGGGGAGGAAAAATCAACGGTCGCCCAACATCTTTCCTCCCCTGCGCGAAGCGTGGGGGAGGTGCCGAGCCCGGCTCGCGGCCGGGCGAGGCGGAGGGGGCACGTGCGCGACTTCGTCCAACTCACCGTTCCGCAAAGTCCGGCACGCGCTCGAGGTGGCGGGCGAGGCCGCGCAGGCGGAGTTCGACCCAGTCCGGACGTCTCGCCTCTCCGGATACCAGCTCCGAAGCGGCCTTTTCGATCATGAATGCCTCGACGATCTGACGTTCGCCATTGTCGAGCGGGCGACCGCGACCGAGCGCGTAGGCATCGAGGAATTTGCGATCGGCCACGCCGCGGAATTGATCGAGCAGCTCCGAGGCCCTGGCCCAGCCGGGCGAGCCTGCAACAAATCTCTGCTCGCCTTCGATCACGTCGGCCACGAATTCGAGCGAGTCGATAACGCTCGCCACGTCGCGCAACGGGCTGCGCTTCATGCGTCGCGCGTCGAAGGGTTTCCCGATCTCGCCTTCGAAATCGATGATCGCAACATCGTTGCCGCAGACGAGCACATGTCCGAGATCGAGGTTGCCGTGAATGCGCATGCGCAGCGACCCCAGTCCGTTCGCCAGATAGCGTGCCAGCCGCTTCAATATTTCGTCGTGCCGCGCGGCGAGCCTGGCAACCAGCCGGCGACGATCCCTGTCTTCGGTGCGCAGGAGGGATTTGAGGGCGGCCTTGAGCTGATCGCGCACACCCACCCAAGCGGCATCCACCGCAGGCTGATCGACGACCGCGGGCGCAAATGCCGGATTCGAACTTCGTTCGCCGAGAATGGCATGCATCTCTCCGACCCGGCGCCCCAGGGCCTGCATGAACACCCAGGTGGAATCGAACGCGCCGGTGGCGGCATCGCGCAGAGCCGCAGCCTGTTCGTCGATGATCCGGGCGAGCTGTTCGCGAGTCCATTGCTCGCCGGTGCCCTGGTTGGTGACGTAGGATTCGACGATCGCGATCGGCGAGGTCCCGCCCGAGGCGCTACGCCGCACAATCTCGCCGATCAGTCGCGGAACGCCGGCGAAGCCGCGTTCCGTCAGAGTCCTGGCCATCTCGGGCTCCGGGCGAATTCCGTCGCTGGCCCGGCGATAGAGCTTGATGATCGCGCGCCGGCCGATCACGAGAGTGGATTTGGGCTGTTCGCCTCCCGGCCATTCGATCTCGCAATCCCACGGAATGTTCGCTGCCGCATCGCCCAGAGGCAGGAACGCAATCTCGCCCTGGCCGAAGGGAACGGTATCGCCGCGGGCGATGGCGCCAAGAAGGGCGCGCGCAAAATCGGGCGACGCAAAGCCGTCGGTCAAAAGCCCGACGCGCCGCGACCGTCGTGCCCGTGCGAAAGCGAGCGGAGTCTCGAAGGGCGCAGGCGGTACGTCTTCCCACGCGATGGCCATCGGCAGTGCAAAGGACACGCGCTCGCCATCCACCGTCATTGAAACGTCGGCGAACACAGCGTCCTGCTCCGCGCCGGGCACGGGCGCAATTGCCGTGAATTCGACGTCGCGGATTTCCGTGCTGTCGTTCTGAAACCAGCGCCGGCCGGGAATATAGAGCGGCAGGATGCTCTTGCAGAGGGTCTGCCTCGTCGCGGAATCGAGCGACTCCGCAAGAGTGCCGCGCAGGACGAAAGTTTGATGCTCGACGAGGGGACCTGTCGAAGCCGTGCTCCAGGCCGGGGGCTGCGCCTCCGTGCTGAGCAGAAACCAGTAGAAGCCGTAAGGCGGCAGGGTCAGGAGGTAGGCGATGTGCCCGATTTGCGGAAACGGCGTTCCGCCGAGAAGTTCGACGGGCGTGCGGCCCGCGAATTCGCCGAGCTCGAGCTCGACCGCCTGCGCCGCGCGCGAGACGTTGACCACGCACAGGATCGTGTCCTCCTCGTATTCGCGCAGATAGGCGAGGACCTTGCGGTTCTGGGGAAGCAGCAGCCTCAGAGTCCCGCGCCCGAACGCCTTGTGACGGCCGCGCTCGACCAGCATCCGGCGCAGCCAGTTGAGGAGCGAATGCGGGTTGCGCCACTGCGCTTCCACATTGACCGCCTGGTAGCCCCATACCGGATCCATGATCGGCGGCAAAACAAGCGATGACGGATCGGCGCGGCTGAAGCCGCCATTGCGGTCCGAAGACCATTGCATGGGCGTGCGCACACCGTCGCGATCGCCGAGAAAAATGTTGTCGCCCATGCCGATTTCGTCGCCGTAATAGATGATCGGCGTGCCGGGCATGGTGAGAAGCAGGCTGTTCATCAGCTCGATGCGGCGGCGGTCGTTTTCGAGCAGCGGCCCCAGCCGGCGGCGAATCCCCAGATTGAGCCGCGCACGCCTGTCCGCGGCGTAGACCTCCCAGAGATAGTCGCGCTCGCGGTCGGTGACGGTTTCGAGAGTCAGTTCGTCGTGGTTGCGCAGGAACACCCCCCATTGACACCCCTCGGGGATGTCGGGCGTCTGGCGGATGATGTCGGTGATGGGAAAGCGGTCCTCCTGCGCAATCGCCATGTACATGCGCGGCATCAGCGGAAAGTGGAACACCATGTGGCATTCGTCGCCCACTCCGAAATATTCCTGTATGTCTTCCGGCCATTGGTTGGCTTCGGCGAGCAGCATCCGGCCGGGATAGTCCTCGTCGACGACCTTGCGGATCTGCTTCAGGATGGCGTGCGTCTCGGGCAGGTTCTCGCTTGTCGTGCCTTCGCGCTCGACGAGATAGGCGACGGCATCGAGCCGGAAACCGTCCACGCCGATGTCGAGCCAGAACCGCATGGCGGCGATGATCGCTTCGAGCACGCGCGGATTGTCGAAATTGAGATCGGGCTGGTGCGCGTAGAAGCGGTGCCAGTAATAGGCTTTGGCTTCATCGTCCCAGGTCCAGTTGGATTTCTCCGAATCGAGAAAGATGATCCTTGTGCCCGCATAACCCCTGTCGTTGTCGGACCAGACGTAGAAATCGCGCGCCGCCGATCCCGGCTTGGCGCGGCGCGCCCGCTGAAACCAGGGATGCTGATCGGAGGTGTGGTTGACGACGAGTTCGGTGATCACGCGAATGCCGCGCGCATGCGCCTCGCCGATGAGCGTGCGGACGTCGCCAACCGTGCCGTATTCGGGATGCACGCCGCGATAATGTGCGATGTCGTAACCGTCGTCCCGCCGCGGCGAAGGATAGAAGGGAAGCAGCCAGATGGCGTTGACGCCGAGCTCCGCGAGATAGTCGAGGCGCTGGATGAGGCCCGGAAAATCTCCGACACCGTCATTGTTGGCGTCGAAGAAGGACTTGACGTGCAGCTGATAGATGACGGCGTCGCGGTACCAGAACGGATCGGCGGGCTGCCCGCCCGAACGGCGGCGCGCCATGCTCAGTGTCCCCGGAAAGCAGCGGCGTGCGCGCCGCACGCGCATTTCGCCGGC
This sequence comes from Rhizomicrobium sp., assembly GCA_036495845.1. Classification (GTDB taxonomy): domain Bacteria; phylum Pseudomonadota; class Alphaproteobacteria; order Micropepsales; family Micropepsaceae; genus Rhizomicrobium. The sequence continues at coordinate 27,542 of DASXMF010000004.1, forward strand.
CGGGAGCGATGCGCGGAGATTCCCGTCATATCCGAATACATCCGATTTCCGCCGCGCGCCAATCCGCCAGAAAACGCGATCGGCACGCGCATAGCAAAATGAAGGGTGTGTGCCTACATACAATCGGCCCGCAGCGCTTGGCAATCCTCCATGGGAACACGCACTTCGGCACCAGCGGAATGGGAGCAGGAATGGAACTTTTTATCTTTGCGCGTTTTCACGCCCGCGAGGGCGAAGAACAAAACGTCGCGGCGGCGCTGCGCGACATGCTGGGTCCGGTTCGCGCGGAACCCGGATGCCTCGCCATCGATGCGTTCGCCTCGACCCGCGATTCGCAGCTGTTCTTCGTCCATTCGCGATGGATCAACGAAGCGGCGTTCGATCTGCACGCGACTCTTCCCCACACCGTCGAATTCCTCGCCCGCGTGCAGCCGCTCATCGACCACGAACTCGACGTGACCCGAACGCGCCCAATTTAGAGCACACCCGCGATATCGACATGTTTAGGATTGAACCGCCAAGCGACTGTGTTGCGAGTCAACGATTTTGTCACGGCATGCTCCCTCACTGCTCACCAAAAGGATGGGGTGTCCCATCCTCTCTGCGCCGCATCTCGGCCGCCGGG
>DASXMF010000005.1:0-4382 GCA_036495845.1 Rhizomicrobium sp.
CTGGACCAGCGGGCTTTCGATCGAGGCGTCCTCGGCATAGAGCGAGAGCGCCGTTTCCAGGTCTTTTTTTCCAAGCGCCTCGTCCCAGGCGCGGTAGATGCGTTCGATGTCTTGGCGGGCGTTGCCGGTCATGGTGGTTCCCTCATATAGGATGCGGTCGGGCCAGACTGGCAAAGGCAACGGAGCCGATGTTTCATCGAATTCTGAAATGAAGCGCGCCCGGAACCGGCTATGATCGGGCAAGACGTCGACACACAGCATCAAAGCGGAAGTTTGCATGGCGATCGCGAGGCCATCGGTTCAGTCAGGTTTTTCCCGTGTCGCAGAGGCGCTGAGCGATCCTGCGCGCGAAGCAATCGTCTCGGCGCTGGCCAACGGCAAGGCCATGCCGGCGGGTGAGCTCGCGATGATTGCCGGCGTCTCGCCGCAAAGCGCCAGCGCGCATCTGCAGAAGCTGGTCGATGCCAATGTGCTCTCGGTCTGGGCCCAGGGCCGCTTTCGTTATTATCGGATCAGCGACGAGGACGTGGCCTCCCTGATCGAGAACCTGGTCAATCTCGCCACCAAAGCCGACGCCCACGGGCATAAGCGCGCTTGTGTCGCCGAGGAGCTGCGCCAGTCGCGCAGCTGCTACTGCCATATCGCCGGCCAGCTCGGCGTATCGCTGAAGGACGCGCTCATCCGCCGCAAGTTCGTTGCGGTGGAGCTGCGGGAAGGGCTTGTCACGGCGAAGGGCCTCGAATGGTGCCGGACCGAGGAGATCGATTTTGCGTCCTCACGCAGTCCGCATTTCCGGCTGTGCAATGATTGGACCGAGCGCGTGCCGCATTTTTCCGGCGTATTTCCCAATGCGGTCCTGAAGCGGCTCACCGAGACGCGCTGCGTCGAGCCCGGCAAGATTCCGCGCGCGCTGAAACTCACGCGCAAGGGCCGCGCCTTCTTCGATCGGCTGGGGGCGGAAATTCCGTTTTAGCGCGCGTCCTCGACGTCGGTCTCGGGCCGGTCGTTGCCGGAGGCGGTTTCGGTATGCCACTTGCCGTCCGATGTCTCGTACTGGATCACCTCGGTGCGGCCCGGCGTGCGCTGCTCGGCAGCGACGCGCTTGGCGGCCGCAAGTGCCGCGGCATGGGATCGAAACGTTTCGGAAAACACACCGTCGACGGTATAGGCCCAGCCGCCGTCGTGCTCGACGATCTTGTAGGTGAGGTGGCTCATCGGGAACTCGCGCGAGAGTGATACCCGGCGTGCATTCTAGGACAAAATCGCCGATGGATGTAGGGTTTTGGCTGGATCGATCGTCCTTCGTCCGGTGCAGCGCCGCTGCCCGAGGAGAGAGTTAAAATGTGCCGCAACATCAAGACGCTGTTCAATTTCGAGCCGCCGGCGACGGAGGCGGAAATCCACGCTTCCGCACTGCAATTCGTGCGCAAATTGTCCGGCTTCAGCCGGCCCTCGCAGGTCAACGAGGCTGCCTTCAACCTCGCGGTCACCGAGGTGTCGGAGGCGGCGCGGCGGCTGTTGACCTCGCTGCACACGAGCGCACCGGCGCGCGACCGCGAGGTCGAAGCGGAAAAGGCGCGCGAGCGTTCGCGGGTGCGTTTCGGCTAACGTACGCGGCAGCGTGATTCAGCTCACGGAGGTGGACGGCGGCGTTGTCCATGCTGGCCTTAAGGTTTGGCCACTGGAGCTGCGCCATGACATTGAATCCGATTACATCGCTTCAGCGAGGCGCGATCGTCGCCGCCATCCTGTGGACGGGCTGGATGATCTGGTGGAGCGGATCGCCGGCGTCCGCCGATATCACCATTCTCTCGATCTGCGGCGTCGCGTTCGGATACGTCTGGTACGTGCCGATGCGCTTTGTGCTCGCCCATATGCGCCCGGCGCCGCGCGATAGCGATGATGGCGTCAAAGAGACGCGACTCTCCAGGCTCTATGTCTGGACGGTCTGGGCCGGATTAATGGCGCTGACCGGCATTGCGACCGCATGCCTGCTCGATCTGGTGAGCCCGCTGATTCCTTCAGGCGACTGGCACTGGCTGATTTCTTCGCTGTTCGTGATCGTGGTCTGGCCCACGTTGATGTGGTCGCTGCGGCCGTTGATGAAACGCCATCTGCCGGCTTGATGAAACCTCTCGCGTCCGCCATGGGTAACCGCAGCCTTGAAGAGGCTGCTGGCAGCAGCGAGACGCTCAGTACTCGTCTTCGTAATTGTCCCGGTGTTTGTCTTTGTCCTTATCCTTGTTTTTGTGCTTCTTCTTTTTCTTCTTGTGATCGCCGTCGTCCTCGTCGTCAGATGCTTCCTCATGCACGGCGGCTTCGAGCGCGGCCTGCTCGGCAGCGGCTTGCTCGGCCGCCTCGCGCTCGCGCATCTTCTTGTAGTCTTCATAGGCGTCGAAGATCAGGTGCAGCCAGGGCATCACCTGCTCGATCGAAGGCAGCTGGCCGGGTGCGCCGGGCGGGCCTTGCTCGCCGCGCGGACCTCGCTCGCCCTGCGCTCCGGGCTTTCCCTGCGGTCCCACTTCGCCGCGCTTGCCTTGCTGACCGGGCTTGCCGTCCGGTCCCGGCTTGCCGCGCGCGCCCTCCGCCCCCTGACGTCCGGGATGGCCTTGCGGTCCTGGAGGTCCCTGTCGCCCCTGACGGATCGGTTCTTTCGCCACGTATGCGCTCCTCTGATTGCGCGCGCTTCTTAGCAGACGTTCGATGACGGCTTCAATTGAAGCGACGATGCCGATCGAATCGATCAACATCAATCCGTCGCTGCGCCGCCTGTGTCATGAATGATTGCGGATGAAACGCTGGGAGACGGCGATGAGGGCAGGCTGGAGGGTATTTTGGGCTAGTGTCGCCGTTCTTGCAGTCGCTTACGGACTGGCGCAGTTGCTGGTGCCGGATGTCGTGCCGGTCGGATATAGCGAACAGCCGCAAGCGTCCTGGGCGGTGTTGACGGCCTTCGCGTTGCGCTCGATCGAGTTGACGGCGGCGTGGGTGGCCGTCATCGCGCTGACGCTGTTGTGCGGAGCGTGGCTGCTCGCTCGGCTACGCGGCCGGCCTGCAAGGCTGACGCGCTAAGCGGTATCCCACTCAACTGCGAGGTTGAGCAGTCCACGAAACGCCCAGCCGCCGATTCTGACAGGCTCCGATGGATCGAGCTGTAACCCCTTCATCCGTGCGAACAGCGACGGCAGCGCGACATCGGCGACCATCGCGCGCGAGGCAAAGGCGCCGGCGCAGTAATGCGGGCCGTCGCCGAAAGCGATGCTCTTGGAAGTGTCGCGCGCGATGTCGAAACGATCGGGCTCGGCGAAGCAGGCTTCATCGCGGTTGGCCGAGCCGAACATCAGGAACACGCGATCCTCCGGCTCGAAATCGACGCCGCCATAGGAGCATGGCTTCGCTACGCGCCGCGGCGACATGCCGATCGGGGCAATCCAGCGGGTGTATTCCTCGAACACGTCGATCCATTTCGCCTTGCCGTCGCGGACGAGCGCAAGCTGCTCTGGATGCGTCAGCAGCGCCCACACCGTGCCCGAGATCGCATCGCGCGGCTCGTTCTGACCGCCGGAGATCGCAAGCTTGACGTTGGCGCGGATGCTTTCGATCGGCTGGCCGGCCGACAGCAGCACGCTGAGGATCGAGGTGTTGGGATGTTTCATGACGACCGGGATCATGTCGTCGATCGCAGCGTCAATCCCGGCGGTGGCCGCGTTGCAGCGCGCCTCCACGTCCTTGTTGCCGGTATAGTTGGCGATGCCGTCGATCATCGCCTGCGACCAGGCATCCATATCCTGGTCGCGCATATTGGTGAGCCCGGTGACGTCCTTCAGGCATTCCGCCGAGAGCGGCAACGCGAACGCCTTGGTGAGATCGGCGCGGCCGACTGGCGCGAGCTCGTCCAGGATGCGGTCGGCATGAGCCTGGAATTTCCTGAGCCAGGTCTCCTTCACCACCCGCGGCGACACCGCCGGAAACATCTGCGCGCGCTCTGACATGTGCGCATCGCCGTCCTTGCGCATCATGTTGTGGCCCATCAGCACATTCATCAGCCCGCCAGGCTGGTGCGAGGAAAACAGGTCGATGCGCTTTTCCTGCGTGTAGATATCGGCGCGACGGGTGAAGACGGTCGAGCCGAGCTGTGGCACGAAGGCGATCGGCGTCGCCTTCCGCATCCGCGCCAGATCGGGATATGGATCGGCCCAGAATGTCGGGACATCGATATGGTATTGCGGTGCGTTGGACATGAGGTCGAGACAAAATGTTGCAGGGGCGCGCGGCACCCCGAAGTTGCGCCAGCTCGTCGGATGACGCACACTGCTATCAATTTTCAGTCAGGTCAATTTTGTAATCATGAAGTTGTTTTCGCGCCAGCGTCGGGTTGTTCG
>DASXMF010000006.1:0-3201 GCA_036495845.1 Rhizomicrobium sp.
GACGCTGATTTCCAAGGCAAACTGTTGCGCGTGCTGGAGGATGGCGAGGTGCTGCGGGTGGGAGCGTCGAAGCCGCGCAAGATCGACGTGCGGGTGGTGGGAGCAACCAACAGGATATTGCGTGCGGAGGTTGCTGCGGGACGCTTTCGATCAGACTTGTACTTCCGGCTCAATGTGATTCCGCTGCGGCTGGCGCCGTTGCGGGAGCGGCGTGACGATATCCTGCCGTTGGCGCGGCATTTCCTGGCGTACCACGCGGCCGAGGTTGAACGCTCGCTGCGGCTGGCGCCGGAGGCGGAGCGGGCGCTGCTCGCCTATACCTGGCCGGGCAATGTGCGCGAGTTGCAGAACGTAATCGAGCGGGCGGTGGTAATCAGCGGGGCGGAAGTACTGACGGCGGACGCGCTGGCATTGGAATCACCAGTGATCGAGCCGGGCAGCGGTGTGGCCGGAGCGCCACATCCTGAGCGTGATCGGCGGACGTTGCAGGAATGCCTCGACGAAGCTGCTCGTGGGCGTATCCGCGACGCACTGAATCGCGCGGGCGGGAACCGGGTCGATGCCGCGGGGCTATTGGGAGTCGATCGCACCACGCTCTACAGGCTGATGAAGCGGCTAGGGCTGGGATGAAGTAATTCAGGATCTCAGACACAGAATTCGCGGACTCGACTATCTAGGGACTCGGAAGTGTGGCCTCAGAGTCTTAGGCCGGATGCTCGCGGACTCGCACCGGCACGCCCTCGCAAGCGAGGGCTACGATTTAGTGGCGAAGGGTGTGGAGGATTTGGATAAGGGCGGGACCCACGATAACCATGAGCATCGCCGGCAGAATAAACAGCACAAGCGGGAAGAGAATTTTGATGGTGGTTTTTTGGGCAGCCTCCTCGGCGCGCAGCCGGCGGCGCATCCGGAGTGCGTCGGAGCTGGCGTGGAGTGCCGGGGCGATTTGTCCGCCGAGCTGCTCACTTTGAATCAGTGTCGCGGCCAGCGGGCGGATATCCTCGACCGCGGTGCGATCGGCGAGATTGCGTAAGGCTTGGCCAAGCGTCGCGCCAGCTGAAATCTCACTTGCGACCAGCGACAGTTCACGGCCGATTTCCTGATCCTGGCGCTCACTTTCGGTGGCCACGACCTTGATTGCCTCGTGCAGCCCGAGGCCTGCCTCGACGCATACGACGAGCAGATCGAGGATGTCAGAGAGCTGACGCGCAATGGCCATCTGGCGTAGGCGCGCGCGGCGACGGATATAGATGCTCGGGGCGATCGCGCCGAGCACGAAGCCCAAATTGGTCATCAGCAGAATGATGCTCGCGGGCTTGCCGATCATTACGGCGGTGAGGAAAAGGACGACTCCGGCGAGCAGCGAAAGCATCACACGTAAGGCCTGGAAGTCATGGGCCACGTGCGACCCGAAAAAGCCAGCCTGCGCCAGAGTCTCGGCGAGTTTTTCACCGGAGGGGGTAGCGAGATCCGGAGCGGGGACACGGGCGGCGGCCCATCGGAAGAGCATGCGGGCGAAGCTTTCGTCGGTGCTGCGGGGATCTGCGAAGACGCCTTGGGCGGCGCGAATTTTCACGGCCAGGTCGTTGAGGCGATCCTCGACGATGCGGTTGCCGCCATAGAAGGCGGCGTAGAAAGCCACGCCCGAAGCGCCCATCAGGCAGAAGACGCAAAGGCTGACGAAGAGCGACGACATCGGTTAGAAGCTCAGCCGGAGCAGCCGGCGAATGGTGATGAAGGCCATCACGTCGAGGACCGTGGCGAATTTGAGAATTCGCAAGCCGGCCGGATCGGAGAAGAGCGAGCCGGCGTATCCGGGTTGAATCAGGCTGAAGGCGCCGAGCACCAGGACCGGCAGCAACGCGACGATTATGCCGCCGAGGCGCGATTGCGCCGTCAGGGCCTTGATTTGCAGCCGCAGGCGCTGGCGCATCCGGACGATTTCGGCAAGGCGTCCGATGATGAGGGCGAGGCTGGTGCCGATCTCGTCGTGGACGCGCACGGCGACCACCAATAGCCGCAAATCCTCCTCGGGGACGCGCTTGAGCAGGCCTTCGAGTGCGCGTGGCAACGGCAGTCCGATGCGGGTTTGCTCGAGGACAGTACGGAATTCGCTGCCGAGCGGATCGCTAAACTCTTGCACGACCGACTGGAGGCTGCGGCTCAGCGAGCTGCCGGCCTCAAGCGACGATTTAACCAAATCGAGGGCGAAGGGAAGCTGGGAAATGAAGGCGCGGAGGCGGCGCGTGCGCCGAAAGCGGATGTAGAGGAGCGGGATGGCCGCGAAACCAACACCCGCGAGCAGGGCGAAGGGCATGTCATGCCCCATCGCCTGACCGAAGAAAATCCCCGCGCCGAACATCAGGACGATAATGAGGGTCATTTCGGAAACACGCATATACAGGCCGGCCTGCCACATGTTCTCTTCGAGGCCGCGCAGCAGATCGAGTTTCCATAAGGCGCCGAGCAGGTTGCCGTCTTCGCGCTTGCGGGCGCGGCGGGTGATGTCGATATCGGTAAGAGCTGGACGAGCCATCCGGCGTGCGACGTTAAGGTGCTGGTCGGAACTTCGGCCGCGCCTCAACAGAATCGCGAGGAGGCCGAAGAAAACGGCGGCGAAAACAGTGATGACAATCAGCAGATCCATCGCAAAGGCCTAGCGATAGAGGTTAAGAGGCGGCTCGATGCGATGGCCGGTGGCGGCGACGCGTTCCGTATACATCGAGCGGACGCCGGTCGCACGAAACTCGCCCTTCACGCTGCCGTTGGCGGCGAGGCCGGCACGCTTGAACTCGAAGAGGTCCTGCATCATCACCGTGTCGCCCTCCATGCCGGTAATTTCGGAAATACGCATCACCTTGCGGGAGCCATCGGACATGCGGCTCAAGTGGACCACGATGTTGAGGGCGGAGGCGATTTGCTGGCGCATCGCGCGCTGAGGAATCGAGGCTCCGGACAGCAGCATCATCATTTCGAGGCGCGCGATCGCGTCACGCGGGGTGTTCGCGTGAAGGGTACAGATCGAACCGTCGTGGCCGGTTGACATTGCCTGCAGCATGTCGAAGACTTCAGCGCCGCGCGCCTCGCCAACGATGATGCGGTCGGGGCGCATCCGGAGGCAGTTCCTGACCAACTCGCGCTGTGTCACTTCGCCTTTGCCTTCGACGTTGGACGGACGGGTTTCGAGCCGGACGACGTGGG
>DASXMF010000007.1:0-3839 GCA_036495845.1 Rhizomicrobium sp.
CTCTATGCCAGACGCAAGCAGTGGCCGCTGCAACGCGTGACGGTGCGCCTCGCGCACCGGCGCAACTACGCGGAGGACTGCGTCGGGTGCGAGACCAAGCCGATGCGTCTCGACCGCATCGATCGCGAGATCGTACTCGAGGGCGCCCTCGATGACGAACAGCGCGCCAGTCTTCTTGCGATCTCAAACAGCTGCCCGCTCCATCGTTCACTGACAACAGGAATCGAGATCGCAACGCGCCTCGCCGCCCCTGAATAGGCTATGCTGGCTATGGGAGGGAAACCCATGGCCGTCTTGCCGCTCGCCAATTGGCGCGATTTCTATGTGACGATCGGCACGGCTTCCGGCGCGATCGTCGGCGCATCGTTCATCGTAGCGACTCTCGCTTCGGGATTGAAGGAACGTGCGCGAACGGGGCTGCGTGGCTTTATTTCGCCGACTGCCGTGCACCTGGGCAGCGTGCTGGTCGGCTCGGCAATTCTCACCGTGCCAACTCTCAATGCCGTCTCGCTCGCGGTTCTGTTGGGCGCCGGCGGCCTCGGTGGCGCGCTATACGGCGCCCTGGTCGCCAGCCGCATCTGGGCGATGGAGCTCGATCTCGCCGATCGCGCCTGTTACGTAATTCTGCCGATCGTCGCCTATCTGGCGATCGCAGCGGCGGCGCTGTTCGAGACCCGCGCGGCCAGCTGGGCGCTCGAGACGCTGGCCGTCTCCTTCGTCGTCATCCTGATCGTCGGCATGCGCAACGCCTGGGACATGGCCACGTTCATCATTGCGCGCCAGCCGGACGCGTGAGACTGGAGCGGCGAAACCGATGACGCCCGAAATCATCCTTTCCTGGCACGACTATTTCGTCACCGTTGCGCAGGTGAGCGCAACGCTGGCGGGTCTGCTGTTCGTCGGCGTCACCATCAGCCTCGGTCACCTCCTGCAGGGGCGCGGCTATCTCTATCGCGCCTGGGCCGCGTTGTTCCTGCAATTCCAGGCGTTGCTCGTCGGAATCTTCGGCGTCATTCCTGGACAACCCGTGGAAGCGCTGGGCACGGAGTTCATTGCGGCGGGTCTCGCCGTTCTGGCCGCCATCCGCATCTTCGGACATTATTTCCCCGAAGACCAAGCGTCCCACGTTCTCGGCTCGACGGGCGCGCGCGCCATACGCGAAGTGCTTCTGCATATCGCGACCCTGTTGCCCGTCGCCTCCGGTGTCTCCCTGCTCTTCGCGCGCGCCGGTGCGCTTTACTGGCTCGTTCCCGGCGAAGTCATCAGTCTCTATCTGTCGATCGGTCTCGCCTGGGTTTTCGCGGTCGAGATCCCGCGCCGCATGGAGCTGCAGAAACCGACCGGTCAGCAGATCAAGGAGGCGTTGGATCTCTGATGGTGCCGGCGTCATTTGCGGCGCGTTCAACCGACCCCATATAGGTCTCGAACCATCATCCCGGGGACTGCTGCAATGATCGAAGTCAGGCCGTTCAACACGCTCGGAGCTGCCGACCATGGCTGGCTGAAGGCGAAGCACCATTTTTCCTTCGCCGGCTACCACGATCTGGGCCGCATGGGTTGGGGCGCGTTGCGCGTGTGGAACGACGACGAGATTGCGCCCAAATCTGGCTTCCCCCCTCATCCCCACGCCGACATGGAAATCATCACCTATGTGCGCGAGGGCGCGATCACGCACCAGGATTCCATGGGCAACACGGGACGAACCGGCGCCGGAGACGTACAGGTGATGTCGGCGGGGACGGGCGTGCGCCACGCCGAATACAATCTCGAGGACGAAACGGCACGGCTGTTTCAAATCTGGATCGAGCCCGCGCAGTCCGGCGGCAAACCATCCTGGGGCGCCAAACCCTTTCCGCGCGCGGGCAGGTCGGGCCGCTTCGTTACCCTGGCGAGCGGTTTCGCTAATGACGACAACGCCCTGCCCATCCGCGCCGAGGCGCGGGTACTGGGTGCGACAGTGAGGCCCGGCGATCATCTGAGGCTTGCGCTCGATCCGGTGCGTCATTCCTATCTGGTTCCGGCAACGGGCGCGATCGAAGTAAACGGGACGCGCGTCAATGCACGCGACGGTGCGGCGATAAGCGGCGAGACGTCGCTCGAGATCGTCGGCCTCGAAGAAGCGGAGATCGTGCTCGTCGAAGCAGCGTAGTTCAAGGTTCGGCCTTGCGCAGTCTAAACCGGCAAGCTCGTATCTGCAGGTAGAGACATTCACCACGAAGACACGAAGTACACAAAGAGCAAATTGGCGCGCGACAAGCACCCTCAGCTTCGTGCCCTTCGTGTCTTTGTGGTGAGCCATCGCAGCCAAGATCGTCGGCGCCGGTCGGTTTGATCGAAAGGAATTTCCCATGCTCGAGGTTGTCATTCCGGCGCGAAAGAAGGATCTCGGCGGCGGGCTCGAAGTTGGCCGCGTGCTGCCCTTCGCAAAGCACCGCATGGTCGGACCTTTCATCTTTCTCGACCACATGGGACCGGCCGATTTTGCGGCAGGACGCGGCATTGATGTTCGTCCGCATCCGCATATCGGTCTTGCGACCATCACCTGGTTGTTCGACGGCGAGATCCTGCATCGTGACAGCCTGGGCTCGGCCGAGGCTATCCTTCCAGGCGAAGTGAACTGGATGACTGCGGGCCGCGGCATCGTGCATTCCGAGCGCACGGGACCCGCGGTGCGCGCGCGCGGCGGAAAGTTGCACGGCATACAGTCCTGGGTCGCGCTGCCGCTCGAAGCCGAAGAGAGCAGGCCCTCGTTCTCTCACTACGGAGCGGGTTCGTTGCCCACCTTCGACCATGACGGCGCGCACGGCACGCTGATTGCCGGAACGGCGTATGGTCTGACGAGTCGCGTTTCGACCTTCTCGCCGATCTTTTATGTGCATGTGGAACTGGCGCCCGGGACGCGGATCGCGCTGCCCCCGGAACACGACGAACGGGCGGCCTATGTCGTAAGCGGGTGCATCGAGTCGAATGGGGAGACCTACAAAGCGGGTCATCTCCTTGTATTCGGTAAAGGCGATGCGACAATTGCCGCGTCCGATGTTCCGGCGCGGCTGATGCTGCTCGGCGGTGCGGGTGTCGGCCCGCGTCACATCTGGTGGAATTTCGTCTCTTCGAGCCTCGACCGCATGGAGGCTGCCAGGGAAGAATGGCGCGCCGGCCGCATGGCATTGCCACCGGGCGACGATGGCGAGTTCATCCCGCTACCCGACGGGCCGCTTTCCGAATGAGGCCGATCAGTTGACCTTGCCCTGGCGCATGAGCCAGGCGCTGGCCTTGTCCGGATTGACCGCCCAAACCTCGCCGGCCTTGTCCTTCGGCCGGTGAAATAGAATCGCTGAAGCGTCCATCTTGGCGATGTTTGCGCGGCCGTCCTTGCCGGTGATGTCTGCACAGTGCCTGCGGAATACCCGCTCGATCTCGTCCTCGAATTTGAGGGACAGCTCGATGCCGGCTCTTTCGCGGCGCGAGCGGATTGCGCGCATGACGGACCAGCGCCGAAGGCCGCCCGGGTTGGCCTGAAGCACGTCGATCAGGTCGTGCAGGTCGGAAGGCCTCGTCTGGGAGCGTTCGCCTCCGTCGGCGCTCGCGCCTGCGTCGTGCGAAAAATCCTTGAGATTGCTGTAGCTCATTTCATTCACCGAAAGGCGGCGGACGAAGTCTCGTCCGCCGCCGCACCTTGCTGATCAGGCCGCCGACAGATTGACGGCCTTGCTGCCTCTGGCATCCGGCTGGATGTCGAACGACACGCGCTGGCCCTCACTTAGGCTGCGCAGGCCGGAGGCTTCCACGGCCGTTGCGTGTACGAACACGTCCTTGCCGCCGCCTTCCGGCGCGATGAA
>DASXMF010000008.1:0-17596 GCA_036495845.1 Rhizomicrobium sp.
GGCGCAAAGGCGCTGCCTCAGCGTGGCAGAAATGCGGCGGCTAGGCGGATTCGGTACTATGGTTTGCAATCGCGCATATTCCCCCTTGTGGGAGAGGGGTTACGCGCCCTGTCCTCCGAACCGTGCAATCCCGGGTGAGGGGTCTGGTCATAGCCCTGATGTTCCAGTGTACTTTTAGTTTGGCTTGCCCCCCACCGGCGCGCTCGACAACACGTCCTTCACTTTTGCCGCGAGTTGCTTGAGGCCGAACGGCTTGGCGAGAAAATGCAGCTCGGCCGCGTTTTCATCGTGGCGCCGGAAAGCTTCCTCCGCATAACCGGACATGAAAATCACTGACATGTCGGGACGCATGCGCTTGAGTGCGCGCACCAGCGTAGGTCCGTCCATGTTCGGCATGACGACGTCGGTGATGAGCAGGTGAATGGCGCCTTCATGGCGCCGGACCAGTTCGAGTGCCTCCTCGCCACCGGAGGCTTCAAGCACATGATAGCCGCGGAGCTTCAGGGCGCGCGCGGCGAAGCTGCGCACCGCCTCTTCATCCTCGACAAGCAGAATTGTGTCCTGGCCAGTGATGTCGCGTTGCGGCGCGTGCTCGGGTTCCACGATCTGCAGGCTCTCGCCCCTGTAGCGTGGCAGATAGATGCGGAAGACGGTGCCCTTGCCCAGTTCGCTGTCCACGGTGATGAATCCGCCCGTCTGCTTGACGATGCCGTAGACGGTGGCGAGGCCGAGGCCCGTGCCCTGCCCCACCGGCTTGGTGGTGAAGAAGGGATCGAAAATCTTTCCGATATGCTCCTTCGGGATACCCACGCCCGAATCGCGCACATCGATGCGTACATAATCGCCGGGCGGCATGACGCCGGTTCCGAACACGGTCGCTTCCTTTACGCTGTCATTGGCCGTGATAATGGAGACGGTGCCACCCTTGGGCATCGCGTCGCGCGCATTGACCACAAGATTGATGAGCGCATTCGAGATCTGGGTCTCGTCGACATGGACGGGCCACAGATCGCTTCCATGTTCGAGCCTGAGCTCCACGCCTTCGCGCAGGAGCCGGCGCAGCATCAGCGTCAGCTCGCCGATCACATCGCGCAGCGACAGCACGCGCGGCTGTAGCGTCTGTTTGCGCGAGAAGGCGAGAAGCTGCCCGACGAGGCTGGCGGCCCGGAGCGCGTTCTGGTGCACCTCGTTGATCTCCTTGAACGAGGGGTCGCCGGCGGGATGGCGCATGAGGAGGAATTCGCTGTTGCCGATGATGACGGTGAGCAGGTTGTTGAAATCGTGCGCGACACCGCCGGCGAGCTGTCCGACGGCCTGCATCTTTTGCGATTGCGCGAATTTGGTCTCGAGCGCCTTTTGCTCCGAGACATCGATCAGATAGAGCACGAGCCGGCCCAACTCGGGCAGCCAGCGCATGTGAATCTCGGCGAGGCTTTCAACTCCGCTCGCGGCGCGCAAAGAGAGCGTGGCGTTTTGGTCCCTCGATGCGCGTGCCAGGCTCTCCGCAATATCCGGACGGTCGGAAGGCGAAGCCAGTTCCGAAAGCGGCTTTCCCCTGAGGTCGCCTCCTGCCGCAAAAAAATGCTGAAACAGGGTGTTGCTCTCGATGAGCGTTCCGTCCTGCTCGGCGATCGCAATTCCGACCGGCGCATCGCGGAACATCGCGACGCCGCTGGAAAGAGCGGCGACGGATGCGGGCCGCGCGACAGACGCAGCGGTGCTCTCGCGCGCGGCCAGTCGCGGTGTGAACCACCATGCGGCGCGGCCGTTCGATAGCGGGCGGACCGCGGCGAGAAGCTCGAGCCCGGACACCGCTTCGAACGCCTCTTCATAAGCCTGTCCGGCGCGCGCCTTGCGGCTCAACCGATAGAGCACCGACGCGGCAAAATCGCCCGAAAGCGCGAGCTCCGGCGGCGGAGGGGTTTCTCTTTCGCCCGCTCCTGCCAACCGCCGGTACGCAATGTTGCAATGAATCACCGTGCCGTCGCGCGCCGTTATGGCCCATGCAACATTGGCCTTCGCCGCCGCCTCCGCGACATGGCGTGCTTCCACCGCCGCGATATTCGCGCGCGGCCAGATGGCGACCAGGAACATGGCGGCGACTGCGCCAATCCCTGCAAGCAGGCCAAGCCCGAGCCATCCAGAGGCGGCGGGCGCGGCGACAGCCAATCCCGCTGCCGCAAGCGCAATCAGGAAAAACGCAAGCGCCGCCCAACGCCAGACGCCTCCTGGGGCGGCGTGACCTACGACCGACGATAGAGCTGTCATTGTGGCAGAATGCTCTTCGGGGGCGAACTCATTGCGGCCTCGACGATCGCGCCCGGTTCCGGGCGTCTACAGAAACGCGCCTGCCCAAGAAGGCATTTTGCCTGATTCGGAGGCGCGCGCGAGGGGCAAATTGGGTTGTGGTGTTACGGCCCCTCCGTCTCGCGCCCTGGCTTGCGCCGGGCCGCTCGCCACCTTCCCAAGAATTTGGGGAGGAAAATACGCCAAGTGCCCTGTTCACTTTATTTCCTCCCCCGCGCTTGCGTGGGTAGGTGCCGACCCCGGCCCGCGGCCGGGGGAAGCAGCGCGGTGGGCCACATCGGAGAATTCACCAAGACGCTTCTGGCAGCCATTTGCTAAACAATTGAAATTACAATGAAATCAAAGTAAATGAAATCTTGCCCCCTCAAAAATTCATTAAAGCCATGCATGGATCGCTCTTCACAATTCCGCATGCTGCACCTACTTTCCTGAACGCTGAACAATGAAGGAGATATTCATATGACTAGGCTCAGTGCTTTGGCCATCGGAGCCCTTCTCGCCTTTTCAACCGTTGCGCTGGCCCACGCCGATGAGACCGTGACAGGCGCCTGGAAGCTCAGCATCGGGGAAAACGATGCACCCTGCACTCTCACCCTGGCCTCCGACGATGCGGCGCCCAACGCTGGAACCGCCACCCCGTCCGCCGATTGCGCCGGCGGTCTGAATGAAATCGGCCGCTGGAAGGCCAGCCATTCCGGACTTCAGCTATTTTCCCCCTCAGGCGACATGGTCGCCTGGCTGAAAGCGAAGGACGGAGCCTATGAAGGCTCGCGGTTGAGCGACGGCCGCAAGCTCGCGCTTAATCGGTAATCGGGCGCCGAAGCTGCGCAATCCGGCATCGCCATGGGCCGCACCCCGGGTGCGGCCTTTTTCTTTGCACTTCCGAATTCCCCGACGCGGAGTCCTCGCTTGCCGCGTTCGCGCGTCGTCGCTATTTAGCGCGGTTGCCGCGATTTCTGCGAAGACAGGATTGATGAGAGAACTCGCCCATTTCATCGGCGGACGTCGCGTCGAAGGCGCCTCCGGCCGTTTCGGCGACGTCTACAATCCGGCGACCGGCGAGGTGCAGGCGCGGGTCCCGTTCGCGAGCCGTACTGAAATGCGCGCGGCGGTTGAGATCTCCGCCGACGCGTTCCGCCAGTGGTCGACCGTCAATCCGCAGCGCCGCGCCCGTGTCCTGTTCAATTTCAAGGTGCTGGTCGAAAAGAACATGGACGAGCTCGCGCATCTGCTCTCGAGCGAGCACGGCAAGGTGATCGCCGATTCCAAAGGCGACATCCAGCGCGGACTCGAGGTGATCGAGTTTGCCTGTGGCATTCCCCATCTGATGAAGGGCGAATATACCGAGGGCGCGGGCCCCGGGATCGACATCTATTCGATGCGGCAGCCGCTCGGCGTCGTCGCCGGCATCACGCCGTTCAATTTTCCCGCCATGATCCCGATGTGGATGTTCGGAGTGGCGATCGCCTGCGGAAACACGTTCATCTGCAAGCCGAGCGAAAAGGATCCGAGCGTTCCCGTGCGCCTCGCCGAACTGTTCATCGAGGCCGGGGGCCCCGCGGGCGTGCTCAATGTCGTGCATGGCGACAAGGAAGCGGTGGACGCCATCCTCGAAGACCCGGATCTGCAGGCGGTGAGCTTCGTCGGCTCCTCGGCAGTTGCCGAATATGTGTATTCCCATGGGACCGCGCGCGGAAAACGCATGCAGGCAATGGGAGGCGCGAAGAACCATGCCATCATCATGCCGGACGCCGATCTCGACCAGGTCACCAATGAGTTGATCGGTGCAGGCTTCGGTTCGGCCGGCGAGCGCTGCATGGCGATTTCCGTCGCGGTGCCGGTGACCGACAAGCTCGCCGATGCTCTCGTGGAACGGCTCAAGCCGCGCGTCGAGAGCCTGAAAGTTGCGCCTCCCACAGACCCGGACGCCGCCTACGGACCGTTGGTGACGGCCGAACATCGCAAGAAGGTGATCTCCTATATCGAACTTGGCGTGAAGGAAGGCGCCGATCTCGTCGTCGATGGCCGCGGATTTACGCTCCAGGGCTACGAGAACGGATTTTTTCTCGGCGGCTCGCTGTTCGATCGCGTCACACCGCAGATGAAGTCCTATCAGGACGAGATTTTCGGACCGGTGCTGCAGATTGCGCGCGCGCCCGACTTCGACTCGGCGCTGGCGCTTCCGTCGAACCATCAATATGGAAATGGCGTGGCCATCTTCACACGCGACGGCGACGCTGCGCGCGAATTCGCGAGCAAGGTGAAAGTCGGCATGATCGGAATCAATATTCCCATCCCGGTGCCGCTCGCCTATCACACTTTTGGCGGCTGGAAGCGTTCGGCCTTCGGCGACGTCAACCAGCATGGACCCGAAGGCGTCCGCTTCTTCACGCGGATCAAGACCGTCACCCAGCGCTGGCCGCAGGGTGGCGTGCGCGAGCATCCCGACTTCAGTATTCCCACGATGAAATGATTTTCGAACGGACTGTCAACGATGGCGACTTCTGATCAGACGGCAATGGCACGTGCGCTAGGGCGCGAATGGCTGATCGCGCGGATCGTGATCATCGGTGGATTTGCAATCGCGATCCTGGCCGGAGCATGGTTCGGCGTGGTCGTTCCAAGGATCATCGAACCAAGGCGCGTCCAGGCGGAGCTCGCCACCCGTGCCGACACGCTTCTCAAGGACGAAGCGCAGATCTGCAGCATGGCTCTGGCTTCCGCCAAGAATTTTGGCATCGTTCCCCAATATGGCCAGCTGGCCACGACCAAACTCGCAGCAACGGGCGTGCGCGGACGCTATGTGTGCCTGGCGGCGACCAGCGCATCCAAATACATCCTCGCCGTCGACCTGATCTGCAGGGATTTGAAAAGCCCGCGCTGCACGGCCCTCTACAATGTCATGCAGGCCGACGGCACCGTGCTCTACCAGCGCCAGAGCTGATTGTTGCTGCGGCAGGTTGTGATCGAATTGATTCGCCGACGGTAATGACGCGCTCAACCTCCCCCTTGCGGGGAGGTCGAAGCGCGCATTTCGCGCGCTTTGGGTGGGGGTAATACCGCAGCGCACAGACCCCCACCCGAATTTTGCTCGCGCGACGCGCTGCATCACGCATGCGAGCCGCGGCCAGACGGCACTCGCAAATTTCGACCTCCCCGCAAGGGGGAGGTAAGAACTATTGCGCAATCTTAGCGCCATGCCCTCAAGAGGAGGGTCGGCGCGCGGCTCTGTCCATCATCCCGTCTTCAATCCGCCGAGCCGGCAGATGTGTTTCCATTCTGCGGCGCCGACCGGCTGAACGGACAGCCGCGAGAACTTGACCAGCACCATCTCCGCGAGCTTCGGATCGTTTTTGGCATCTTCGAGAGTGACGGGTTTCGGCAGGTCTTCGACGGCTTTCACGTCGACCAGTCCGAAACGCCCGCTTTCGTCGGTTGGATCCGACCGGTATTCGCTGATCACTTCCACGATGCCGACGATGCGGCGCTCGTCTCCGGAATGATAGAAGAAGCCGCGATCGCCCTTATTCATTGCCTTCATGTTGTTGGCGGCCTGGTGGTTGCGCACGCCGCTCCACGGCTCGCCCCTGGCGCCTTTCGCTTTCTGCTGGGCCCAGGACCAGCTTTCAGGTTCGCTTTTGAACAGCCAGTATTTCATTCGAATTCCGCCTTGCAGAAATTTGCCGTTGCTTTCCAGGAACGGATCTCGACGCGCGCAAACAGGCCTGCTTTGGCATAGGGATCGTTCGCCTGCCAGTTCCGCGCCGCATCGAGATCCGGCGCCTCGACAATGATGAGGCTGCCGATCATGTCGCCTTTCGCGTCGAGGAACGGCCCGCCGAGTTTCACGGCGCCAGTTTCGCGCGCGTAATCGAAATGTGCGGCGCGCGTCGCCATGCGCAATGCCAGCGCGTTTTCCTGGTCCATGGCGGTAATGACGAAAAGCATGGGCTCACTCCATTTTGAACGGGCGCGCCATCAGGCGCGGCAAGGCTTCGGCCGGTGCGATCGCACCGTCAAGAATATCCGCCAGCACGTGCGCGATCGGCAACTCGATGGCCAGGTGGCGCGCGCGCTCGACCAGCGCCGGCGCCGTCTCGACACCTTCTGCGAGATCGGCGCCCGGCGCGCGCAATTCCGCGAGAGCACTGCCGCGCCCGAGAGCCAGACCAAAGGAATAATTGCGCGACGTCGGACTCGTTGCGGTCAGCACCAGATCGCCCAGCCCCGAGAGTCCCATCAACGTCTCCGCGCGGCCGCCAAGGGCGCGACCGAAGCGTCGAAGTTCTGCAAAGCAACGCGACAGAAGCGCTGCCCGCGCGCTTTCGCCAAGACCGAGACCCCTGACGATGCCGCAACCGATCGCGTAGACGTTTTTCGCCGCGCCGCCCAAAGCCACACCGATCAGATCCTCGCTGGCGTAGGGCCGAAACGCCATGTGACCCAGGCTCGCCTGCAGGCGCTGCGCGATCGGAGTACGCGCCGCGATGGTGACAGCGGTCGGCAGGTTGCGGGCGACATCGCGCGCAAAGGATGGTCCCGAGAGAATTGCGGGTTCGGCAGCGGGAACGGTTTCGGCGAGCACCTCGGTCATCAGCTTTCCGCTGCCGTGCTCCATTCCTTTCATGCACAACACCAGCGGCGTGCCGGGCCGGACCCGGGCGCCGGCGAGAAGCTCTCGTGTCGCCTGCGCGGGAACGACGGCGAGAATTGCGTCCGCTTCCTCGGCCTCTTTGCGCTCGACGGTCGCCGCAATTCGGGAGGGCAGTTCAACGCCGGGAAGGAAACGCGCGTTTTCGCGTTTCCTTGCCATCGCTCCGGCAAGGTCGGGATCCCGGGTCCACAGAATGACCGAACGCCCGGCCTCCGCTGCAACGATGGCGAGCGCCGTACCCCAGGCGCCCCCGCCGAGAATGCCGATATGGTGATAAGGCTCTGGAGATTCGTTGTTTTTCGTCATTTGAGCCATGCGAGATTGTTGCATTTGCGAAGACTGAACGGTTTGTTGATTATTCAGAAATCTCCATTATGTTTGGGTGGATAAGAAGACGAACTTTGGGAAGCGAAACGAGCCATGGCCGAAAAGAACTCCGTCCGCTGTCAGATTGTCGAGGCGGCGAAGAAGCGGTTCTCGCATTTCGGCTATGCCAAAACCACCATGGCGGAAGTCGCCGCCGATTGCAGCATGTCGCCGGGCAATCTCTACCGCTTCTTTCCCGGCAAGCTCGACATTGCGGAATCGATTGCAACGGAGGATTACGAAAGGCACCTCGAGGCGCTGCGCAAACTCGCGCTGGCGCCCGACCGCAGCGCGCGTGACAGGATGCGGGATCTTCTGTTCGAGGAATTGCGGCGCACCTATCACAAGCTCGAGAAGGATCCGCGTGCCTATGAAATGGCGACGGTCATCGCACATGAGCGCCCGCAATATGCCAATTGGATGCTCGCCACCGAACGCAAGATCATGGTTCAACTGTTCGACGAGGCGGAGGCGCGGGGCGAATTCACCATCGAAGACAAGGAAACCACCGCCGAAATGATCCAGGCCGCAACCATGAAGTTCCGCTATCCCCAGCTTTGGTCGAAACTTACGCTTCCGAAGCTCGAGCGGGAGCTCGACGGTGTGTTGAAGCTCCTGGCCTGCGGCATTTGCCCGGGCCGCGGTGCGGACAACGAGACGGTTGCCTGAGCGGGAATTTATCATGCGTCGTGTCTTGCAGTGTCTCGCCGGATTGAGCTTCGCCATCCTGCTCACGGGTGCGACCTCGATCCTGCCCGCTGCCGGATTCAGCGAAGCGGACCGCGCCGATCTCGAGCGCGTGAGCAATGCGCTCAATGCCATCCATACGCTTGAGGGAAATTTCGTGCAGATCGGTCCGGAAGGGCAGATCGATCAGGGCAGGTTCTACATCGAGAAACCTGGCCGCATGCGCTTCGAATACGCAGCCCCCAATCCGACGCTGGTCGTGAGCGACGGACGATGGGTTGCCGTCCAGAACACACGGCTCAACACGACGGACCGCTATGCACTCTGGACCACGCCCCTCGATCTGATTCTCGGCGACGATCTCGATCTGCGCAGCAGTCCGGAGGTCGTGGGCGTCGAGCACCAACAAGGCGCATTGGTGATCGACGCGAAGTCGCATAGCGGACGCGTCAACGGAAACATTTCGCTCGTGTTCTCCGAACCCGATCTCGCGCTCAAGCAATGGACAGTGAAAGACGCGCAGGGCCTGTTGACGACCGTCTCGGTGAGCAATCTGAAAGCCGGCGTCGCTCTGACGCCCGGCCTGTTCGTCATCTCCACGCAGGCGCAGGCAAAAAAAAGCGAGTAGCCCGCCTCGATGCGCCAGTCTTTTCATCATGAATTTTCGCGGGAATCGGGGTGAATAACTAACATTTGTCATCGCGGCTTGCCCGCGCCGCTGAGGCCATGCTAGGCCCGGGTTCGAAAGTCATCCCCCATGTCCGCCCGTTCTCCCATTGTTGGAATTCCATGCGACCATCGCATGGTGGGTCGCCATGCCTTCCACATGGCGGGCGAGAAATATATTGCGGCCGTTCGCGACGGCGCAGAATCCCTGCCGGTGCTGATTCCCGTCCTGCCCGACCCGATCCCGCCGTCCGAATGGCTCGCGGCGGTGGACGGTCTTCTGTTCACGGGCTCGCCGTCCAACGTTTCGCCCAGTCGGTACGAGGGCAGCGCTCCGCGCGATGTCGTGCTGCTGGACGAGAACCGCGACGCGACGACGTTGCCGCTTCTCAAAGCCGCCGTCGCGGCCGGCCTGCCGGTGTTGTGCCTCTGCCGCGGCTTCCAGGAGTTGAATGTCGCCTTCGGCGGCACGCTCCATCAGCACGTGCACGAGCAACCCGGCCGCCTCGACCATCGCGAAAACAAGGATGCCGCTCTCGACGCGCAGTACGGACCGGCACATGAGGTGCACGTCGACGCCGACGGATTGCTGGCGCGGCTCCTGGACCGGCGCGCGTTCCAGGTGAATTCGCTGCATTCGCAGGGAATCGACCGGCTCGCGCCACCCCTTCATGCCGACGCTGCGGCGCCCGACGGAACCGTCGAGGCGGTTTCGATGCCCGGCGCGACGGGATTCCTGCTCGGATTGCAATGGCATCCCGAATGGCGCTGGCGCGAGAACGAAGTCTCGCGCGCGATTTTCGCAGGCTTCGGTGATGCCGTGCGGCATCGGAGCTCGAAGCGATGAGCCGGCGAACCGAGGAAGAGATCGCCGAGTGGCTGAAGGAGCGCCGCGTCGGCGAAGTGGAGTGCCTCGTCCCCGACATGGCGGGCATTGCGCGCGGCAAGATTTTGCCGACCAACAAATTTTTGAACGGCTTGCGTAACGGAACGCTCCGCTTGCCCGAATCCATCTTCGGCCAGATGGTCACGGGCGCCGATTCCGAAACAGATGTCCTCACCTATCAGGCGCCGGATCTGAATCTGGTTCCCGATGCCGACACGCTCAGGATCGTGCCCTGGTACAAGGATCCGACGGCGCAGGTGATCTGCGATTGCGTGCATCAGAACGAGGAGCAAGTGGCGTTCACGCCGCGCAACGTTCTGAAGAGGGTGATCGGGCTCTATGAAGAGCGTGACTGGCGCCCGATCGTGGCCCCCGAGCTCGAATTCTTTCTGGCCGCGAAAAATATCGATCCGGATTATCCGCTTCTGCCGCCGGCGGGAAAGACGGGGCGTCCGCAGACCGGGCGTCAGGCCTACGGCATCGATGCGGTCAACGAGTTCGATCCGTTATTCGAGGATGTCTACGATTACTGCGAGGCGCAGGACATCGGCATCGACAGCCTCATTCACGAAGAAGGCGTGGCGCAGGTCGAAATCAATTTCAATCACGGCGATCCTCTTTCGCTCGCCGATCAGACGTTTCTATTCAAGCGCACGGTGCGCCAGGCCGCGTTGCGCCACGATATCTATGCGACCTTCATGGCCAAGCCCTATGAGCAGGAGCCGGGCTCGGCGATGCACATCCATCAAAGCGTCGTCGATGCCAAACGCGGACGGAGTCTTTTCTCCACGAAGAGCGGCAAGGACACGCGGCTCTTTCTCGCCCACATTGCCGGGTTGCAAAGACACCTGCCGGCGGCGATGCCGCTCATCGCGCCTTTCGTGAATTCCTATCGCCGGCTCGTGCGCTTCCTCTCCGCGCCGATCAATACGCATTGGGGACATGAGAACCGCACCGTGGGCCTGCGGGTGCCCGTGTCGGACGCGCAGAACCGGCGCGTGGAAAACCGCGTCCCCGGCGCCGACGCCAATCCCTATCTCGCTATCGCCGCCTCTCTTGTCTGCGGCTATCTCGGAATGATCGAGAATCTCATTCCCACGAAAGCCATGGAAGGCAACGCCTACGAATCGACGCGCTATCAGCTGCCGCGTCACATCCTCGATGCCGTTGCGCGCTTTCGCGGCTCGACGGACCTCAAGGAAGCCCTGGGCGAGAATTTCTGCGTGCTCTACAGCGACGTCAAAGCCTCCGAGCACGACGCCTACCAGCAGGTCATCAGCCCCTGGGAGCGGCAGCATCTGCTGCTGAACGTCTGAGCGCTGCTTTAGCGATCACAACTTCATCGAATTGAGTCGGATGCAGCTGGTTTTGCACCAACCCTCCCCTTGAGGGAGGGTCGAAATTCTTTTTCGCGCGAAGCAAGAAAAAGAATTTCGGGGAGGGGTAATACAACCTCACCCCTCCCCGAAAATTGCTCGCGCCTTCTTCTTGATTTGTTTGGTCGGTTGAGTGGATGGGCGCTCACAATTTTCGACCCTCCCTCAAGGGGAGGGTTGACGTATGGTAAGTATTGACTTACGGTAAGTGAACGCTTACTTATCGGAGATCGAGGCCGTCTCCGAGCGAGCGGCCGGTTTCAAGGAGGAGAGTTCCATGTCCGAATTTGTCGTACACAACATCCCCGGAAGCCCGTTCGGACGGGCGGTTCTGGCCACTCTGGCCGAGAAGGGCGCGCCCACCCGGCTCGTGGCCGTCGCACCTCAAACGATCAAGAACGAGCCTCATCTTTCGCGCCATCCGTTCGGGCGCGTGCCGGTGCTCGAACATGACGGTTTCGCGATCTACGAAACCCAGGCCATTCTTCGCTATATCGACCGGGTCGTGCCAAAGCCCGCTCTGACGCCCGCCGATCCGAAGGCCGCCGCGCGGATGGACCAGGTGATGAATGTCTGCGACTGGTATCTATTCCAGGGCGTGAACAACGTCATCGGCTTTCAGCGCATCGTCGGCCCCAGGCTGATGGGTCTAACTCCCGACGAAGCGGCCATCGCCGCGGTGATGCCGAAAGCGCACCTTGTGGTCAGGGAACTCTCGCGTCTGCTTGGAAACAAGAAGTACTTTGCGGCGGACGAAATGAGTTTGGCGGACATCCATGTGGCGACCCAGCTCGATTTCATGGCGATGACGCCGGAATGGAATCCGTTGACGGCGGACGCGCAAAATCTTGTCGTCTGGCTCGATCGCATGAATGCGCGCGAGAGCTTCAAGGCCACCACCTGGGAGCGTGTCGCGGAACTGGCGGAGGCGGCGTGATTCGACGCGGTACTTCGACCGGCAAGGTTTCGGCGGGCGCCCTCGCGGCGCTCGCCGATCCTACGCGGCGGCACATTCTCGAGCGGCTGCGCAAAGGCCCAAAGCCCGTGGGCAAGCTGGCGGCGGGTCTTCCCATCAGCCGCCCCGCAGTATCGCAGCATTTGAAGGTGCTCAGAGAGGCCGGCCTCGTGCGCGAAGAACGTGAGGGTGCGCGGCACGTCTACCATATCGATCCGCGAGGGCTCGGCCCCTTGCGCGCATGGCTCGATCAATTCTGGGACTCGGCGCTCGATGCGTTCCGGGCCGAAGCGGAAAAACCAACCGGCAAGGAGAATGGGAAGTGACGTTTCATTCGATCCGCGTGACTCCCGTGAAAAAGAGCATTCTCGTGAAGGCTTCGCAGGCGCGCGCCTTCGACGTGTTCGCGGCGCGCTTCGACAGCTGGTGGCCCCGGGACCATCACATCGGCAAAGCCGCGATGAAGGAGGCCATCATCGAGCCCCGCGCGGGCGGCCGCTGGTACGAAAAGGGCGAAGACGGTTCGGAATGCGAATGGGGGCGCGTCGTCGCCTGGGAACCGCCCTCGCGGCTGGTGCTGTCCTGGCAACTCAACGGAAAATTCCAGATCGACGACAGCGTCGCCAGCGAAGTGGAAGTGCGCTTTTTCCCCGACGGGACGGACGCGACGCGGGTCGAGCTCGAACACCGGATTGCGGCGCCCGACGCGGAAGCGATTCGCACGGCTGTGGATTCGCCGCAAGGCTGGGGCGGACTGCTCGAAATTTTTGCCCGAAAAGTCGCAGGCTGAATTCGTCCTCAAAGGAAACCATCAGGGAAATCTGCCATGACTCTCAAACTGCACGTGTTCCCGCTGAGCCCGCGGGCGTTCAAGGTCCTGCTTGCCGCACATCATCTGGGCGTCGATTACGAATTATGCATGGTCGATCTGCCCAAGAGTGAGCACAAAACGCCCGCCTTCGGGGCGCTCAATCCAAACATGCGGATGCCGGTGCTCGAGGAGGACGGATTCGTTCTCTGGGAGTCGAACGCGATTGTGGAGTATCTGGCATCGAAGGCTTTGGGCTGGTTGCCGGGGGACACAAGGGCGCGCCTCGCGATCACGAAATGGCTCTACTGGGAGAGCAATCACTGGGATCCCGCCTGCTCCGTCTTCGTGTTCGAGCGGATCGTGAAACCCTTCTTCGGCATGGGGGAACCCGCCGCGAGTGAAATCGCGCGCGGCGAAATATCCTTCAAGCGTCTGGCCGGAGTTCTCAACGAAGAGTTCGGCAAGCGGCGTTACGTGGCAGGAGATTCGCTGACCATCGCGGATCTGGCGGTCGGCGCATCGCTCGTCGCCTCCGAACAGGCCGGCTATCCGCTCGAAGAGTTTCGCGCCGTGCAGCGCTGGCAGGCGGAGCTTGCCGCGCTCCCCGCGTGGAAACAGACGCTCGCGCTGCAGGAACCGAGAACTTAAGAGTGAGCCGTGTTCCCGTTGATGCGTGGCTGAACCAGCATTCAGCGGGAAAAGCGTCCTTTTGATTTTGCCTCCCCCTTGCGGCCCGCCTTCGCCAAGGCTTCGGCGGGTCCTGTTCCGAGTCCGTCGAAGCTGCGCAGCAGCGAAGACGGAGGAGGCCGAAATCGGGCCGACGCGATAGCGGCGGCATGATTTCGGGTGGGGGTCAGTGCGTTGCGGCCT
Source organism: Rhizomicrobium sp. (assembly GCA_036495845.1). Classification (GTDB taxonomy): domain Bacteria; phylum Pseudomonadota; class Alphaproteobacteria; order Micropepsales; family Micropepsaceae; genus Rhizomicrobium. Next base: position 13,579 of record DASXMF010000008.1, read on the forward strand.
TACCCCCACCCGAAATGCGCAAAAAAAGCGCGCTTCGACCTCCCCGCAAGGGGGAGGTTGAACGCAAAACTCTGCGCGAGAGCTTCAATTCGATTTCAACGCACGCTAGACTGCCGCTGTGACCGTCAAACGCGCCCTGTTGATTCTCTGCGCGCGCATCGGGTTCAATCCATAAACCGATGCGCTTGCGCGCGTCGCCGCGCGAATATCTTCCTCCTCTCCCGCAGAGAACGGTCATGGCGCAACAGAGCACGACTCACAATCTCACCGCACACTGGCAGGCGCTCGACGCCGCCCACCACATTCATCCGTTTTCAAACGCAGCCGCGCTCATCCAAGAAGGCGTGCGCGTCATCACCAGGGCCGAGGGAGTCTATCTCTGGGATTCCGAAGGGAAACGGCTGATCGACGCAATGTCGGGCCTTTGGTGCGTGAACGTCGGCTACGGCAATCGCGAACTGGCCGAAGCGGGCTACGAGGCGTTGAAAACGCTTCCCTATTACAATCACTTCTTCAAGACCACCAATCCGTGGACGGTCGAACTCGCGGCGAAGCTCGCGCGGATCCTGCCCGAGGGCCATGAGCACGTGCTCTTCGCGAATTCGGGATCGGAAGCCAACGATTCCGCACTCAAGCTGATCCGCTACTATTGGAATCTCAGAGGCAAACCCGAAAAGAAGGTCCATCTCTCCCGCGACTACGCCTATCACGGCGTGACCATGGCGGCGGCCTCGCTCTCCGGGCTTTCGCCCATGCATCCGCAATGGGATTTGCCTCTCGCGGGCTTCGAGAAAGTGCCGGCGCCGTACTGGTTCGGAGCGGAAGCGGCCGGCTACGGCGACATCGGACCGGAAGAGTTCGGATTGCTGATCGCCGAGCGCCTCGAGGAGAAGATTCGAGAGATCGGCGCCGAGCGGGTCGCCTCATTCTCCGCCGAGCCGGTGCAGGGCGCGGGCGGCCTCATCTTCCCGCCCGCCACCTATTGGCCAGAAGTGCAGCGCATCTGTCGCGAGAACGACGTGCTTCTTCATCTCGACGAAGTGATCACCGGCTTCGGACGCACGGGTGAATGGTTCGGCGCCGACACCTATGCGATCACCCCCGACATTGTGACAATGGCGAAGGGGCTCTCTTCGGGCTATCAGCCGATTTCGGCGGTGTCGCTCGGCCCGCGCATGGCGGAGGCGATCCTGTCCGTCAATGAGGAGCTGGTGCACGGCTTCACCTATTCGGGTCACCCCGTGGCGTCCGCGGTTGCGCTCAAGAATCTTGAGGTGATCGAGAAGCACGGCCTCGTTCCCCGCGTGAAGCATTCGATCGGACCCTATTTGCAGCGGCGGCTGCGCGAGGTCTTCGAATCCCATCCGCTCGTCGGCGAAGTGCGCGGTATCGGCATGCTGGCGGCGATCGAACTGGTACCCGACAAGCGCGCGCGCCGGTTCTTTCCGCGCGAGCAGGATGTGGGGACGCGCTGCCGCAACCATTGTTTCGCCAATGGACTTGTGATGCGGGCCATCCGCGACACGATGGTGCTGGCGCCACCCCTGATTGCGAGCGAGAGCGAGATCGAAGAAATCGTGTCGCTCGCAAGGTTTGCTGTCGACCGCACCGCGCGGGATATCGGCACGATGTGACGCCGTTGGACCTGGCGCTTCTCTCCGTCAACAGCGGCGTCGCCCGGGTCATCGGCACACGCCACGGAGAACCTGTCCTCTCCGCAATCGCCAAATCGCCGATCGCCGTGCCGATCGCCTTCGTCGGCTTGGGAGGCATTGCCGGCGACGTCCAGGCCGATCGCTCCGTACACGGAGGCCCTGACAAGGCTTTGCACGCCTATTCCGCGCATCATTGGCGCTGGTGGCGCGACGAAACAGGACTGGATTGCGCGCCGGGATGCTTCGGAGAAAATTTCACCGTGGGTGGTGCCGACGAAAGCGAGATTTCGATCGGCGACCGGTTCCGCTGGGGCGGCGCGATCCTCGAAGTTTCGCAACCGCGCGGGCCGTGCGCTAACCTCGATCTCCATGCCGGCCGGTCGGACGTGGCGCAGACGATGACGCTCTCGGGCCGCACAGGCTGGTATTTCCGTGTACTGCAGGAAGGCGATGCGCCGACTCGTGGCGCGACGGCGTCGTGCATTTTTACAAGCGGCGGTCCCAGCGTGCGAGACGCCGTTTTCGCGCGCCACGATCGTGGACTTCCTCTTCTGCTGCGCCAATATGTTCACGACGCGCCGGCTCTTGCCGAAAGCTGGCGCCGCGCCATTGCGAAAACGCTCGTATCAAACAAATGATCGAGACGGCCAATTTTGTGCTAATTATGGCACTGTCACGAGCAAAAGAGCTGTCAGAATTATCACGAAAAAAATAGTTGCAAACTGTGGCATCAGTGCATAGCTTTGATTTCGGAATGACTATTTACCGTCCGGCAGGCACTGCCCCCCCGCTCGCACGCCGGGTGGAGTCCTTCCACCGACGCCGGTCATCCCCTCCCGGCGTCTGCGCGTAACGGCGCGTGTGACGCCCGATCAGCCCCCTGGTCGGGCGTCTTCTATTTTCGAGACACGGCGAAGCGTGAGATTGAGGCGTCCGCCTCCGGGTAGCAATGACGACGTATTCGCAATCACCCGGTCGATGCCGTGATAGGCGAGCCGCGCCACGCCGCCGAACATGACGACGTCGCCGGATTTCAGCTTGAGACTCCGTGTTGCCGAGCGGCGCGTAACTCCGCCCATGCGGAAGATCGCCTCATCGCCGAGCGAGATGGAGAGCACCGGCGCATCGAGAGCCGCCTCGTCGCGATCCTGATGCAATCCCATGCGCGCATCCCCGCGATAGAGATTGACCAGGCAACATTCGGCCGGCGCGGCATAGTTGGTGAGCCTGTGCCAGAGAGTGCAGAGGATCTGTGGCATGGGCGGCCACGGGCGCCGCGTTTCGGGATGGCGCGTTTCGTAGCGGTAGCCGGACTCGTCCGAGTACCAGCCCAGTGCGCCGAAATTGGTTTCCTCGACACTGAAGCTCTTGCCCGACCGCGGCATGCGCGGCCGATAGAACGGCGCCTCGCAGGCGCGCGCGAACACGTCCGCGACCAGCGACGCCTGCTCTTGCGGATCGAGACAGCCGGACCAGCGCACCACCCCGGGCGCCACGTCGAGCTTTCCAAGATAGTCCGCCATAAACTCAGCGCCCGGGAACGCCATACAATCCTTCGAAGGATTGTCCGTCGCCGCGCGCTTCGAGCCAGTCCCGAAATCCGTATGCGGAATAATCCCGTTCGATCCAGTCGCGCAGCTGCGCATTTCCCGCCCGTTCGCGCGCGAATTGTGGAAGGAGCCGCAGCCAGCGTTGCTTGCGGTGCGGCCAGTGCAGAAACGGCCACAGATCGAACTGGCGATCCGCGCTCGTCGGATCGCCGTGCCGATGCATGACGAACAGGGCGGCAGCAAGGCTGGTGCGGTCCTGTCCTCCCGAACATTTGAGGAGGAAGGGACGTGGCGCCTCGTCGAACGCATCGATCAGGTCGACGAGCATGCCTTGGGTGGGCAACTGGCGCGAATTGAGCTTCACATCGCGGTGCATGATGCCTTCGCGGGCGCAGATGCGCGTTTCCTGTCTCCACCAGAAATAGTGCGGGTTCGAGCCCCGCAGATTGACGAGCGCACGAATTCCGTGCGCACGCAGGAACGCTCCGAGAAATCCGGCATAGGCCTGCGCCGCGCGCGCAGCTTCGCCCCGCTCGACCCAGTGAAAATTGTAGGGAAGGTCGAGAAGCGAGCGCGATCCCGACTCGAGGTGCTCAGCCTTGCCGAAAGCCATGCCGCTCTTTTCTCACGGCGGATGGCAATCGTCCAAGTATGCGCCGAAAGGTTCGGTTCATGTGGCTCTGGTCGCAGAATCCTGCCTCCGCTGCGATGCCTGCACATGGTTGATCGGTCTCGCGCAGGAGACGTACGGCACGCTCGACTCGGAAGCGAGCTGCGGTTTCCAGCAATCCCTCCCCGGTGGCGCGTTTGTAG
>DASXMF010000009.1:0-4670 GCA_036495845.1 Rhizomicrobium sp.
GGCGGCAAGGGACCCTATCCGGACATGGAGTAGCGCGTTCACCCCGCTTCGAGCCACTCCTTGGGAATCGGCGTGGCGCGCTGATTGGTGAGAAGTTTCAGGCGGCGAACCTTTTCTTCGTCAGAGAGCGTCGCAGGATCCTCCTGCAGTTCTGCGCCCACCGCCATGCCCTTGCGAACCGCGGGACGCTCGCCCACTTCGGACAGCCAGCGTTTCACGTTCGGAAATTCGTCGAGATCGATCCCGCGCATCTTCCAGCCGGCGGCCCATGGATAGCAGATCATGTCGGCGATCGTGTATTCGCCGGCCGCGAGCCAGCGCCTCTCGAACAGGCCAAGATTCATCACGCCGTAGAGCCGGTGAACCTCGTCGGAAAATCGACGGACGGCGTAAGTCTGATCGCCATTCGCGGTCGACTGCGACGCGCGCATGAAATGTCCCTGCTCGCCGAATTTGGGTCCCTGATTGGCCATCTGCCACATGACCCATTGCATCACGTCGTATTTTTGCCGCGCTTGCTGGGGCCAGAAGCGCCCTGCGCCTTCGGCGAGATACATCATGATGGCGCCCGATTCGAAGATCGTCAGCGGATTGCCGCCGTCTTTCGGCTCAGTATCGACCAGCGCCGGCATGCGGTTGTTGGGCGAGATCCTGAGGAATTCCGGGCGGAACTGGTCGCCGCGGCCGATATGGGTCGGCTTGATCGTGTAGGGAAGCTCCAATTCCTCGAGAAGGATCGTCACCTTCTTGCCGTTGGGGGTGGGCCAGAAATGCAAATCGAGCATGGCGCGGCGTCTCCAGGAGTCCGGCGCCCCTTTACATCCCTTGACGCTTGAATCTCGCGATTCATTCCGCTTTGCGCAAGGGGGCGGCGCCGTCACATCGACGTGCGCAGGCGGAGCGTTGACTCATGGGGTATGCTGGGGGCAGCGATTCGCTCGCGCGGGGAAGTTCCCATGCCTTGGCTTCTGATCGTACTGGCCTTTGTGCTGTTTGTTTTGCTCACCGGGTTCCGCATCGCCCAACAGTACGAGCGCGGAATCGTGTTCCGCTTCGGTCGCTATACGGGCACGCGCGGACCGGGGCTCTTCTGGATCATTCCTTTCGGCATCGATACGGTCATCAAAGTGGACATGCGCGTGCTGACCGACAGCGTCGAGCAGCAGGAGACGATGACCAAGGACAATGTCCCGATCCAGGTAAACGCGGTGATCTGGTATCGAGTGGTCAAGCCCGACCGCGCCATCATCGAGGTGCAGAACTTTCGCGCGGCGGTGGTCCAGGTCGCGCTCACGACGCTCAGAAACGGTTTGGGTCAGTACACACTCGACGACGTGCTCAAAGAGCGCGGAAAGTTGAGCGAGGCGCTCAAGGACCGCGTCGACGAGGTCACCGAGCCATGGGGCGTCGAAATCCAGAGTGTCGAAATGCGCAATGTGGAAATTCCGGCCACCATGCAGCGGGCGATGGCCCAGGAAGCCGAAGCTCTGCGCGAGAAGCGGGCGCGCATCATCAAGGCGGAAGCGGAGCTCGAAGCCGCGCGCAAGCTCAGGGAGGCGGCCGACGAGATCATGAAAACGCCGGCGTCGCTCGAACTTCGGCGCATGCAGATGCTGACCGAAGTCGGCGCCGAGCAGAACTCCATGACCATCGTCATGATGCCATCGGAATTCGTTGCGGCGGCGCGCGCTCTGGCCGACAAATCCTAGCAGGCGAATGTGCCGCGTGCCGGCGCCGCAGAATGAGCGGTAAACCGCCCCGCGGTCGCAATGTGATGCGCAACAGCGGCTCGACCTCGACGCCCGGGGCCGGCGCCAGCGCAAAGCGGGCGGCGATCGAGGCGAGAAGAATCGTGGCCTCCTGAAGGGCGAAAGCAGCGCCGAGGCAGATGCGCGGACCTGCGCCAAACGGCAGATACGAGTAACGGTTCACGCGCATCCTGTTCTCGCCGAGGAAGCGCTCGGGATCGAACTCGTCCGGGTGCTCCCAGATCAGGCGGTGGCGGTGAATCACATAGGGCGCCACGATTACCATCGTGCCGGCGCCGATCGGACAACCTGCCAGTCGATCCGCCTTGATCGCGACACGGCTGATCGCCGCAATGGGCGGATAGAGGCGCAGAGCCTCCTCGATCACGGCGCGTGTCGTGGCAAGCCGATCGCAATCCCATCCCGATCCTGCTGCCAGCGCACGCTGCGCCTCCATCGAGACGCGGTCCTGCCATACCGGGTTCCGGCTCAGAAGAAAGAGCGACCAGGTGAGCGCGTTAGCCGTGGTTTCGTGACCGGCAGCGATCAAGGTCACGATATTTGAACGCAGTTCCTCCTCGCTCAATCTCTCGCCGGTCTCGGGATCGCGCGCTTCGAGAAGCAACGTGAGAATGTCGCCTGGACGTTCGCCCGGATTCTGCGCGAACGTCGAGCGGCGGGCAGCAACGACCGTATCGACGGCGGCATCGAAGAATCGCATCGAGGCGCGGGCGCGCCATTTCGTCCAGCGCGGGAAGAATGCCGGCAATCCCAGAACGTCGAAGGGATCCAGACGTCCGATGGAATCGAAATAGCAACGCATATGCGTGCGGAATTCATCCGTGCCGGCGCCGATGCCTTGCGAGAATATGGTTCGCTGAAGCACATCGAGCGTCGCGCCGGTTGCTTCCTGCGCCACGTCCACAACGCCGCTGTCGGTATTTTCGAGCAACCGGTTCACGAGATCATCGGCCGCGTCTTTCATCACTCTGGCGGTATTCGCCACTGCGGCGCGCGAGAACATCGGCGCCACGGCCCGCCTTTGCCGCCGCCACTGCTCTCCGTCCACCAGCAGCAGACCATTTGAAAGTGTCGGCGAAAGAATTCGGTGAAGCAGCCTGTCCTTCCGGTAATTCTGCACGTTGTCGAGCAGGATTCGCCGCACCGTCTGCGGGTCGCTGACTACGACGGCCGGCATGAAAGGCAGGCGTTCGCGCACGAACGGCCGCTCGAAATGCTCCAAGGTCCAGGCTTCGAGCGGGTTGTCTTTCAGGATCGCAAGCAGGCGCAGCAGGTTTGGCCGCGTCGCGGCAGGTCTCGGTGCAGAAGCACGGAGGCTCGTCGTCTGATTGCGGGAGTCTAGCATTTCGCGCGGATTCCTGTCGCAGAACAGACTGATAACGGCAGGTGCGAGGCGGCGTTCCCAGCCGCATGGCGGTGGATCTGAAGTGAACCGTGCTCACATTTGCGGACGGCTTGCCTCACGCTCGGTCCGAAAGGTGGAAGTGAGGCGTCGGCCGGCGCAAAACGAATTGATCCAGATAGTCAGTGCACGGACAGACGCTTCAAGGCGAAGGGTCGGAGATCGATCGTGCTGCGGCCGTTTACCATAACCTCCGCCAGAGCTTCTCCGAGCGCGGCCGAATGCTTGAAACCATGGCCGGAGCAGCACGAGGCGACGATCACATTCTCACTGTCGGGATGTCGATCGACGACGAAGCCGAAATCCGCCGTCACAGTGTAAAGGCACGTTGCGGCACGCGTGCAGGTTGCGCTCAATTCCGGCAGGAACGGCGCCACATAGGTCTCATGCATGGCCACGCTCTCCGTGGCGCCGATTTCACGGTCGACCGAGGACGCGGCCGTCGTTGCGACATATTGCTCTGTCGCGACCTTGACGCCCGTGCCGTCGATATCCGGGAAGCCGTAGATCGACTGGCTGCGTCCAGCGAGTTCCCAGATGAAGACGGGGAAACGATCCGCGCGAAACGCGCCTGCCGGGTCCGCGAACCAGAACATGGCCTGGCGAAAGACGCGAAAATCCTGCGCCAATTTATCGTCAAGCAACTCGGGCAGCCACGGCCCGGCCGCCAGAAGCAGTGTTTTCACGACATAGGATTCCTTGTCCGTGGTGACGAGCACGTCGGCCGCGCGCAGCGCAAAACGCAACACCCTTTCATGGGTACGGATCTCCGCACCATTGCGGCGGGCCAGAGCGAGCTGGGCTGCGATGCAGGCTTCGGGTCGCAGATAGCCTGCGCCGGGCTCGTAATAGCCGATCTCGTCATCTCGAATGCGAAATTGGTTGTAGCGCCGGCGAATCTCGTCGGCATCCAGTATTTCGTGCGCAATGCCATATCTGTGCGCGGCCGCAAGGGTGTTCGCATAGAAGTTTTCGACATGGGTGAAGCTGGTCCGGGCGGCACCGGAAATGACGAGCAGACCCTGCGATGTAAGCAGTGTCTCCCCCGTTTGTTGCTCGATTTCGCGCCACAATGCGTGCGAGCGCAACGCGAGAGGCGTGTAATGCTCTCCCTCTCCGATAGCCGAGCGCGTGATTCGTGTCCCGCCATGGGACGAGCCCCGGTCGTGCGGAGGGCTGAAACGGTCGATACCCACGACATGCACGCCGCGGCGGGTGAGCTGAAGGAGCGCGGCGCTGCCAAGAGCGCCAAGGCCCAAAACTGCCACATCGAAAACCTTCATCACGAGGTCCCGCCGTTAACCTGAACATGTAAATTTTGCGGCACGGCGCCGTCCGCTTGTGCCGCTCCAGGACAGAAGCGCATCCGCGATTCGCGGGGCAATTGAATCAATTGACATCCGACACTACCTGTGTGTGGCATTTTGGTGCCGCCTTTCTGACTTTGTGAGGCAAAACGCCCGGGTATGACACCCTGTCACGGTCCGCGCGTTTCATCT
>DASXMF010000010.1:0-1844 GCA_036495845.1 Rhizomicrobium sp.
CCGGCGGTTGGAGCCGAACTCTGCACCGGGAGGAGCCAGTCCTCCAAGATCAGATGCAAAACGCCCAATGGGCAACGGCCCTAATGCGCCCGATTCCGGGCCTTCCGCCCTTCCCCGGAAAGGCAGGTTTGACCCGTTGCAGACATTTGTACCGGATTTCTGCACCGCTTGACCTATTGAAATATGGGTACCGACGCTACAGTGTCGAATTCTTGATTAATGGATGGGTTACTTCGGATATGGGCGTGCGCCCAATTCCAAGCTGCGAAAAGCCTAAAGCATAATGCAGGAGGTTATGCGAGCGATGGATGAACCGATCACGCACACCATGGAGCAGGCCGCAAGCGTCCCGGTGCATCCTGAAGAGATGAAAGCAATCGTCGATCTTCGAATTGGCAACAGCGTGTCGCTAAAGGCCACGGCGCGCACGAGCAGGTCCTTGTGAAGAAGAACATTCCGCCCGGAACCCGATTGTGACGATAATCCGGCACAATGGGAGTATGCCCCGGCGTTGGGGAGAGGCGGAAGGCGTTGCGCTTTCCCGCTCTACGCTTGCTGCGGTTTTGGAACGAGGTCCTCGCGAATCTCGACGGCGTCATGAGACGATAGCCGACGCGCTCAACCCCATCACCCCCATCCAAACCCTCCCTCTCGAGGGGGAGGGATTTCCTCCCAGGGGCGCGCCCATGCGCTCTGTTGACTTTGTCCGAACGGTCTTTCACCGTTTGCGGGGTATTTTTTAGCTTCGGACCGTAGACGCACCATGAGCCAGACGGACGCCGCGTGGCCACAATTGATCTCCGCATTGCACGCGTCCGGCCGCAAGGCTGCCCTTGCGATCACCGGGGGCGGCAGCGGGGCGATCGGTGAGCTGCTGCGTGTTCCCGGCGGCTCTCGGCTGCTGATCGAGGCGCAAGTTCCCTACGACGAACGGGCGCTGGCGGCGTTTCTCGGCTCGGCACCGACGCAGGCGAGCAGCGCCGACACCGCAATCGCAATGGCGCGAACCGCGCGCGCTCGTGCAGCCAAGCTGGCGCCGAGCACTGGCGATGGGATGGGCGCTGATTTGGTCGGCCTTGGCGCCACGGCGGCCCTGGTCAGCGATCGCCCACGGAGGGGCGAGCATCGATTTCACATCGCATTCGCCAATTCCGCCGGCATCGCGCACTGCACTTGCGTGCTGGCCAAGGGCCGACGCGACCGCGCCGCCGAAGAAGATCTCGTTTCGCACGCGATCGTGCTGTGGCTGGCCCGCGCCTGCGGGGTTGCCGCGCCGTCGCCGCGCAGTCTGCTAGATGCGGATGAACATTACGCCGAGACGATTTATGCAGAGACGGGCGTCGCGGCCGCAGATGCGATCGATCAGCTGTTGGCGGGCGAATTCGATCGCGTCACCGTTCAGCCCGATGGCCAGATCATGCTGTCGGCGCCGCAGCCCGTTTTGCTGTTCCCTGGTTCTTTCAACCCGATGCACGAGGGACATGTATTGCTGGCGCGGGTCGCCGAAGAGCTCAGGCAGCAGCCCCTGGCGTTCGAAATCTCTGTCACCAACGTCGACAAGCCGCCGCTGGCGGGCGAGACGGTCAGACACCGGGTCGCGCAATTCGCCTGGAAGTCGCCGGTCGAACTCACGCGCGCGCCGACCTTCGTCGAAAAGTCGCGCTTGTTTCCGGGGACGACGTTTGTGGTCGGCGCGGATACGGCTGAGCGGCTGTTTTGGCCGAAATACTACGGCGATGACGAAGCTCGAATGCACATGGCGCTTGAGGAAATCGCCAGTTCCGGGGGCAGCTTTCTGGTGGCGGTGCGGATCGACGCGGCGGGGCGCGTCCGCGCGCTGAACG
>DASXMF010000011.1:0-36964 GCA_036495845.1 Rhizomicrobium sp.
CGATTACACAGGTTCAGCCCATCAAGGTGTCGATGTTCCTGCCGCAATCGGACCTGGCGCGCATTCAGGAGCAGGCCTCTGCGCACAGACTGATCATGAGCCTCAATCCGGGCGCGGGAGCGCCGATCAGCGCGCCCGTCAATTTCATCGGCAACCAGGTCGACGCGAAGACGGGGACAGTCGAGTTGCGCGCGACATTCGACAACGCCGATTTTCGCCTGGTTCCAGGTCAGCTGATCGATGCCGCGGTCGCGCTCAACGACTATCCGCATGCGATCGTCGTGCCGCGCGACAGCGTCAATACAGGTCCCGAAAACCGCTACGTCTACGTCATCGCCGGGGGAAACAGGGCGGAAATGCGGCCGGTGAACGTGCTCTACGACGACGGTGCGAACGACACCATCGAGGGCCCGGTGAAGCCGGGCGACAAAGTCATCGTCGAAGGGCAGTTGCGCGTGATTCCGGACAAGCCCGTGCAGATCGTGGGCGCTCTGCGCACCCGCGGGGGGTGACCACCCCATGAACATTTCCGAGCCCTTCATCCGCAAGCTGGTGATGACGACGCTGCTCATGGCGGCGCTCGTCATCTTCGGAGTCGTCGGTTACGTCACCCTGCCGGTCAGCGAATTGCCGAATGTCGATTTTCCCACAATCGTCGTCTCCGCTTCGCTGCCCGGCGCCGATCCGGAGACCATGGCATCGGCGGTGGCTTCTCCGCTCGAAAGCCAGTTCCTGACCATCCCCGACGTCGCCACGATGACGTCGCAAAGCACGCAGGGCTCCACTTCGGTCACGCTGCAATTCAATCTCGACCGCAACATCGACGCGGCCGCGCAGGACGTGCAGGCGGCGATTTCCGCCGCTTCGCGCCAGCTGCCGACCAATCTTCCGTCGCCGCCGACCCTGCGCAAGGTCAATCCGTCGGATTCGCCGATCATCTACATCGCCATGCATTCGGACACGCTGCCGCTGTCGCAGGTGGATACCTACGCCGAGACCCTGCTGTCGCGGCAGATCTCCACGCTCGCCGGCGTCGCCCAGGTCAATGTCTACGGATCGCAGAAATTCGCCGTGCGCGTGCAGGCCGATCCCAACGCCCTCGTCGCCCGCGGCATCGGCATCGACCAGGTGGCCCAGGCGGTGCAGGCGGCGAATGTCGAAACGGCCACGGGCCAACTCAACGGACTCAGGCAGTCCACTCTCATCAAGGCGAACGGACAGCTCGTCAATGCCGATCAGTTCAACCGGCAGATCGTCGCCTATCGCAACGGCGCGCCCGTGCGCATCGCCGATATCGGCCACGCGATCGACAGCGTGCAGAACAATCTGGTGGCGAGCTGGTTCAATGGCCATCGCTCCATCGTGCTGGCAGTGCAGCGCCAGCCCGGAACCAACACCATCGCTATCGTCGACGAGATCCGCCACATCCTGCCCCATTTCGAAGCGACGCTGCCGGCCTCGGTCCATCTTGATATCCTCTACGACCGCAGCCAGACCATCCGCGCCTCGGTCTCGGATGTGCAGACCACTCTCCTGGTCGCGGCCTTCCTGGTCGTGATGGTGATCTTCGTCTTTCTGCGCACGGTGTGGGCGACCCTCATCCCCTCGCTCGCGCTGCCCATCGCGGTGATCGGGACCTTCGCCGGCATGTCGCTTTTCGGCTACAGCCTGGACAATCTTTCGCTGCTGGCATTGACGCTGTCGGTCGGGTTCGTGGTGGACGACGCGATCGTGATGCTCGAGAACATCGTGCGTCACATCGAGATGGGTGAACGGCCGTTCGTCGCCGCTCTGAACGGCGCGCGCGAGATCAGCTTCACCATTCTTTCAATGACGCTGTCGCTGGCCGCGGTGTTCATTCCCGTCGTCTTCATGGGCGGGATCGTCGGGCGGCTGCTCCACGAATTCGCGGTCACGATCGTGCTGGCGATCCTGTTCTCGGGCGTCGTCTCCATCACCCTGACACCCATGCTCTGCAGCCGCATCCTGCGCAGCGAGAAGGGCGTGAAGCACGGTGGTTTCTATCAATGGAGCGAGCGCACCTTCGACCGCATACAGAGCGGCTACGAGCGCTCGCTTCGCTGGAGCCTCGACAACCGGGGGCTGATATTTCTGATCTTTCTTGGAAGCCTCGCAGCGACCGCGATCCTTTTCGTGATCAGCCCCGAAGATTTTTTGCCCCCCGAGGATGTGGGCCAGATCATTGCGTTCACCGAGGCGTCCGACCGCACCTCGTTCCAGCACATGATCGAATATCAGAAGCAGGCAGCGGCGATCATTGCGCGCGATCCCAACGTGGAGAACACCATGTCGTCGGTCGGCGCGGGCGGCGCGCGCACCGGGGTCAACACCGGCACCGTCTTCATGGTCCTGAAGCCTCGCAGCCAGCGCAGTTTCACAGCCGACGAGATCATCCAGGAGCTCTCGCCGAAGCTCACCCATATTCCGGGCATCAACGTCTATATGCAGAACCCGCCTTCGATCCGCATCGGAGGAATGACCACGAAGTCGCAATACCAGTACACGCTCCAGGATCTGAACCAGCAGGAATTGCAGACGAACGCGCTCAAATTGATGAACGCGCTCGCGCAGACACCCGGCTTTCAGGCCGTGACCACCGACCTCGATCTTTCTGCACCCGCCGTGAACGTCGCCATCGACCGCGACAAGGCGGCCGCGTTCGGCGTCTCGCCCGCGCAGATCGAGACGGCGCTGGGCGCGGCATTCGGCGGCGAACAAATCTCCACGATCTTCACCGACATCGATCAATACTGGGTGATGCTCGAATTGCTGCCGCAATACCAATACGACCCCACCGATCTCTCCCGCCTCTACATCCTTGCTTCGGACGGCGTGACGCTCGTGCCGCTCGGGTCGGTCACGAAGCGAAGCGCGGGCACCTCGCCCTTGAGCGTCAACCATCTGAGCCAGCTTCCTTCGGTGACGGTGTCCTTCAACCTCGCGCCGGGGACGGCGCTCAGCGACGCCGTCACGGCGATCAACCGCCTGCAACGGCAGCTCGGCGTGCCGGCAGGTCTGCAGGGAACTTTCCAGGGTACGGCACAGGCTTTCCAAAGCTCGACCAGCAACATGGGCATCCTGCTGCTTGCCGCGCTCTTCGTGGTCTATATCGTGCTCGGAATTCTCTACGAGAGCTTCATTCACCCGCTGACGATTCTCTCCGGCCTGCCATCGGCGGCGGTCGGTGCGCTCCTGACATTGCGCCTGTTCCAGGTTCCGCTCAGCCTTTATGCCTTCGTCGGCATGATCATGCTGATCGGGATCGTGAAGAAGAACGCGATCATGATGATCGATTTTGCGCTCACGCGCGAGCGCGGCGAGAACGCGTTGCCCGAGACGGCGATCTACGAAGCGGCGCTGATCCGCTTCCGTCCGATCATGATGACGACCATGGCGGCGCTGCTCGGCACCGTGCCGATCGCAATCGGATTGGGACAGGGGGCGGAAAGCCGGCGCCCGCTTGGTCTTGCAGTGGTAGGCGGTCTGCTCGTCTCGCAGCTTCTCACTCTCTACATCACACCCGTGATCTATATCTATCTCGATCAGCTCGGTGCGCGCCTTCGCGATTGGCGAAGCATGCGGCGCGGTGCGGCCCGCGGCGTGACCGCGTGAGAGACGAATGCGCACAAAAAAAGGGCGCCGCATGGCGGCGCCCGTTCCGCAATGTTGAAGCCGAACTTTACATCCGAATACCGAAGGCGATGCCGTAGGTCCGCGGATCCTCCTGGAAGGCATTGGTATAGAGGCCGGAAGAGGAACTCGTCAGATATTCGCCCGTGACGTTGGAGTTGTTGAAGACGTTCTTCATGAAGCCCTGCAGGTACCAGCGGTCGTCCGGCGCGTTGAGCGTCAGCAGAAGATTCATCTCGTCCCACGATTTGATGAGATCCGCCTGATCTTCCCACACGCGCCCCCAGATGTGCGACTGCCAGAAATATTCCACGCGCCCCACGAGATTGTAGCCGCTGCCGATCGGCTGCGTGTATTGCGCATTGACGCTGAACTGCAGCGCGGGCGTGTTCTCGAGCTCGTTGCCGCCGACATTGACGGGCGATCCGTTCGCGTCGCCGATTCCCTTCGGGTCGGTGTACGACCAGCCGGCCGCCGCAAGTGCCTGGGCGAGCGCTGCGGGAACATCGGCCGGGCAAAATCCGAAATTGGCGTTGGCCACGCCGGCCGCGGCGAGCGCGTGCGCGCCGCCGGGCGGAACGAGAAAGCCAGGAAAGTTGAGCTGTGCGGGTGTGAGCCCGCCGTTCAAGGCCGGATTGGTATTGTACAGTACGCAGTTCTGGCCCGCCGCCGCAGAAACATTGTCGTCCTTGATCAGAACGACGTCGCTGCGTCCGCCCGTCGGGTTGCGCGTATCGAGGAGCAACTGATTGCCGATTCGGCTGCTCTCGTGGGAGAGATTCAACCCGAACTGCCACTGGTCGGTCGGCGCCCAGACGAATTCACCTTCCAGGCCCCACAGATGGGCATCGTTCAAATTCTCGTTGACCGAAGTGTTGCCGAGAATCGAGGACACCTGGTAGCCCTTGTAATTGTAGTACCAGATGTCGCCATTGGCCTGCACCGTGCTGCCGAGCAGCGCGTTCTTGGTGCCGATTTCGAAGGCGTCGACCTGCTCGGGCCCGTAGGCGACGGGAACGTTGAGCCCGGACTGAATGCCCGGATTGAGCCCGCCCGCCTTGTAGCCGCGCGCATACGATGCATAGGCGAGCGTGGCATCCGTGAAATCGAGCCGCGGCGTCCAGTCGGCCACCAGGCGCCCCGTGACCTTGCGGAACGTTGCCGTCTGATTCTCGAAATTCTGGCAGCCCGGCGTGACGGGATCGGCGTCGTAGACGCATTGCGGCTCGTTCGTCAGGCCGAGGATATGCAGGGCGTTCGCTGCATCGATCGCAGAGTCGATATTGGTGGTGCCAATCGGCGCGGGAACCGATTCGAAGATTATGCGGTTCGATTCCGTCTTTTGATCGACATTGTAACGTAATCCGCCAGTCAATTTCAGCGTGTCGGGAATGACATCGTAGTACACCTCTCCGAAGATCGAATTCGAATCGAGTCTCTCGATGCCCTCGTTGCGGTAGAGCGATGGCGCCTGAATGCAACCGCCCCCTCCGCACTGCGTCGGATTGTAGAGGCCCCCGAGAAAGCCACCGAGCAGGATGGAAGGATAGTCCAGCATCGGAGAGGCGACGTAGTAATCGGTGGTCGAATCGGCATGAAGGCTGTAGCCCGCCAGCATGAAATTGAGAGGACCTTTGAACTTCGAATTGAACCGCACCTCACCGGACAGTTGCGACTCGCCGAAATCCGACTGGTCGTAGGCGGTCAGATCCTTGGTGAAGTGATAGTTGCCGCTGACGAGACCCAATTCCTTCACGTCGGACTCGGGCAGCTCGCCCTGGCCGATATTGGCGAAATACTGCGCATAGGGTGCGAACGAATTGTTGAAGAACGGCAAAAGCGCCGCAAACGTCCCGGCGGCGATCTCGAGCTTCTGGATTCCCGCCGGGTTATCGAGCGAGAGTCCCGGGATGTTATTGTAGCTCTCCTGCGAGAAATTTGATGGCCGGTCGTAACCGCCGACCAGAGTCATATCGAGCCAATCGGTGAGACTCTGCTTGACCGTCACATTCAGGAAGCTGTCTTGCGCGCGATAGATCGGGGTGAAATCGGAATAGACGCTGAACGGGCTGGTCGGCTCATTGAAGCCCGGCGGCAGGCCCGGCTGATGTTCGAGATCGAACAATCCCATCTGCGCGAATTGCGGACCGAGGCCAAACAGGGATCCCAGATTGCCCAACGCCTGGGTCGTGGACTCGATGAAGGCCGCGGTCGATAGCGCGTTCACCGGCTGATTGGAGGCGCCGGTCGGCAGACAGCCCAGGACGGCGGTTGGATCGGTGTCGCACAATTGCCGCGTGCTGCGCATATGGCTGTCGCTTTCGCGCGTGAACTGCGCAACGGCATCGACCGTCGTCCTGTTGGTCGGCTCCCAGCGCATGCTGGCGCGGACGGAATAGTTGTTCTCCGAATCGATGTGGCTGTTGTTGAACGTGTCGTCGATATAGCCGCTGTGCCGGACGAAATCACCCGACAGACGGAAGGCGAGCTGGTCGTCGACGATCGGCATGTTCGCGTCGCCCTTGACCTCGAGGGCGTTGTAATTGCCGAAACTCGCATAGGCTTCGGCCGAGCCCGTCGAGAGATCGGGCTTTTCGGTAATGAGGTTGACGACGCCGCCGGTTGCGCCGCGACCATAGAGCGTGCTCTGCGGCCCTCTCAGAATTTCGACGCGCTCAAGGTCGTAGAAATTCGATTCCGCCAGCAGCGGATCGAGCAGATAGACATCGTTGATGTCGGTCGCGACACCGGCTTCCGAATCGCCGCTGACCACGGATTCACCGATACCGCGGATCGAGAAATCCGACCCGGTGAAATTGCCCTTCGAGTAGGTCACGCTCGGAGTGCTGAACTGCAAATCCTTGACCTTCTCGATCTGGTGGGCGGCAAGGTCCTGGGCGGAATAGGCCGTGATCGCAATCGGCACGGTCTGAATGTCCTCCGACCGCTTTTGCGCGGTGACGACCACCTCCTCGATCTGGGCGAAGGCGGGCGCCGACAGCGCCGTGGTCAGAAGCAACGCATTGAGGAAAAGCAGGGACCGGCCGGTCCCCGTGCACCGCTTGCAGGACATTTCTTGCTCCCCTTTGCACATCGCCGGATGCCGGATCCATTCCGGCCACGCGACTGTCCTGCACCCCGAACAGCCCCTGCGGCGCCTGATTTGTTGTCAAAGGATAGATTTCGCCCGCTTGGGCGAGCAAGAAATTACTCGGCGGCCGTGCCTTCGGATGTCGATTCGTGCGGAATGTACCCCGAATGCCACACAGAAATAGTGGCTATGATTAAATATCGACTCGCGCACGATGAGGAAACAGTGCTCGGCACGCCTCGATGAGCCGCTCGTAATCCTCAGGCCCGTTGTAGATTTGCGCGGAAATTCTGAGCCACAGCCGGCCTTCGAACAGCGAAACCGGCACCATAATCCGGTGATCGGCCGAGAGTTTGCGTCGGAGCGCATCGGCCCGCTCCGGCGGCCCGCCATGCTCATCGATGATGAAGGCGGCCATGGCTGCGCGCGTGCCGGGCGTGCCGGCTACGGAAAAGCGGAGTTCCTCGGCGATCATGCGTGCGCCTTCTGCCGCCAGGGCGCGATTGCGCGCCATGAGGTCGGCGCCTCCAAAATCGTCATGCACACGCGCCGCAGTCTCGAAGCTCAGCCAGGGAGTCGGGTCGCGCGTGCCGATCCAGTCGAATGCGGCGGTATAGTTCTGCTCCGTCCCATGCGACAGAACAGCAGGCCGTGTCGATTCCTGGCGCGCCGGCGTCGTCCAGAGGAGCCCGCAACCACGTGGCGCGAACATCCATTTGTGGGCATTGCCCGTGTACCAATCCGCGCCGATCGCGGGGACATCGAGCGCGATCTGGCCCGGCGCATGGGCGCCGTCGATCAGCACCGGCACCTCGTTGGCGTGGGCAAGTTCGACGATACGTTGTACGGGAAGGATCGTGGCGGTCGCCGAAGTGATGTGATCGATCACGAGCAGGCGCGTGCGCGGCCCGAGCGATCGCCCGATCGCGTTCACCGCCTCGTCGTCGTGCTGTAGGAGCGGCGGCAGGCCGGCGACGCGCAGGATCGCTCCGCGCCGTTGCGCCACCAGGCTCATGGCCTTCAACACGGCGCCGTAGGCATGAGACGTTGTCAGAATTTCGTCGCCGGACGCGAGCGGCAGGGAATGGAGGATTCCGCTGACGGCGGCCGTCGCGTTTTCGCAGAACACCCATTCGTCGCCATGGCCGCCGAACCGGCGCGCTACCCGACCTGCCATTTCCCGCATCGCGCCGGGAAATTCCTCGTGAAAGTAACCTGTCGGGTTGCGTTCGATTGCGGCGCGAAGCCGCTGCTGCTCCAGACGGACCGCGCGCGGCACGGCGCCATAGGAACCGTGATTGAGATGAAGTGTGTCCGGAGAAAGCTCGAATGCGTCCGCGTCACGCTTGAGGCTTGGGGAAAGGACCGATCGGGAAGGGCTGGTCATCGCGCACGAAGGTGATGAAAGCGAACAACTCCCAAAGATATTGAAGAAGACTTAAATTGAAAGTCTTCAATTCCTGATTCACGCGTCCGGTAACAAGAAGAACGACGAACTGAACCAAGCCGAGCAGCATGAGCGCCCAGAAAGCAAACCACGCCAAAAGTGCGAAGCCCAGAGCATAGAGAAGGCGGACAACCGGAAACGCGGATCGGGGCGCGGGCTGGGGAATCGTCGCGCCGTCGCTGGAATGACTGTCTGCCATGATGTCCCTCCCTTTGGGCCCGGCTCCTGCGCCTGACCCACACTTTACTTATGTTCGCGTGCGAGCGGTTCAAGCCTCCGGCCGGAACGGGCGTCCCCCTCCCCGGACAGCCAGGAGATCGAATGGCCGACTCAGAAACAGGCCCGCGGCATAGCCACCCAGATGTGCCTGCCAGGCGATAAGTTGGACGCCCCCTCCCGTGCCAAGGCCGGTCAGGCCGGCGAAAACGTTGACGGCTACGACGAGCGCCGTCCACACAAGGACGTGTGGCGCCCAGAGGCGGGCCAATTCCTGATTCGGCTGCTGCGAGATGACCGGAAGCATGCGAAAGCCCGCCGCCGTCAGTCCCGATACGGCGGCCGAGGCGCCGATGACCGGCGCCTCCGATCCCCAGTTGAAGGCGAGGTGCGTAACCGCACCGGCAATGCCGCACAGAAAGAAGAAGGCGAGGAAGAGAACAGAGCCGAAGCGGCGGGCCACTATCGGTCCGAATGCTAGAAGGAACCCGCTGTTGACGGCGAGGTGCGCATAACTCCCGTGCAGGAACATATAGGTGACGAAGGGCAGAGCCCTCTCGAAGACCGAACCCGGATTTACGCCATGTCCGGCGAGATAATTCTGTGAATAGCGGGCCGGCACGAGTGCGTAATTGTGGAACCACCAGGCGTCCCACTGCGGAAAGAACACCACCCGCATCACATGCGCAGCGACAAGAAGGAGGATCAGCCCGATCACCACGGCGGGCGCGCGCAGGAATGGCTGGCGCGGACGATCCTCGACGAGAAAGGCCATGGATCAACTCGCCTCGATCGGCATGTGCGACAACTCTTGAGCCACGAATCCCCCCATGGAAGTTACCGGGCAATCTCGCGCAAGGAAATAACATCGGTCCGGAGTGAGGCCGGGGCGCAGGTCGTTGACGCAAGCCGCGAATATGGCAATCGTGGTCCTGCGACCCATTCACCGCAGGTTTCCCTATTTCCAACACCGCCGTCGCTCCCGAACGCGAACTCTCCGTCCGCGGCATCGTCCTGGGCGTACTCATCACCACCGTCTTTACGGCTGCGAACGTGTATCTCGGCCTCAAGGTGGGATTGACCTTTGCCACATCGATTCCCGCGGCCGTGATCTCGATGGCGGTGCTCTCAGCGTTCAAAGGCGCGACCATCCTCGAGAACAACATCGTGCAGACGGTCGCTTCCGCCGCGGGCACGTTGTCGGCCATCATCTTCGTCCTGCCGGGGCTCGTGATCGTCGGCTGGTGGCAGGGATTTCCGTTCTGGACTTCGTTTCTCATCTGCGCGTCGGGCGGCATTCTGGGAGTGCTGTTCACCATCCCGCTCAGGCGGGCGATGGTGACGACGTCCGACCTGCCCTATCCCGAAGGCGTCGCTGCCGCCGAAGTGCTCGAAGTCGGCTCGCATGCGCGGGCCGCGGTGGGGAGCACGGCCTCGTCCGAAGCGCGCGAAGGATTGTTGGCCGTCGTCTACGGAACCATCGCCTCAGCGGGACTGGCGGCGTTGGCTGCGACCCGCATTGCCGCAGGCGAGGTGACCCAGTTTTTCCGTGTCGGCGCAGGCGCGGTCAGCGGCTACGACATGTCGTTTTCGCTCGCGCTTCTGGGCGCTGGTTATCTCGTCGGACTGTCCGTCGGCATGGCGGCGCTGCTCGGACTTCTGATTGCGTGGGCGGGCGCCGTTCCCATTCTCACGGCGATGCAATCGGTCACGCAGGCCGGGATTGCAGACCGGGCGACCGATATCTGGACCCATCAGGTGCGCTTCATCGGCGCTGGCACGATCGGCGTCGCCGCGATATGGACGCTGCTGAAACTCGCGGGGCCCGTCGGGCGCGGGCTCGTGGGCACGGTCATCGCCTCGCGCGCCGCAAAGACCGCAGCACACGACCGGCGCGACACCGACATGTCCGTTGTCTGGATCGGGTTGCTCGCGATCGCCTGCCTCGTCGTGATCGCATTCATTCTGTCGTCCTTCCTCGCTCCGACGCCGCTTGCGGGGCAAACGACAAGACTCATCGTTGCCGCCGTACCGTTCATCTTTTTCGGCGGCTTCGTGGTCGCGGCCATCTGCGGCTACATGGCCGGGTTGATCGGCGCATCCAACAGCCCGATCTCGGGTGTCGGTATCCTCGCGATCCTGACCTGCGCCGCGATCCTCGTCGCCGTCTCGGGAGCTCCCGCCGCTTCGCGCGGCGCACTCGTCGCCTATGCGCTATTCACCACGGCAATCGTCTTTGCCATCGCGACGATCTCCAACAACAACCTTCAGGATCTCAAGACCGGACAGCTGGTCGGCGCAACGCCGAGTGCGCAACAATGGGCGCTGGTGATCGGCGTGATCGCCGGCGCCGCGGTGATCCCGCCCGTGCTCAATCTGCTTGCGCAGGCTTACGGCTTTGCCGGCGCACCGCATGTGGCCACAGCCGTGGCGAAGCCGCTGCCGGCGCCGCAGGCCGGTCTCATCTCGGCGCTTGCCCTTGGCGTCATCGAACAGAAACTCAACTGGCTGATGCTGGGTATCGGCGTGGCCGTCGGCCTCGTCGTCGTAGCTCTCGACGAAATGCTGGGCGCGCGCAAATGGCTGAGGTTGCCGCCGCTCGCGGTGGGTATCGGCATCTATCTGCCGATGTCAGCCACCTTGCCTGTCGTCATCGGCGCGGTGATCGGGCACTGGTACGACCGCCGCGCGCAGCGCGGTGCGAATCCGGAGCACGCCAAACGTCTCGGCGTACTCGTGGCCTCGGGCATGATCGTGGGCGAGAGTCTGTTCGGCGTGCTTCTTGCCGGACTCATCGTTGCATTTTCGAGCGATGCTCCGCTTGCTCTGGTGCCCGCGGATTTCGCACCCGCCAATGTTGCCGGATTTGCGGCATTCGCGCTTCTGATTGTACTTCTCTATCGCTGGATGATACGGCGGTCATCCGCCTCCGCCTAGGCTTCGGCGGACAAGCGCTCGTCAACCCTCCGTAGCCTTGGCGAAGGAGGGGCCGTCTGACGCGAGGGCCTCGGCCAGAGCGAGCACATGCTCGGCCTGCTTCAGGTGTGGCCGGTCGAGCATCTTGCCGTCGAGCGAAGCAACGCCGGCACCACCGGCAAACACCGCCACCACGCGCCGCGCGTGCTCGACATCGTCGAGCGATGGCGTGAAGGCCGCGTTGATCACCTCGACCTGGTCGGGATGGATCGCCAGCATGCCGGTAAATCCCTCGCGGCACGCGTTGCGCGCGACTCGGGCGAGACCGGCAAAATCCCTGAAATCGGCATGAAGCGTTTCAATCGCTTCGACGCCGGCCGCTTTCGCGGCAATCAGGCACAGCGAGCGCACGAAGCGGTAGGTCAGCGCGAATTCGCCCGTTTCGTCGCGGTTGGTGGTGGCGCCAAGCGCGGCCGACAGATCCTCCGCGCCCCAGGTGAGCGCACGAAGTCTTGGCGGAGGGCTCGCATATTGATTGAGCGAGAGAACGGCAGCGGGCGTCTCGGTGGCGACGGGAATGACGAGCAGTCTGCGCTCGGGCAAACCCGCCGAGCGTTCCATCCCAAGCAGATCCGCGTCGAGCGCACGAAGCGTTTCGGGCGAATCCGGTTTCGGCACGACGATACCGGCCGGGCGCGCCAAAACGACAGCCGCGAGATCGTCGCGATAGTCTACGCTCCCCTGCGCGTTGATGCGCACCCAGCATCGCTCCTGCGCGTGACGCACGAATTCGCGCATGAGTCCGCGCGCACGTGGCCTGTTCTCGCTGGCGACGGAGTCTTCGAGGTCGAGGATCAGCGCATCGGCGGGCGAGGATTTGGCCTTCTCGAGCTTCCGCTCGCTGTCGGCCGGCACGAAAAGCAGAGAGCGCAGGATGGTCATGGTGATACACTCGATGCGCCGCGTCGGTCATCGGCGTGCCTTTGCAACAACCCTCCCCTTGAGGGAGGGTCGAAAATCGCGGGCGCTCTTCCGCGCAAGCGATTTTCGGGGAGGGGTGAGGTTGCAATACCCCTCCCCGAAATTCTTTTCCTCGCTTCGCTCCGAAAAGAATTTCGACCCTCCCTCAAGGGGAGGGTGGGTTTATGCGCGAATTTATCCGCGCGGATGGCGCTCATTTCGGCATCCTCAGCATTAGCGCGGAACGTTTGCACGAGGCGACGATCTCGCCCTTCTGGTTGATCGCGCGGTGCGCGAAGACGACGATGCCGTTTTGCGGGCGCGATTTCGACTCGCGCAGCTCCAGCACCTCGCTTTCGATATGCAGCGTATCGCCGTGGAACACGGGTTTCGGAAACCGTACCTCGTCCATGCCGAGATTGGCGACGGTCGTGCCGAGCGTTGTCTCGCCGACGGAAATGCCGATCATCAATCCGAGCGTGTACAGCGAATTGACGATGCGCGTTCCGAACTCCGTTGTCTTTCCATATTCCTCGTCGAGATGAAGCTGCGCGTGGTTGTGCGTCAGCGCCGTGAAGAAGACGTTGTCCGCCTCCGTCACGGTGCGCCGGATCGCATGTGCGAAATTTTGCCCCACGGAAAATTCCTCGAAATATAGTCCTGGCATGTCGCGGTTACCCGTTCGTCTCCTGGCGAAATAAATTCACCACGAAGGTCACAAAGAGAACATCTACCGACCGAGAAAGCCTAGTGAACTCTGTGTCCTTTGTGGTGCATTCCTGCGGTCATCCGACTCTCCGCGTCATTCAATACGATTTCGGCAGGTCGAGCACGTTCTCGGCGATGAAGGAGAGCACGAGCTGCTCGGTCACGGGCACAATCCGGGTCAGGATCGATTCGCGGAAAAGCCGTTCAACCTGGTATTCGCGCGCATAACCCATGCCGCCATGGGTGAGCACCGCTCGCGTCGCCGCATCGAAGGCGGCGCGTGCGCCCAGAAATTTCGCGGCATTGGCTTCCGCCCCGCAGGGCTTCTTCGCGTCGTAGAGCTGGCCCGCGCGCAGACACATCCAATAGGCGCTTTCGAGCATCGCCCAGTTTTCCGCGAGCGGATGCTGGATGCCCTGGTTCTTGCCGATCGCGCGGCCGAACACCTGCCGCTCGCGTGCATAATCCGCCGCGCGGCGCAGGGCGTCGCGGCCCAGACCCACGGCTTCAATGCCGATCAGGATGCGCTCGGGATTGAGGCTGTCGAGAAGGTAGCGGAACCCCTTGCCCTCCTCGCCAACGCGGTCCTCGTCGGGCACCAACAGGTCGTCGATGAACACGGCGTTCGAATCGACGGCGCTGCGGCCCATCTTCTCGATGCGGCGCACCTCGACCTTGCAACGATCGAGATCGGTGTAGAACAAGGTCATGCCCTCGGTCGGCCGGCCGCATTCCGCGCGCGGCCGCGTGCGGGCGAGAATGAGAATCTTGTCGGCCTCCTGGGCGGTGGTGGTCCACATCTTCCGCCCACGGATGACGTAGCCCTCGTTGGTGCGCCGTGCGAACGTCTCGATGTTCGTAGTGTCGAGGCCGGCATTGGGCTCGGTCACTCCGAAGCACACTTTCTGCTCGCCCTTGATGAGCGGCGGAAGCCAGCGCGCCTTTTGCTCGTCGGTGCCGTGCACCACAACCGCATGCGGCCCGAAGAGATTGACGTGTATCGTCGAGGCCGCGGAAAATCCGCCGCCACTGCGCGTCACCGCATGCATCATGATGGCGGCTTCGGTGACGCCGAGACCGGCGCCGCCGAGCTCGGGCGGCATGGTGATGCCGAGCCAGCCGGCTTCCGCCATCGCCTTGTGAAATTCCTCGGGAAAGCGTGGCGTCTGGTCGCACTCGGTCCAATAGGCGTCGCCGAACCGGGCGCAGATGCGTGCAACGCTTTCGTCGATGGCGCGGTGTTCGTCGGAAAGGGCGATGTCCAAGGAGCGCTCCTGTTTGAGCGGAGCCGATATTATTCAGCCGATTGCCAACAGTGCCAGCAAGCAGTCTACTTCTTCGGCGGTGGATTGGCGATGAGGTAGGGCAGCCCGTTATTGATGCTCGGGTCTTCCGCCCAAATCGCAGGATCGAATCCTGTAGGCAGGCCGGACTGAAGCTGCTCCGTTGTCAGACCGGTGATACCTGAGGCATTCCCGGAACAAGTGCCGTTCATCGTTCCACTTGTCGTTGTATCCCAGTAGTCGTCAGTAAAGCCACTCGAGCCTTGGAATTGGAATAGGCAGACGAGGCCCCCAGTCGCAGCGCCTTCGACCACGCTGATGGAATAAGAGGTTGTTGCAGAGGCGTTCGGATTAGAGTCGAAACCCACCAATCCGCCGGCATAGTTGCCTTTTCCAATTCGACCTACGGAACCTGTAGAGTAAGAATCCACAATCGTCCCGTCACCCTCATTGAAAGCGACCAATCCCCCGAGAATTGAAGTCCTTCCGCCGACAACGGCGCCCGTCGAGTAACTCTGTATGATGAATCCACTATAATTTGAGTCGACCAGACCGCCGCCGCCGCGCACGGTCCCCTCGGCGTGAGACAGGACAATCGTTCCAGTGTTAATTTCCACGAGTCCTCCTCCCCCGTAATTTCTTCCTGATCCCGCGACATGCACATTCGCCCACGAATTCGCGATCAGGCCGTCATTGGTCCCCGCAAGTCCGCCAGCACCAGTATGCGTTGCGAGAATGGAGCCTTCGATTCCGTCATCTAATAAGTTACCGCTGTTCTCGCTGACCAGACCACCGACGACGCTGGATTTGGTCGCCGCGATGCTTAGCCCGCGCAACCTCATATTCGAGACCGAACCGGAACTTCCAACTGCTGCGAAGAGCCCGATGTTAGTTTTGCCGTTTAGATGATCAATGGAGAGATTGGAAATCACATTGCCGAGCCCTTCGACGGCGCCGCTCAATACCGTCCCAATCGGTGACTCCGTGTACGTCCCGTCGCCTGAAGCGTCGTAATTGTTTGCAAGCGCGTATCTTCCTCCAGGATTGGACGCAATCGCGCTGGCGAGCGTACTAATACTGTTCACCAAGGTGTAAGCCGTGCCGTCGATCGTTAGCGTGCTCGAAAGATTTGCAAATCCAATGCTTCCGTTTCGGCTGAACAGCAGCATCCCGCTACTACCGCCATCGTTGATCGTAAGCGATGCACCGCCCCCGCCAGACACCGAGACAGGCTGATTGACGGTAATCGAGTGATAGGCGTCGAGCGCGAGAGTGTTTGAGCTTGCCCACGACGATGAGGCACTTACGTCAATGTCGTTCGCCTGTACATTAGATCCCGTTGTTGTCACTTGGACATTTCCAGAGGCAAGCAAGTTTTCAAGGTCGGTTACGTTCAAGACAGCTTTTATTGCGGTCGGCGCACACACACCTCCCGAACAGGTCATGTTCTGACTCGCGTCCGATGAAATCGTGACAGTGGAGTGCGCCGGCGAGATCGCGCTAAGCACAAGCGATGTCGCAAAGGCAAGAGAGACCCTATGCCTGAACACCTACGCCCCCTTTAGCCACGTGCGATATACCATATCGGCGCCCGCTTGTTAACGACACAGGCCAGCCCATCATCGATCATCTAGTCTCTAGCCCATATTGTGGACAACCGCGCGGGGCAAAAGTCGAATTGTCAAATGCAGGCGCAAATGTCAGGGATGACCAGCGCGCCGGCGCGCCCCAGGCGACAAACTGATTGGGAGTAGCACAGAAGCGGTTGAACCGCCCTGCAAGCTCTGTGTCGGATTGTCCCAAGTCCAAAATTTCCTACCTTTGCCCATTTCGGCAATTGCGCGCTAAGCTTTGAAGGCTAATATTGGAGATTCAGGGGCAACCACCGGGGGCGCCGGGTTGAGATTCCGCCCGCGCGTGAGTACGGCCGCCGAAAGGCGCAAGCCGCGATGGAGATTGTTCACAGAGATGAGTTCTGTTCCGGCTGAGGAGCTTGACGCGACCAGGCCCGCCCGCCCTTCCGGCATGATGCCGACCGATGTCAGCAATCCGGACTATTTTCACAAAGTGGTCGATTGCCAATGGGCATGTCCGGCGCACACGCCCGTTCCGGAATATATCCGGCTGATCGCCGCGGGCCGCTACACCGACGCCTACATGATCAATTGGGAGTCGAACGTCTTTCCCGGCGTTCTCGGCCGCACCTGCGACCGGCCATGCGAGCCGGCCTGCCGCCGCGGACGGGTCGAGAAGGAGCCGGTGGCGATCTGCCGGCTGAAACGCGTTGCCGCCGACAACAAGGACGACATCCACGAGCTTCTGCCAAAGCCCGCACACCAGAAGAACGGCAAACGCATTGCACTGGTTGGCGCCGGTCCCGCATCGCTCACCGTCGCGCGCGATCTTCTTCCGCTGGGCTACACCTGCGTGCTCTACGACCAGGACAAACTCGCCGGCGGCATGATGCGCACGCAGATACCGAAATTCCGCCTGCCCGAGCGCGTGCTCGATGAAGAATGCAACTACATCCTCGAGCTCGAGCCCGAATTGCGGCTCGGCCAGAAGGTGGAGAGCCTGAAGGCGCTGCTCGCGGAAAATTACGACGCCATCTTCGTGGGCTGCGGCGCGCCTCGCGGGCGCGAACTCGAAATCCCGGGCCGCAAGGAAGCGGCAGCGAACGTTCACGTCGGTATCGACTGGCTGTCGAGTGTTTCCTTCGGCCACGTCGACAGGATCGGCAAGCGGGTGATCGTGCTCGGCGGCGGCAACACTGCGATGGATTGCTGCCGCACCTCGCGACGGCTCGGCGGCGAAGACGTGCGCGTCGTGGTGCGCTCCGGCTTCGAGGAGATGAAGGCTTCGCCCTGGGAGAAGGACGACGCGATGGCCGAGGGCATCCCCATCCACAATTTCCTGGTGCCCAAGGAATTTCTTCACGCGAACGGCAGATTGACGGGCGTGCGGTTCGGGAAAGTGAAGGCTGAGTATGACGCGAAAGGCCGGCGCACGCTGGTGCCGTCGGGCGAGCCCGACGTGGAAATGGAATGCGACGACGCACTGATCGCGGTGGGCCAGGAAAACGCCTTCCCCTGGATCGAGCGTGACATCGGCATCGAATTCGACCGCTGGGACATGCCGAAGGTCGATCCCGTGACCATGCAATCGACCAATCCCAGGATTTTCTTCGGCGGGGATTCCGCGTTCGGGCCCAAGAACATCATCTGGGCAGTTGCGCATGGCCACGAGGCCGCGATTTCCATCGATTTGCTGTGCAGCGGCGACGACGTGAAGCTGCGCCCGCCGCCACTTGTCAATCTCTTGAGCCAGAAGATGGGTATCCATGAGTGGAGCTATGACAACGACGTCTCCCTCGATCTGCGTTTCAAGGTGCCACACGCGCCCAAAGAGGTGACGCTGCGAAACGTGAAGGTGGAGGTGGAACTCGGTTTCGATACGAAACTCGGTTTCCTCGAAGCCCAACGCTGCCTCAATTGCGATATCGAGACCGTGTTCGAGACGAAATTGTGCATCGAATGCGACGCCTGCGTCGACATCTGCCCGATGGATTGCATCACCTTCACGCCCAACGCCGAAGAAAGCGCGCTGCGCCAACATCTGACCGCGCCCGCTCCCAACGACACGCAGGACCTTTACATCTCCGACTTGCTCAAGACGGGCCGCATCATGGCAAAGGACGAGGACGTCTGCCTGCATTGCGGTCTTTGCGCCGAGCGCTGCCCGACCGGCGCCTGGGACATGAAAAAATTCTATCTGGAACCCGCTCAGGCCGAATCATGCCGCAGCCGATAGCAGCGACAAACGATTTCGTCGTCAAATTCGCCAATGTGAACGGCTCGGGTTCGGCGAGTGCGAACGAGCTGTTCGCGAAATGCGTGCTTCGCAAAGGCGTGCCCGTCGCCACGCGCAACATTTTTCCGTCGAACATTCAGGGCCTGCCGACCTGGTATGAGGTGCGCGTCTCCGCGGCCGGCTGGCTCGGCCGGCGGGGCGGCGTCGACCTGATGGTGGCGATGAATCCGCAGACCTGGGACAAGGACGTGGCCTCGATCGACGCGGGCGGCTATCTCGTCTACGATTCGACCAAACCTCTGCCGCCCTCCAGGTTTCGCGAAGATGTGAACGTCATCGGCGTTCCGCTCACCGAAATCTGCAACCGCACCTACACGGATGCGCGCCAGCGCCAATTGTTCAAGAACATTCTCTATGTGGGCGCGCTCGCCTCCCTACTCGGCATCGAGCCCCAGGTCGCCGAGAGTGCGATCGCGGCGCAGTTCAAGGGCAAGGACAAGCTGATCGCGCCGAACGTGCAGGCGTTCCATCTGGGCTTCGACTTCGCGGAAACGCACCTGGCGGGCGCCTGCGCTCTCAGGATCGAAAATGCGAACGATGTTGGCGACCGCATCTTCATCGGGGGCAACGATGCGGCGGCCCTGGGCTGCGTCTATGGCGGCGCGACGGTCGCGGCCTGGTACCCGATCACGCCTTCGACCTCGCTTGCGGAAGCTTTCGGCGCGCATTGCCGCCGACTGCGTGTCGATTCGGAGACCAGGCACAACAAATTCGCGATCGTGCAGGCGGAAGACGAGATCGCCGCCATCGGAATGGTGATCGGCGCCGGCTGGAACGGCGCGCGTGCTTTTACCGCGACGTCGGGCCCCGGCATCTCGCTCATGCAGGAATTCTTCGGCCTCGCTTACTTTGCCGAAATCCCCGCGGTCGTCTTCGACATCCAGCGCGGCAGCCCTTCCACCGGCATGCCGACGCGCACGCAGCAAAGCGATGTGCTGCTTTGCGCCTATGCGAGCCACGGCGACACCAAGCACGTGCTGATTTTTCCTGAAGACCCCGCCGAGGCTTTCGAGTTTGCGGCACTTGCTTTCGATCTTGCCGAGCGCCTGCAGACGCCCATCTTCGTCATGTCGGACCTCGACATCGGCATGAACGACTGGCTGTGTGCGCCGTTCAAATGGGACGATTCGCGCCGCTACGACCGCGGCAAAGTGATGACGGCCGAAGAGCTCGAGGCCGGAAAGGTGTTCGGCCGGTATCTCGACGTGGACGGCGACGCCATTCCCTACCGGACCATCCCGGGCGTCCATCCCACCAAGGGCGCCTATTTCACGCGCGGTTCTTCCCACGACCGCTTCGCGAAATACAGTGAAGAGGGCGCGGTGTATGTCGACAACATGCAGCGGCTTCTGCGCAAGTTCGAAACCGCAAAAACGCTGGTGCCGCAGCCGCTGCACCGGCCCGCAAAGAAGCCGACCCGCTTCGGCGCGATCTGTTACGGCTCCACTTCGGTGGCGATGGACGAAGCGCTCGTCGCTCTCGAGACGCAGGATTTGCATCTCGACACGCTGCGCATTCGAGCCTTTCCGTTCTCGGAAGACGTTTCCGCCTTCATAGACGCCCACGACCAGGTGTTCGTCGTCGAACAGAACCGCGACGCGCAGATGCAGAAACTGCTCGTCAACGAATGCGCCATCGATCCCGCCCGCTTCATCTCGATCCTTCACTATGACGGCACGCCGATCACGGCCCGCTTCATCACGGGCGCGATCGCCGAACGCATGACCGTGAAATCCCGCAGACAGGCCGCAGAATGACCTACATCACCAAGCCGAAAATGCGCCATCCGGGGCTTCCGACCAACAAGCTCGGTTTCACGCATCGCGACTACGAGGGCTCGATCTCCACGCTCTGCGCCGGCTGCGGCCACGATTCGATCAGCGCCGCGCTCATACAGGCCTGCTTCGAGCTCGACATCGAACCGCACCGCGTCGCCAAGATGTCGGGCATCGGCTGTTCATCGAAGACGCCCGACTACCTGCTCGGCAACAGCCATGGCTTCAACAGCGTGCATGGGCGCATGCCTTCGGTGCTCACGGGCGCCAATCTCGCCAATCGGGATCTCATCTACCTGGGCGTTTCCGGCGATGGCGATTCGGCCTCGATCGGGCTCGGCCAGTTCGCCCATTGCGTCCGGCGCGGCATCAATATGGTCTATATCTGCGAAAACAACGGCGTATATGGGCTGACGAAGGGACAGTTTTCGGCCACTGCGGATCGCGGCTCGAAGAGCAAGACGGGCGGCCTCAACATGGATTCGGCCATCGATCTCGTCGGTCTCGCGCTGCTTCTGGGCGCAAGTTTCGTCGCGCGCAGCTTCTCCGGCGACAGGAAACAGCTTGTGCCGCTCATCAAGGCGGCCATGACCCACCCGGGCGCCGCCATTCTCGACGTCATCAGCCCCTGCGTGCAGTTCAACAATCACGCGGGCTCGACCAAAAGTTTCGATTTCGTTCGCGAGCACAATGAGGCGGTGAACCGGCTCGATATCATCACGCCGCGCGAGACGATCAGCGTCGACTACGCACCAGGGACTGTCGAAACCGTGACGCAGCATGACGGCTCGGTCTTGAAGCTCGCCAAACTGCACGCCGATTACGATCCGCGCGACCGCATCGCGGCGATGACCTGGTTGCAGCAGCGCCATGCCGCGGGGGAGATCGTGACCGGCCTGCTCTATCTCGATCCCGAGCCCGAAGACATTCACGTCCACCTGAACACGGTGACCACGCCGCTAAACAGGCTGGGAGAAGTCGAGCTCTGTCCCGGCGCCGCGGCGCTCGAGAAAATCAACGAGACCTACCGCGCCTGATGGCTCGACCTGGCTGCGCGAAGCTTAGGCTTTGCTTCGGCGAAGGCAGGCAAGCTCACCATGAGCGATGGCCCTCATCCTGAGCTTGTCGAAGGACGAAGCAACTTCGCTTCCACTGCCGAATTTCACATTGTGAAGTTGACCAGGCGAGGTTGCGCCGGGGGTGAGCATTGCCTTAGATGGACCCCGGATGGGCTCCTCTCCTTACTGAGGACTAGATCATGCGATTGTTATTGATATCGGCCGCACTGGTTGGGGCGGCTGTGACGCTTGGCGGCTGCGTCTATCCCTATGAGCCCTACGGACCCGAGTACGGCCCGGCGCCAGGCGGATATGGACCTCCCCCCGGCGCAGAAGAGGGCGGCCCGCCGCCGGATCAGGAGTCCGGACCACCGCCTCAGCAAGGTTATGGACCTCCTCCGGGAGCGCAATATTCCGGCCCGCCTCCTCAGGGACAGGGCTACGGACCGCCGCCGGGCGACCAGGGTTATGCTTCTGCTTCCCCAGCCGTACCCTATGGCGTCAGTCCGGAATGGTGCTCCAGTCATCCGCACAAATGTCGCAGGCTGATGAGGCAGCAGGCGCGCGGCGCCTATCCTCCGCCGGGACAGGAAGGACCGCCGCCGGGAAATCAGGGCCCGCCACCGGATCAAAGTGAGCCGCCGGGCCAGTGACGGCCATGTGATCAGGTCGCGTCGCACGCAATCTGTGGCGCTCGCCCCTCCCCGGCCTTCGGCCGGACCTCCCCCGCGAGCGGGAGAGGAAAGATAAACGTCGAACTCTGATTATTCCTCCCCCGCGATTTGCGGGGGAGGTGGCGAGCGTCCCAGGCGCAAGCCTGGGCGCCAGACGGAAGGGGCGATCGCGGTACGTGCGAGCGCAGTTCGCGCTATGTCGTCGCTCTCCGCATCACGATCTCGAACAGGCGCGGCACATCCGTGCGGCGCACGTAGCGGATGTGAAATTCTCCGGGCCTGGCGACGCCGTCCGGTTGGGCGATGAAGGCCGTTTCGGCGATCGGAACAAATTTGTCGAGCATCCTGTTGACGCCGACATTGCGCGTGCGTGTCTGATGAATGAGGCGTTCGATCGGAGCGGCATCGAAATAGATCCTGATACGGTGCGGATAGAGCGCGGTCGAAAGCCCGGCTGCGCGCCGGCGCGCATCGGTGATGTGCCAGTGTGAATAATTGGTCTCTGGTCCGTATCGATTGAGCAGCGTGTAGCCCGCGAATTCGCCGTCGAGCGTGAGGGCAAACGCAATGTTCGCTTGCCGGGTGTCTCCCGTCGGAAGCGCGTCGCGAAACCGCGCGTGCGTGTCGTCGGCGCTGCCGAGTCGCTCCCTGTCGATGCCCAGACATTCGAGATGCTCCGCGCTGCTCTCGTGCCAATAGCGGACGACATCCTCGATATCCGCCTCGCGCAGGTCGCGAATTGCGGCAACGCCTGCGGACGTCGACACACGCGCGCGTTCGCCGTTCAATCGTTTGTCTCGCGAATAGGCGTCCAGATGATTTGGTCGATATGCGGTGCGCCCAGGGCAAGCATGACGAGTCGATCGAAGCCGAGAGCCACGCCGCTCGCCTGCGGCATATGGGCCAGTGCTGCCAGGAGTTCTTCGTCGAGGGGATAGCGTTCGCCATAGACGCGCGCCTTCTCCTCCATCTCGGCCTCGAAGCGGCGGCGCTGTTCGGCGGCGTCCGTCAACTCTCCAAATCCGTTGGCAAGCTCGACGCCGCAAACATAAAGCTCGAATCGTTCGGCCAGCCTCGCATCATGCGCGGTCGCGCGGGCGAGCACCGCCTCGCAGCGCGGATATTCGTAGAGGATCGTGGCCCGTTCGATCCCCAGGCGATTTTCTATTTTTGCCACGAGCAGCTTGCTGAAGAGATCGGACCAGGAATCGTTAGCGGCCGCATCGATGCCTATGGACCGGGCCGCATCGGCCAGCGCATCCCGATCGCCCTCTCCCCGATGCGACAGCGTGGCCATGAGATCGACGCCCGCAAAACGGCGAAACGCTTCGACGACCGTCAACCGTTCGGGTTCGGCGAACGGGTTGCAATCGCGACCTCGAAACGAAAGGCGGTTCGAACCGGCTTCGCTCGCCGCAACTCGGATCGCGTCGATGCAATCCGACATCACCGCCCCGTATTCCTCGTGGGCGCGATACCATTCGAGCATGGTGAATTCCGCTGCGTGCAGCGCGCCGCGCTCGCGATTGCGAAACACACGCGCGAACTCGAAGATGCGCGTTTCGCCCGCCGCGAGCAGCTTCTTGCACGCGAATTCGGGCGAGGTGTGCAGGTAGAGGCGTTCGCGCGCGCCACCGGCCGCGATTTTCTCGGTGGCGAAGGCGTGCAGATGCGCTTCGTTGCCCGGCGAGCGCTGCAGGATTCCGCATTCGACTTCCACGAATGCCGAACGCTCGAACAATGCGCGCAATGCGCGCTTGATGCGGCCGCGCACGACAAGGCTCGCCTTCCGGTCGGCATGCACGCGCGAAGACCACCATTCACTGGCCGGCATCGGCTCTTGGCCTTGGACGAGTCGGCTGCTATGACCCTGCGCGGGCGGCGCATGAGGTCAATCGGTGGTTTCGGTTATCGCAAGCAATGTGCGCAAGGGCAATGTGCTGGAACGCGACGGCAAGCTCTACGTCGTGCTCACGGCGGAAAACATTCATCCCGGCAAAGGCACGCCCGTCACGCAGCTCGAATTGCGCCGAATCAGCGACGGTGTGAAGATCAACGAGCGCTACAAGACCACCGATACACTTGAGAAAGCCTTCATCGACGAACGTACGCACACCTATCTCTATCACGACGGCGACCACTACATTTTCATGGACCCGCAGACTTTCGACCAGATCTCCGTGACCGCAAGCATCCTGGGTGACTCCGCTCCATTTCTTTTGGAGAACATGGAGGTCCGGCTGTCGCTCTATAACGGCGTGCCCATCTCCATCGAACTACCCGCGAGGGTCACGCTCGAAGTCACCGAGACGGAACCGGTCGTGCGGGGGCAGACGGCATCCGGTTCGTTCAAGCCCGCTACCCTGGCCAATGGCGTCCGCACCATGGTGCCCACGCACATCGTTGCAGGAACGCGTGTCGTCGTGCTGACCGAGGATGGTTCCTACGTGGAACGCGCGAAGGATTGAGAGAATCAAAAATAGCTAAAGTAAACGACGGCGAAGGCCACGACGGCCAGAGCAACTCTGATCCCCAGCACGTAGCGCATATGCCCGAGCGTCGCACCCTGTCGCGCCTCCTCCGGCTCCAGGCGCATTGTTTTGTACCCCCGTCGCGAGCCCGGTTGGTTCAACGATTCCTGGCTTTCCATCCGTGGACAACGGTCCCGCCAAGGTGCGGTTCCGGCACCCCTCCCCCGGGTCCCCATCACCAACAAAAAACCGCTCCTTTTGGGGAGCGGTCTTGAAGTGAGCGAGCGGACACCCGATGCGGGGTGTCGAAGGGGCTGGGGCGTACCGGACCGGACGTCCGCTCGGAGAATAGAACGCCTCGCCCCATATCCGGTTCCGTTTTTTTTTAAGAATTGTGGCCGATGCCAAACTTAGCATAACCATTTGATTCTAAAGAGATATATATAAGAGAATGAGAATGTTGCCGAGACAGAGGCAAAAATAATTTCCGATTTCGCGTAGGGGCGCTCTCGCAATTCACATGGGTGGGTGGCGCCGAAAACCGTCCGAGCATGCCCCCGCTACAAGCAGGACGAGGAGGAGCAGGAGGAAGAGCTTTGCGATTGTTGCGGCAATGCCTGCCAGAACGAAGAATCCGCATAGGCTGACGAGAAAAGCCAGCACGATCAAGGCGACGGCCCAACCAAACAAGGAACCGTGTGGCGTGCGAGGCGTCGACTCAATCCTTGCTGCCGGCCTTAACGCCGAAGCAGAAGCGCCCCGAGCACGGTGCCCACCCCCAGCGACACGAGGCAGGCAGCCAGGGGCTGGCTCCGCACACCCTGTCGCATCGATCCGATATTGCCGGAGGTCCATTTGCCGAGTCCGTTATAGGCGCGCTCGGCCCTCTCCACAGCGTCCTCTGCGGCATCGCCGACGCCGTTCGCCAGTTTTCTCGCATCTTTTCCGAATGCGGCCAGATCAGTTTGCAGCGCATCGAATTGCGCGGCAATTTTCTTCACGCCTTTTTTTCTGCGGCGAAAAATGCCCATGGGCGACTCCCTTCGCCCCCCGATCACGCCCTATGATTGCGAACGTGCAGCCGCCGACGCGGGTTCCGGTCAGGCGGCCTTGCGCTTGATCGGATGAAAAAAGAGCGCCTGACCCACGGTCGCCTGCACGGTCTCCGGAAGGAAGGGTTTGGCGATCAGATAGGTCGGTTCCGGGCGCTCGCCGGTCAGGAGCTTCTCCGGGTAGGCCGTGACGAAAATGACCGGTATGTCGAAACTGTCGAGAATTTCGCTGACTGCGTCGATACCCGATCCACCCTCGCCGAGATTGATGTCCGCGAGGATGAGGCCCGGCCGCGCGGAGTGGGCAAGCTTCACCGCCTGGTCGCGCGTCGCGGCCGTGCCGACGACTTCATGACCGAGCTCGCTCACGAGATTCTCGAGATCGAGCGCGATGATGGGTTCGTCTTCGATGATAAGCACGCGCGAGATCAGCTCCGTCTCGATGGCGCGCTGCGCCTCGACGATCGCTCGTTCCACTTCCTCGGGATCCTCTCCGAGTATGCCGCCGGCTTCATCGAGACTGAAAGACTCGACGGCTGTCAACAGCAAGGCTGCACGCCGCGAGGCCGATAGCGCGAGCAGGCGGCCTTCGGGATTGCTGCCGCTCTCGATCGCAGAATCGGCAGTATCGTAGTGCTCGGCCGGGCTCGCCCAAATCTGATGGAAAAGCCGATAAAGCGCGACGCGTGGCGGCTTGTCCGCATCAAGCACGTGCTCGCCTGACAACAGCGCCGTCAGTGCGGCCCGCACATACGCATCTCCGCTTTGCTGCGAACCGGTCAACGCGCGCGCGTAGCGGCGCAGATAAGGCAAATGAGGCGCAAGCGCCTGGGTCAGGTTCATCTGACTAGCTCCTTCGACCGTGACAAGCTCTCAATGTGCAGCCCAAGAACGTATTGTGACACAAAAAGTTCCCAATTTCAGGAACCTTCCATCCCCCCTGACGTTTGCAAAACCTGGGTGGCGGACCGGGAAGGCGGCGGCCCGCGCGAAATCTTGTATGTTAAACATCGTTGGAGTGGCACAAGTGGCAACTGCGACTCAACGGCGGAGCCGAGATATCAATTCCGTGGCCAAGCCGGACAGAGACAATTTACGGGCGATCCGCGCGCGGCAGCGGGCGATTGGTCGCGAGTTGAGACGGCTTTACGATGACGTGGCCAAGGAGGCCGTGCCCAACGACTTCCTGGAATTGCTGCACAAGATCGACGACATGAGCGGCGGTACGGCGAAGTGACTGCGGCCAATTCCCAGATGGATACCAACAAGCTGCGCGAGAAGCCGGACGCCGACTCGCAATTCAAGTCGGATTTGCTCAATCTGATTCCCTTTCTGCGCGCATTCGCTCGCTCCCTGTGCGGCAACCAGGAAATGGCGGACGATCTCGCCCAGGAAACCCTGGTCAAGGCCTGGCAGGCACGCAACATGTTTGCGCCGGGAACGAACCTGAAAGCGTGGCTCTTCACGATCCTGCGCAATCAATTCTATTCCGACCGCCGGCGCGCGTGGCGGCAGGCGCCCTGGGACCAGGACGCGGCAGAACGGATTCCAGGAGCGGGCGCCGAACAGGCTTCCGCCGCCGAATTGTCCGACACCGCGCGTGCGCTCACCCGTCTCTCCGACGAGCAGCGCGAGGCGCTCATCCTCGTCGGCGCCGGCGGATTTTCCTATGAGGACGCGGCGGCGATCTGCCGATGCGCGGTGGGCACGGTGAAGAGCCGAGTCGCGCGCGCCCGCAAATCGCTTTTGTCGATCCTCGAAGGCGAGGAGCCTTTGCCGCCCGCGCCGCACATGGCCGAACGCGACGCCGCGCATGAGATCATGGCGGAGCTGGATCGTCTCACGCCCAACTCCGGGGCAGCGGCCAAGCGCCGGATCAAGGGCATCCCGTCCGTCTAGCAAGCTTCTGTTCACTCACTCGAGGGCGGGCGGGACTGCTCCCGCCATCGGCTGAAACAAGCGCAGCGAGCTGACGGCCGCCGCGGCAAGCGCGAAGCCCGCCGCGATGTCGAGAGCATAGACGGTTGCGTGCGCAGCGATGCGTCCGAACAGGAGCGCGACAAGGGCCGCACCCGTGGTCTGGCCAAGAAGCCGCGCGGTGCCGAGCATGCCGCTCGCCCCTCCGCTTCGATGTCGTGGCGCCGAGCCGATCAGCGTTCGGTTGTTGGGTGATTGAAAGAATCCAAAGCCTAATCCGCACAGGGCCATTCGCCAGGCGACCTGCAACATGTCCGGGTGTTGAGGCAGGAGCGAAAGCGCAATCAATCCACCAGCGAAAACAAGCAGCCCCACACCGCCCAGCAGACCCGCGGGATAGCGGTCGGCGAGCCGTCCGGCGATGGGGGCCGCAACCGCAACGGCGAGCGGCCAGGGCGTGATCAGCAGACCTGTCTGCACGGCGGAATATCCAAATTCCTGTTGCAGATGAAACGGCAGGGCGACGAAGGCCAACATCTGCGCAGCGAATGAACAGATCGAGGTGCCGACCGACAGCGCGAAGATCGGGATGCCGAGAAGATCGACCGGAAACAAGGGCGCAGCCCGTGACAATTCGCGGCGAACCAGCAGATAGCCGCAGGCAATCGCGAGCGCGAGTTCACCCGCAACCAGCGTTGCTGCCTCGCCGTGACCTCCGGCATCGATGCCCACGATCAAGAAGCCGAACGTGCACGCGCTGAGAAGCGCGCCCGCATAGTCGAACCCGTGCGGGGCTTGCGGCGTTCGCGGCAGCGATCTCGACGCGATTGCGATGGCGACAATTCCGATGGGCACGTTAACCGCGAAGAGCCACGGCCACGATGCGACCGAAAGAATGCCGCTGGCGATGGTGGGTCCGGCAGCAGCGGATATCGCAACGACGACCGTGTTGATTCCGATGCCGCGTCCCAATTGCGCCTGGGGATAGATGAAGCGGATCAGCGCCGTATTCACGCTCATGATTCCAGCGGCGCCGAATCCCTGCAGCACGCGGGAGAGCGCGAGCAGCGTCAGTGTGTGCGACAGCGCGCAGGCGAACGATGCGAGCGTGAAAAGCGCGAGGCCCGCAAGATAGATACGCCGATAGCCCACGATGTCGCCGAGCGATGACAGGGGCAAAAGCGAAATCGTGATCGCAAGCTGATATGCATTCACCACCCAGATTGAGAAGGCGGCATCGGAGTGGAGGTCACGCGCGATTGTGGGCAGTGCGACATTGGCGATGGCGCCGTCGAGCACCGACATGGTGATACCGAGCGCGACCGTCGCAATTGCCCAGTAGCGCTGCGGCGCCTGCACGCCGTCGGTCAATTGGGTCATCGGCTGCCCAACCCGCTCTGCTCAGATGTGCAGTGCGTGGCCGAGCGTGCGCAAGGCGGTTTCGTGGAAGGCCTCGCCGAGAGTGGGATGCACATGGATGGTGCCGGCGATATCCTCGAGCACGGCACCCATTTCGAGCGCCAGCGCGAATTCGCCCGCCAGCTCCGAGACATGCGCACCGACCGCCTGGATGCCCAGAATTCGGTGATCGTCGCGGCGCGCCAGCACGCGCACGAAACCGCCCTCCTCTCCTGCGTCCATCGAAAGCGCGCGCCCGTTCGCGGCGAAGGGAAACATGGCGCTTATGGTATCGATTTCCTTCGCCGCTTCGTCGCCGGGCGCAAGGCCTGCGCTAACGATCTCCGGCTCCGTAAAGCAGACGGCAGCGATCGCCACCGGGTCGAACCGACGACGGTGACCGGCGATGATCTCGGCCACCATCTCGCCCTGCGCCATGCCCTTGTGCGCGAGCAGCGGCTCGCCCACGAGATCACCGATCGCCCAGACATTCTTCATTGACGTGCGGCACTGATCGTCGACGCGCACGAAGCGTCCGTTCATGTCGACGGC
Organism: Rhizomicrobium sp.; assembly: GCA_036495845.1. Taxonomy (GTDB): domain Bacteria; phylum Pseudomonadota; class Alphaproteobacteria; order Micropepsales; family Micropepsaceae; genus Rhizomicrobium. The sequence continues at coordinate 29,040 of DASXMF010000011.1, forward strand.
CATGTTCTCGAGACCCCATCCTTCGGTCAGGGGCCTGCGCCCGACCGTGACGAGAATCCTGTCCGCCGGGAGATGCTCGAGTTTTCCGTCGCTGGTCTGCATCGCGAGAGCTGGTCCCTCCCTGCCTTCGACGAGGCCTTTGGCCTGCGCGCCGAGGTGAACAACGACGCCCGCGCGATCGAGCCATTTCTTGACCGGCGCCGAAAGCTCCGCATCGAAGAGCGGCAGGACGCGATCGAGCGCTTCGACCACGGTCACTTCCGATCCGAATTTCCTGAGCGCGATGCCGAGCTCGAGACCGATATAGCCCGCACCCACCACGACGAGACGTCGCGGCAGCGACTCCAGCGAAAGCGCTTCGCTCGACGAGATCACTGGTCCGCCAAAAGGAAGAAACGGCAGTCCGGTCGCGACCGAACCATTGGCGAGAATCACGTGCTCCGCGGTGATCGTTACCGCTCCCGCTTCGCTTTCTACCGTACAGGTCTTCGCGTCCGAGAAGCATGCCCAACCGGCCACGACACGCACCTTCGCGCGTTTGCAAAGCGTGGCGACGCCGGTGCTGAGCCTGGTTACGATGCCCTCTTTCCAGCGCACCAGCTCCTTCATGTCGAGCGCGGGCGGCGCGGCGAGTGAAACTCCGTGGCGACCGTTCTTGCCCGAGGCGCGAAACATCGCCTCGAACTCGCCCGCGACGTGAATGACGGCTTTCGACGGAATGCAGCCGCGGACGAGACAGGTGCCGCCGAGCCTGTCGGCTTCGACGAGGACCGTATCGAGCCCGAGCTGACCGGCGCGGATCGCCGCCACGTACCCGCCCGGTCCACCACCGATGACGAGGACTTTGGTCTTGATCGTTTCGGCCATGAATCAGTCCATGAACAATGTGGCGGGATGTTCGAGCAGCGATTTGAGCCGCTGGATGAATTCGGCGGCGTCGTAACCGTCGACGACGCGGTGATCAAAGGAAGAAGACAGGTTCATCATCTTGCGAACGATGATCTGCCCTTCGCGCACGACAGGGCGCGCGACGATCGCGTTCGGTCCGACGATCGCGACTTCCGGATGATTGATCACGGGCGTGGTGACGACGCCTCCCAGCGCGCCGAGACTCGTGATGGTGATGGTCGACCCCGTGAGGTCCTCGCGGCCTGCCTTGCCGTCGCGGGTCATAGCCGCGAGACGGGCGACCTCCGAAGCCGCCTGCCAGAGATCGAGCGATTCCGCGTGACGGACCACCGGCACGATCAAGCCATTGGCCGTCTGCGTCGCAATACCGATATGAACCGCCGCGTGACGATGAACGATACCTGCGTCGTCGTCGAAGCGGGCATTGATCTGCGGATACGCAGGAAGCAGCCGCACCAGCCCGCGCATCAGGAAGGGCAGCAGCGAGAGCTTTGGCTGGTCGGTCTTGCGCGTTTTGTTCAGATGCGCACGAAGACTCTCCAGTTCCGTCATGTCGATCTCTTCGACATAGGCGAAATGGGGAATGCGGCGCTTCGATTCCTGCATCTTCTCCGCGATCTTGCGGCGGAGGCCGATCACCTTGATCTCTTCCACGCCTTCGCGCCTGGCATATCCGCCGCGAGCCGTGGGGACCTGTCCGTCCGAAGCAATAAATGCGTCCAGATCGCCGTGCTCGATGCGACCGGCGGGTCCCGAGCCCGGCACGTATGTCAGCGGAACTCCCACTTCCTCAGCGCGGCGGCGCACCGCCGGCGACGCCAGCGGTTTGGTTCCCGGAGCGCGGGACGCGAACGCGGCCGCCGGCGATAGATTCGCGGCGGCGTCACTCCTCTCGTGGTCGTGTGCAGGAGCTGGTGGGGGAGATTCTTTTCGTATCTGTTGTCCGAATACTTTCTTGGGCCCCGGGGAAGCGGCTGCCGATTTTTCGCTATCGGCGGCTCTTCGCTCTTCCGGTGCAGGCTGAGGCGCGTTTCCAGCTGGCGCAGCACGATCCGCATTGCCCGCGCCTTCGACGTCCAGTTCCACGAGCGGCGCGCCGACCGTCGCCATTTCTCCGGGCGATCCGTGCAGCGAAACAACCACTCCGGTCACCGGAGACGTCATCTCGACCGTCGCCTCGTCGGTCATGACGTCGACCAGCTGCTGGTCTTCCTCGATCTTTTCGCCGACCGCGACGTGCCAGGCGACGATTTCGGCCTCGGCCGTTCCTTCGCCGACATCCGGCAGCTTGAAAACGTAGCGTCCCATCTCAACCTCCCATCGCCCGGCGCATCGCTTCGATCAATCGCGCCGGTCCCGGAAAATATTGCCATTCGAAGGCGTGAGGATAGGGCGTGTCCCAACCCGTCACCCGCTCGATCGGCGCTTCGAGGTGATAGAAGCAGCTTTCCTGCACGAGCGCGGAAAGTTCTGCACCGAAGCCGCAAGTGCGCGTCGCCTCGTGCACGATCACGCAACGTCCCGTCTTCTCCACCGAATGCACGATCGTCTCCACGTCGAGCGGCACAAGCGTGCGCAAATCGATAACCTCAGCGTCGATGCCGCTTTCATGGGCAGCCGCAACCGCAACATGGACCATCGTGCCATAAGCGATGAGCGTGAGCGCCCGCCCCGCGCGCACGATCGCGGCTTTGCCGAGCGGCACCCGGTAATGGTCACCAGGAACCTCGCTCGCCACGTGTTGCGACCAGGGCGAGACAGGCCGGTCATGGTGGCCGTCAAACGGGCCGTTATAGATCCGCTTGGGCTCCAGAAAGATCACCGGGTCGTCGTCCTCGATCGAACTGATCAGCAGCCCCTTTGCATCGTAAGGCGTGGACGGGATCACCGTTTTCAATCCCGCGACATGGGCGAAGAGCGATTCGGGACTCTGGCTGTGGGTCTGGCCGCCGAAGATGCCGCCGCCGTAGGGCGTGCGGATGGTTATCGGCGCGGAGAAATCCCCGGCGGAACGATACCGCAGCCGCGCGGCCTCGGAGACGATCTGATCGAATGCGGGATAGATGTAGTCCGCGAACTGAATCTCGACGACGGGCCTCAGTCCGTACGCGCCCATGCCGATCGCCGCCGCGACGAGACCGCCCTCGCCGATCGGCGCATCGAAACAGCGCGTGAGTCCATATTTCTTCTGCAACCCGTCAGTCGCGCGGAACACGCCTCCGAAAAAGCCGACATCCTCACCGAAGACGAGCACATCGGGATCGCGCGCGAGCATTACGTCCATGGCGGAATTGAGCGCCTGTATCATGTTCATCGTGGGCATCGTCAGACGCCCAATTGCTGGCGCTGGCGGCGCAGGTGCCAGGGGACGTCCTTGTAGACGTCTTCGAACATGGTCTTGACGCTCGCGACGGAGCCCGCACCCAGAGTGCCGAAACTCTCCGCTTCGCGGTTGGCGGCCCGGACCTGTTCAACAACTTCCTTCTCTGCCGCCGCATGGGCATCGTCGCTCCATTCGCCGCCCGCGATGAGATGCGCCTTGAGGCGCGCCACCGGATCGCCGAGCGGCCAGCATTTTCCTTCGTCCGCCGGGCGGTAGCGCGAGGGATCGTCGCTCGTGGAATGACCTTCGGCGCGATAGGTGAAAAGTTCGATCACGGTGGCACCGAGGTTAGCGCGCGCGCGCTCCGCCGCCCATTGGGTCGCCGCATAGACAGCGAGAAAATCATTGCCGTCGACGCGCAGACCCGGCAATCCGTAACCGATGGCGCGCGCGGCGAACGTCGTCTGCTCGCCGCCGGCGATGCCCTGGAAACTCGAGATTGCCCATTGATTGTTGGAGATGTTGAGGAGAACCGGCGCGCGATAGACGGCAGCAAAGGTCAGCGCCGAATGGAAATCGCCTTCCGCCGTGGCGCCTTCGCCGATCCATGCCGCGGCGATGCGGTCATCATACTTGTAGGCCGAAGCCATCGCCCAGCCGACCGCCTGGCTGAACTGCGTACCGAGATTGCCCGAGATCGAAAAGAATCCGTATTCGCGACTCGAATACATGATTGGCAGTTGGCGGCCCTTCAGCGGATCGCGCACGTTGGAATATATCTGGCACATCATGTCGACGAGCGGATAGCCGCGCGCGAGCAACAGGCCCTGCTGCCGGTAACTCGGAAAACACATGTCGCCGCGGTCCAATGCCATGGCTTGGGCCACAGCGATCGCTTCCTCGCCCGAGCATTTCATGTAGAACGAGGTCTTGCCCTGCCGCTGCGCACGGAACATGCGATCGTCGAAGGCGCGCGTCAGCAGCATCCATCTCAGGCCCTTGCGCAGGCTTTCGGCCTCGAGCCGCGGATTCCATGGGCCGACGGCACGGGCCTCGTTGTCGAGCACGCGGATCAGCGAGGTGGCGAGGTCCGAGATTTCGCCTGCCGCGACCCCCGAATCGGGCCGCCGCGCGGCGCCCGCCTCCGCAATCCGGAGGCTGCCGAAGTCGGGTTTTTCACCCGGACGCGCCGGTGGCACCGGAATGTGCAGGGTAAGCTTCTGTCGATTGGTCATCCACGCCTCAGAAGGTCGTCCGCAGGTCTGCGTCGGGGGTCGCAACGGGGCGCAGATATCGTCGCGGCCGACGCGCTCCGTCAAGCGGCACCGGCCTTCGCAGCCGCAAAATCAGTGTGCGAAGGCGGCGCCGAGCCACAGATTGGCGACAAACCGCGCGCATTCGCTCGCTTTGTCGCCCTTCTCGACGGGCGGCGGAAGTGGCGGCGGAGCGAACCCCTACGGCCGCTCGATCGAAGCCGGTGGATTTTGCGGCACGGCCAGGCGCGGCGACGGGCGCACCTGCAACGTTTATGGCTGCGGCGCTATCTTCGGGTTCGGGAAATAAGCTCGACGACCCATCGAACGACCATAGGCGATGGCGCATCGCGCGCGGAAAGCGAGCGCCGCCTGTCCGCAAGCGACGTCCCGCTAATTCGTTATCCAGCCATTGCGCTGGTTGATAAAGGACGGCCACCGCCGTCTTCCTGCCCATTCCCATTGGGATCGACAACGTCGAAGCTCCCGTTGAAATTGAACGCGACGTAGCCACGATCATCGGCCGTAGTGGACACCGGCGTGCCGCTCCAATCCTGAACGGAATATCCCGACTTGCTCACGGCGGCGACGCCCGAGCTCACATTGGTCGATGCGTAAACAAAGGCGTTGTTGCCTGCGATCATGCAATGCGAGCTTGAGCCTCCCGTAATTCCGAGATCGATCGTCTTCTTCAGGGTTGACGTAACCGAGTCGTTTCCGTTTGCGATGACGTCCTTTCGTTCGTAGACGTAGAGCATCATGTGATCGGACGGCGGCGACAAGAATAGGCTGCCATAACAACCGGACGTATCACCGGTTGAACCGCATACGACAAATGAAACTGTGGTACTCGTCGCAGTGAAGGTCGCAAACAGGCCGTCGTCGAGAGCCGGCGTTTGTCCGGCCATAGCCGAGCTGTTGGCAAGCGCCCTCGATGACAGGGCGGACTGAAATTTCCGGCACGAGGCCGATTGCGGCTAGATTGGCACGCACATGCTTATTCATACCGTCTTCGACATTCTCGCCTGGATCGCCGCGTTCCTGACGGCACGATTTGTATCCTGGCGCGGGTATCTTGCGGCCACGATGAGCATTCGCACGCCGTCGAGCGACCCAGGCTATTTCACCGCGCTGGGTCTGGGCGCGGTCGCCGGTGCGCTGGCCTTCGGCAGCCTCAATCTCGGACTTGCCGGCCGCTGGGAATTTGGTCATTCGATCGCCGGCGCCATCGCGGGCGGAATTGTCGCGATTGAAATCTTCAAACGCGCCAAGGGCATCCGAGAATCGACGGGCGTGCAATTCGTGGCGCCGCTCGCTGTGGGAATCGCGGTCGGACGTTTGGGCTGCTTCTTTTCCGGGCTTCCCGACTACACCTACGGCACGCCCACATCGCTTCCCTGGGGCGTCGATTTCGGCGACGGCCTGGTCCGCCACCCGGTGCAGCTCTACGAATCCCTGTCGATGCTGGCGTTCCTCGCCGTCTACCTGACCGGCATTTCGTCGGAATCGCGGTTCTTCCTCAAGCAGGGATTCTATGTTTTCGTCGGTTGGTACGCGGCGCAGCGCTTCCTCTGGGAGTTCCTCAAGCCCTATCCCGCGGTCATTGGTCCGCTGAACGTGTTTCACCTCATCTGCATGGCGCTCTTCTGCTACAGTCTTTTCATGGTGAGGCGGGGATTTCATGACCTTCGTGCGACCGTCCCGGGATTACAGCTTCTACGGACAGACCACGTCGTTGTGCGAGACGTGTCTCCGGCTGGTTCCGGCCAAGATTCTGATTGAACGCGACAATGTCTTCTACCTGAAGCGCTGCCCTTTGCACGGCGCGCAAAAGACCCTGATCGCGACCGACGCCGCCTATTTCAGAAGCTCGAAAGAGTTCATCAAGCCCGGCGACCTTCCGCTCAGGCACCAGAGCCGCACGCAATATGGCTGCCCCTATGATTGCGGACTGTGCCCCGACCACGAACAGCATTCCTGCCTCGCGCTGATCGAAATCAACGATGCGTGCAATCTCGAATGCCCGATCTGTTTCGCGGAGTCCTCGCCAACGCGCGCGGTGCATCGTTCGCTCGAGGAAATCGACGCCATGCTCGAGACGCTGGTTGAAAGCGAGGGCAATCCCGATCTTGTTCAGATCAGTGGCGGCGAGCCGACGATCCATCCTGAAATCATTGGGATCCTGAGATTGGCGAAGTCGAAACCCATCCGCCACATCATGCTCAACACCAACGGCATCCGAATCGCAACGGACAAGGCATTCGTCGACGAGCTGGCAGGGCTGAAGCCGGGTTTCGAGGTCTATCTGCAGTTCGATTCGCTCCGGCGGGACGCGCTGGTGAACATCCGCGGCGCGGATTTGCGGAAGGTCCGCGCGCAGGCGCTCACCCATCTCGAAGCTGCCGGCATTTCGACCACGCTCGTCTGCGTCATGAAGAAAGGCGTCAACGATGACGAGATCGGCGACATCGTGCGTCATGCGCTCACCTATTCCTGCGTGCGCGGCATCACCTTCCAGCCGGTGCAGGACGCCGGCCGAAATCTGGCCTTCGACAAAAACCGCGACCGCATGCTGCTCACCGACATCCGACGCGAAATCGCGGCCCAGGCGGGAGAGCTGTTCGCGCTTGACGACATCATCCCCCTGCCCTGCAATCCCGATGCGGTCGCTGTGGCGTATTGCCTGCGCAACGGTCGTCAATTGACGCCGATCACGCGACTCATTCCGAAGGCGGAGTTTCTCGCCGCCGCGCCGAACACGATCTCCTTCGAACGCTATCCCGAGTTGAAAAACCGCCTGTTCGATCTCCTGTCGCTGGCCTCATCCGGCGAACGGACGAAGACCGCACTCGGCGAACTCCTCTGCTGCCTGCCGCAGATCGAGGTGCCCGGCGACGTTGGTTACGACAAGGTATTCCGCATCGCGATCGTGCAGTTCCTCGACCGTTACAATTTCTGTATCGCGGCGGTGAAGCGCTCCTGCATCCATTTCGTCACCCCCAACGCGAAGATTATTCCCTTCGACACCTACAATCTCTTCTATCGCAACGGGCTCGACGTGAAACTGAGGGAGGCCGCCCATGTCCCAGCCTGATGCAATGCCGCGGCGCGGCGCCGTCGCCGTAGCGCTGATCGTTATCGGGCTCATGATCCTCGTTCCCTCCGGCCTTTGTACATCCGCCTTTGCAATCGGCGGATTGGTGACCCTGTTCACGGAACCGAACGGCGTCCAGGATTTTTGGCAATTCCTGACGGAAGCCTTGTTTGTCGGCGGTCCATTTGTCGCCATTGGAACCGTGCTGCTTGTGGTGGGTCTGCGCTGCCCTCGCGCGCGCCCGCCCTCCCGATGAGGGGTTGGACAATTCTCCACCACGCTATTGCGTTGATTTCGCGTCTCTCCCCATCATTCTCTGAAAGGCGAAATCAACGCAATAGCGTGG
>DASXMF010000012.1:0-1964 GCA_036495845.1 Rhizomicrobium sp.
CAAAGCTCGAACCACCTCTTCGACGACGACCTCAGGCGCCGAGGCGCCGGCCGTCACGCCGACCACAGCGGCGTCGCGGACCCAATCGGCATCGATTTCGCTGCTGTCCGCCACGAGATAGCTCGGAATTCCAACCTCTTCGCCGATCTCGCGCAGACGGTTGGAGTTGGAGCTGTTGCGGGCGCCGACGACGATGATGACGTCGGCGACCCGGCACAATTCGCGCACGGCGGTCTGTCGATTCTGCGTCGCATAGCAAATGTCGCGGACGTCAGGACCCACGACGTCGCTGAAGCGGCGATGCAAGGCGGCGATGACGCCCCGCGTGTCGTCGACGCTCAATGTCGTCTGAGTGATGTAGGCGATTGGCGTAGCGGGATCGACGGGCAGTTTCTCGACGTCTTCTTCGTCTTCGACGAGGTGCACCTCGCCGTCGATCTGCCCGAGCGTCCCTTCGACTTCGGGGTGTCCGTCGTGACCGATGAACACCAGCACGCGACCCCGGGCGATGTATCCCCGCCCTTGGTTGTGCACCTTGGTGACCAGCGGGCAGGTGGCGTCGATGGTCGGAAGCGCCCGCGCCTTGGCCAGGTTCTCGACGTCTCGCGAGACGCCATGGGCGCTGAAGATGGTCACGGCGCCCGCCGGCACGTCCTTCAGCGTCTCGACGAAACGCGCGCCTTTCGCTTTCAGCGATTCGACCACGTGGCGATTGTGAACGATCTCATGGCGCACGTAGACCGGCGCGCCATGCTTGGCCAGCGCCCGCTCGACAATATCGATCGCCCGAACAACCCCCGCACAGAAGCCGCGCGGTTGGGCAAGAATAATCTTCATTTCCCTTGCCTTCTCGCCAAAACCTCGACGGGCTAGCCAACACCGCCGACGCCGGGCTCAATTATCCCCGAGCCCCGTGACGAATTCCGAGAGAAGCCATACGCCGCAACCCTGGTTGAGACAAGAGATGGGGTCCCGATCCGGCGCCACCTCTGGATGTGCGGACGGCTGGGCTGAAGGTCAAGACCGGCTTCGCGGAGGGCTCCTGTAGCCCCTTCGATATCCCGTCGACAGACGGGCGTCCTTGCGCACGCCCTTCGGAGCGCGGCGGACGGGGTCCAAAGGGCGTTCGGAAGGATCGGGCAGGTTTTAGGAGGTAGGGCGGTGAGGTGGGGCCAGCAACGGACATCGACGATGCAAACCAGATAGCCGAGGGCCAAAAGACCGCGCCTTTAAATCTGGGCTATCTAAACACCACTGGGTAGCTGAACGTGAGGCCAGGATCCATTCGAGCACCCGAGGCCGCCCGGTCGCGGTCGCAGATTACGGCCAAGACTTCACAATCCTTCGAGCATGATCATCACGTCGGTCGCGGCGCTTCGGCGCAATGCGATGAGCGGTTGGTAGTCCGGCGCCTGGTACCAATTTTTGATCGATGCAATATCGGGAAATTCGATGATGACCACCCGATCGGGTCTCCAATCCCCCTCCAGTATCTCGTGTGAACCCGCCTCTGTGAGATAGCGGCCGCCGAAGCGCTCGACCATCGGCACTACCTTTGCAAGGTAGTCGTCAAACAACGCAACATTAGAGATTTTATGTTCACCAATGTAATATGCGGGCATCTACGTTCCAGTCGCTAAAAACAGTCTTCAAGCCGCTCGTCATTCCGGCAAGCCCGCCTTACGCAGGCCATCCTCTAGCCTTGCGAGGTCGTCGGGTCGACGAAATGGCTGCCATTCTTTGACAGTGGAAACTCTCATTGCGGGGGCAATTTCGCGTAGGCGCGTCATTGCTGCTTGCGCTTCGCCGGACCGACCCGCGAGCGCTCTGGACGCCGCGAGTTCGCGTATTGCAGGGAGAAAATTCGCCCGCTCTCCTAGTGCCTTTTCGGCCCACAACGATGCCTCGTCATAACGACCAGCAACGAAATGAGCGAGCGCGACTGCCACCCGTGTTCGGAAACT
>DASXMF010000013.1:0-8864 GCA_036495845.1 Rhizomicrobium sp.
GCGTAAACATCATTTCCTGTCCGTCCTGCGCACGTCAGGGGTTCCAGGTCATCGACACGGTGCGGACGCTCGAAGACAGGCTCAAGCACATCGCAACGCCCATGACTCTCTCGATCATCGGATGCGTGGTGAACGGTCCAGGCGAGGCGCGCGAGACCGATCTTGGCTTCACGGGAGGTGGAGCGGGAGGCAATGCCGGCATGATCTATTTGAACGGCAAGCCTGCCTACAAGCTCGACAACGCAAAATTGGTCGAGCACATCGTCGAGCTTTGCGAGAAGAAGGCAGCAGAGATCGAAGGGGAACGCTCCGCCGCCGCGGCTCTCGAGCCCGCGCAGTAGCGCGGTTTCGACCAATTCCATGATTCCCGAATCCAAGCTTATGCGGCTGGTCGACCGTTATGCGGCGCTCGAGGCCGAACTTGCTTCGGGCGCTGGCGGCAGCATCTACGTAAAGCTTTCGAAGGAACATGCAGAGCTGTCGCCCGTCGTCGAGGCGATCAACGCGTACCGCCAGGTCGAGCGGGCACTGCAGGAGGCCGAAGCGCTGGCCAATGATGGCACCAGCGACGACGAATTGCGGGTGCTTGCACAGGAGGAGCAGTCTGCGCTCAAGCAGCTTTTCGCTCGCTTGGAGCGCGAATTGCAGCTGCAGCTTCTACCGAAGGACGCAGCGGACTCATCGTCCGCAATCGTCGAAATTCGTGCCGGCACTGGTGGAGACGAGGCGGCCCTTTTCGCTTCGGATCTTCTGCGCATGTATCAGCGTTATGCGCAACTGATGGGCTGGCGCACCGAAATCCTGGGTTTGAGCGACAGCGACCTGGGTGGCATCAAGGAAACGGTCATGGAGGTGGTTGGCCAGGGCGCTTACGCAAAGCTGAAATTTGAAAGCGGCGTTCATCGCGTGCAGCGTGTTCCGGTCACCGAAGCGGGTGGCCGCATTCACACTTCGGCAGCGACCGTGGCCGTTCTGCCGGAGCCCGAAGACGTCGATGTGCATGTCGAGGAGAAGGATTTGAGGATCGACGTTTTTCGCGCGAGCGGCGCGGGGGGCCAGCACGTCAACAAGACGGAAAGCGCGGTGCGCATCACTCACCTGCCATCGGGGATCGTTGTCGCTCAGCAGGACGAAAAATCGCAGCACAAGAATCGCGCCAAGGCGCTCAAAATCCTGAAGGCGAAGCTGTTCGAGGCGGAGCGCGAACGTCAGGCCAGCGCGCGGGCGGCCGAGCGCAAGGGACTTGTCGGTTCGGGCGACCGCTCCGAACGCATCCGGACTTACAATTTTCCCCAGGGTCGGGTGACCGACCACCGCATCAACCTCACTCTCTACAAGCTCGAACGCATCCTCTCGGGAGACGAGCTTGGCGAGATCATCGACGCGCTGGTCGCCGAAGATCGGGCAAGCCGACTGGCGGCGCTCGAAAGCGAACCCGACAGGTGACGTCCCAATTCAGCGAAGCACTGGGTCGGGCTGCGCAAGAACTCAGGGCGGCAGGAATCGACTCCGCGCGCCTCGACGCCCGGGTCCTGTTCGCATTCGCGATCGGCATTGAGATGGATGCGCTGCTCGGCTGCGAGACGGTTACAAAAGATACGATCCGCCACTTCGAATCCCTGATCGCGCGCCGGGCCGAACGGGAACCGCTGGCATACATCACTGGAACGAAGGAATTCTGGAGCATGTCTTTCGAGGTGGGATCGGGGGTGCTGGTTCCCCGCCCCGAAACCGAAACGCTCATCGAACAGGCGATGCGCGCGTATCCCGATCGGGACGCGGCGCTGAACGTGCTCGATCTCGGCACCGGATCGGGATGTCTCCTGGTCACGTTCCTCGCGCACTATCCCAGGGCGACCGGCGTCGGCGTGGACACGTCGCTGCCCGCACTCGCCTATGCGCGACGGAACGCGATCCGGCACAGGGTCGACACCCGCTGCACTTTCCTGAACGGGGAATGGCCGGTGGCCGACAACCCGGCGTTCGACGTTGTCTTTGCCAATGCGCCCTACCTTTCCGAATCCGAATGGGAAATGTGCGAGCCGGAGATCAGGGTCTTCGAACCCAAAGAGGCCTTCATTGCGGGCGAGGACGGATTGGCGGCATTGCGCGCGATTGGCCCGGCCCTGGCGGGCCAATTGAGCCCAAGCGGGTCGGGATTTATTGAGATAGGTGCAGGGCAGGCAGACGCTGTTGCGTCAATTCTTGCGGAATTCGGGCTTGAAGTCCGACGCGCGGCATCCGATCTATGTGGCGTCCCCCGTTGTCTCGTTATCGGGCGCGCGGGAGGAGGCGGCCGATTGGCCCCAAAGAAATCAGTTGGAAAAGGGCCGCCGACCCGCTAGCTTCCGATGGAAGTAGGGGAAAGCACGGGCCCCGCCGAATCCCGGAACAATCCGGGATTTGGGGAACCGCGGGGACAGCTGGCGCGAATTGAGCGCCGCTGGCCGTGCAATGTGCAAGGCGAAAGACACGTTCTGCGCTTTATGCGGCCGGCGGACGTACGTGCCCTTAGTGGTGCGACCCGAGCGAAGCACTTGCGTCGGAACAAAATTCTGGGCGCCTGCGATGCCCAAGACAGGCATGAAACGATTGTCACGGATATAGGATAGGGGATCAGGTGAAGCGCTCACGTGGACGCGGCCGGCGGCCGCAGAACAACAATCCGAATCGAACCTTCGACTCGACCGGGCCGGAGATAAAAATCCGCGGTTCGGCGGCGCATGTGTACGAGAAATACCTGCAGCTGGCGCGCGATGCGAACTCCGCCGGAGACCGGGTCGCGGCCGAAAACTATCTGCAGCACGCGGAACATTACTACCGGATCATGGCGGTCGCTCCGCCCCAGCAGGGTTACCAGGGTCAGCCTCATCAAGTGAACGGCGCATCGAACGGGGGGAACGGGCGCGACACGCCCGTGCAAAACGGAAGCGCGCCATCCTTCTCGCTCGCCGATGTTGGCCGAGACATGGAGGACGAGGAGGGCGACGACGCGGCTGCCTGACGGCGGCGCGCCTGCCCTTGTTCAATCGAATTGTCCCTCTAAATAACCGACGAGCGCGTCGCCTGAAGGGGCGCGCATGAAATGCGGCTAGCAGCGGTTGCCTGAAGGGGCCCTGCCGGAGAGGCGATTATGGACATAGAGAAATTCACCGAGCGGGCGCGCGGTTTCATCCAGGCTGCCCAGGGTCTTGCGCTCCGCTCCCATCACCAGGCCATCACTCCGCTCCACCTTCTCAAGGTGTTGATCGACGACGAGGAAGGGCTCGCGTCGCGCCTGATCGCCGCCGCGGGCGGGCGGCCGGATCTGGTGCGCCAGTGGGTCGAATTGGCGCTCGGCAAAACGCCGCGTGTCGAAGGCTCCGGTGCCGGGCAGTCCTATCTGGAGCCCGACACGGCGCGCCTGCTCGATTCCGCCGAGGAACTGGCGAAGAAATCCGGCGACAGCTACGTCACGGCCGAACTTTTGTTGCTCGCAATTGCGCTGGCTTCTGGAACGGATGCCGCGCGCATCCTGAAGGACGCCAACGTCCACCCGCAAAGCCTCAACAAGGCGATCAAGGAGCTGCGACAGGGCCGAACCGCGGATTCGGCGACGGCGGAAAACAGCTATGACGCGCTCAAGAAATATGCGCGAGATCTCACCGAGATCGCCCGAAGCGGCAAGCTCGATCCCGTAATCGGGCGCGACGAGGAGATCCGCCGTACGATTCAGGTCCTGTCCCGGCGCACCAAGAACAATCCGGTTCTTATCGGCGAACCCGGCGTCGGCAAGACCGCGATTGCGGAGGGCCTGGCTCTTCGTATCGTCAACGGCGACGTGCCCGAAAGCCTGCGCGACAAGCGCCTGATGGCATTGGACATGGGCTCTCTGATCGCTGGCGCCAAGTTTCGGGGCGAATTCGAGGAGAGGCTGAAGGCTGTACTTTCGGAAATCACCGGTGCGGCCGGCAAGATCATCCTGTTCATCGACGAGTTGCATACGCTGGTCGGGGCAGGAAAGGCTGAAGGCGCCATGGATGCGTCGAATCTGCTGAAGCCCGCGCTCGCCCGCGGCGAGTTGCACTGCATTGGTGCGACCACGCTCGACGAATACCGGAAGCACGTGGAAAAGGATGCCGCGCTCGCACGGCGTTTTCAACCGGTCTTCGTCTCGGAACCGACCGTCGAGGACACCATTTCGATTCTGCGCGGATTGAAAGAGAAGTACGAAGTCCATCACGGCGTTCGCATCACGGACGGCGCAATCGTGGCCGCCGCACAACTGTCGCATCGTTACATCGCCGATCGTTTCCTGCCGGACAAGGCCATCGACCTCATGGACGAGGCCGCGAGCCGGCTGCGCATGCAGATCGATTCGAAACCTGAAGCACTTGACGAGCTCGACCGGCGTATCATCCAGCTCAAGATCGAACGCGAGGCGCTGAAAAAGGAAACCGACAAGGCTTCGAGGGAACGGCTCGCGACTCTGGAATCCGAGCTCGCGGAAACGGAGGAGAAATCCGCCTCGCTCACCGCGCGCTGGCAGGAAGAAAAGAAGTCCGTCCAGGAGACGCAAGGTCTGAAGGAAAAGCTCGACGCGGCGAGGCAGGAACTGGAAGTGGCGCAGCGTCGCGGCAATCTCGCGCGCGCGGGAGAACTCGCCTACGGTGTCATTCCCGATCTCGAGCGCAAGCTCAAGACCATCGAGGACAAACAGGGAGCCGCTCTCGCCAACGAAGCGGTCACCGCAGAGCACATTGCCGGCGTCGTTTCGCGCTGGACGGGCATTCCCGTCGACAAGATGCTCGAAGGCGAGCGCGAGAAGCTTCTGCACATGGAGAGCTCGCTCGAGAAGCGGGTCGTCGGCCAGGATCAGGCGGTGCGCGCCGTTTCAAACGCCGTGCGCCGCGCCCGTGCGGGGCTACAGGATCCCAATCGGCCTATCGGTTCGTTCCTGTTTCTGGGCCCGACCGGCGTCGGCAAGACGGAGCTTACGAAGACGCTGGCCGCGTTTCTGTTCGACGACGACAGCGCGATGGTGCGCATCGACATGTCCGAGTTCATGGAAAAACATTCCGTGGCCCGGTTGATCGGCGCACCGCCGGGCTATGTAGGATATGAGGAAGGCGGGGTGCTGACGGAAGCGGTGCGCCGCCGTCCCTACCAGGTTGTTCTGTTCGACGAAGTCGAGAAGGCGCACCACGACGTTTTCAACGTTCTGCTGCAGGTTCTCGACGACGGCCGTCTCACGGACGGGCAGTGGCGCACGGTCGATTTCCGCAACACGGTGATCATCCTCACATCCAATCTCGGCACGGAGTTCCTCTCGACGGGCGAGGGCGTGGATTCGTCCCAGGCGCGCGCGCAGGTGATGAGCGCCGTGAGGGCCCATTTCCGGCCCGAATTTCTCAATCGGCTCGACGAGATCATTCTGTTTCACAGGCTGTCGCGAACCAACATGGACAGGATCGTCGACATCCAGATCGCAAGGCTCGCGAAATTGCTCGCCGACCGCAAGATCGAAATCGTTCTCGATGCGAAGGCGCGCGATTGGCTCGCGACGGCGGGCTACGATCCCGTCTATGGCGCGCGTCCGCTCAAACGGGTCATTCAGCGGCGTCTACAGGACCCGCTGGCGCAGCTTCTGCTCGAAGGCGAGATCGGCGACGGCGCCAGGGTGAAGGTGAGCGCCGGCAAGAGCGGGCTCGTCATAAACGGCAAGATATTCGAGGCGGGCGACGAGCCTCTCGACGAACCGTCGACCGCCAGTCACGCGATCCACTGACCGCGGCTCGCGGCGATCAGTCCTTTCCGCCCCGTAGATCGGTCGCGGTATCGGCGATCTTGCCTTCGAGGGGGAGCGCCGCAATCCTGCTGTCCACCCCCATGCGCGCGATCTGGAAATCGCGCAGGTCGCCGCCTGACAGGATTCGTCCGCGTGCGACCTTCACCTTGAGAGGATTGACCTGAACATCGTTGATGCGGATTTCGTAGTGCAGATGGGGACCGGTGGCGAGGCCGGTGGCGCCGCTGTAGGCGATGACCTGTCCCTGCCGGACATGGGAGCCGCGGTGGACGCCGGGAGCGAAGCGCGACAGATGGCCATAGGCCGTCGAGTAGCCGTTGCCGTGATTGAGCACTACGAAATTGCCGTACCCGTTGACCCAGCCTTCCTGCTGGATCGTCCCAGCGCCGGCAGCCATCACCGGCGTGCCAGACGGAACGGCGAAATCGATTCCCTTGTGCATGCGCGTATATCCGAGGACCGGGTGAAAGCGCATGCCGAAGCCCGATGAAATGCGTGCGCCATCGACGGGCGTCTTCATCAGCATGCTTTTGGCGCTCTGGCCCTGGGAATCGAAGAAATCCGAGGTATCCTCGTCTCTTGGCTGATATCGGTAGAGCGCGACTGTCCGGCCGAGGAGATGCATGGCCGCGTACGCGATCTCGCCCTCCTTGGCCGGCTTGCCGTCCGGCGTGTAGTAGTAATTGTAATAGACCTCGAATGAATCGCCCGGCTTGATATCGCGCTGGAAATCCACCTCGTACGAAAACATGTGGATCATCTGCACCACCACCCGGGCGGGGATACCGGCCTGCATAGCGGCGAGATAGAGGCTCGAATCGATTCTCGCTCCGGCGCGGTGGTAACGTGGTTCGAGTTTCTTGAAAGTGTCCTGGGCCGTGAAGTTGCCATCCGCTCCGCGAGCGATCGTCACATCATGTTCGATTGTCGGCGAAAAGCTCACCGAAAGCAGCCGTCCGGGTGAGGCCGCGTCGGTTGGCCCGTCCTGGGAACCGGCAGCCGCGCCAGGCGGAGTGTAGATGATCTGGGCAACGGGCTTGGGAGGCGGCGGCGCTGCAAAAGTGATTTGCAGAGTTTCTCCGGCCTTGATCGCGCGGAGA
This sequence comes from Rhizomicrobium sp., assembly GCA_036495845.1. Lineage (GTDB taxonomy): Bacteria > Pseudomonadota > Alphaproteobacteria > Micropepsales > Micropepsaceae > Rhizomicrobium. The sequence goes on from DASXMF010000013.1 coordinate 6,889, forward strand.
TTGTAGACTTGCGCGAGCGCGGTCACGGCGGCTTCCGCGTCCTGCGGCGAAGCTCCGGCGCTGACGAGAACGGTGGGAAGCGTGTCTCCACGCTCGAGGGTGACCTCACGGGAATCGACGCCCGGCGTCTCGCCGGACGAGAGGTCCGCGTCGCCGTTTCCGGCGGAAAGGGACTCATTCAGCGTGGCGGAAGGAATCGCCTGTTGAGCGGGCCCTGATGTAATGGGTCCGAGCGGGGAAATGGTGGCGTAATCCGTCTCGCGCGTTTGCGACACGAGGCGCTGAAACAGCTGGTACGGCATCAGCATGTGTGCGCGGGGACCGAAACCCTCGGGATGCGACGGTACGGCCGTTCCCGCCGCGAGCCAGGCAATGGAGCCGGCAATAACGGCGGTGACCGAGGTGGACACAAGCGCCCAGCGCCCGTCGGTCGAGGAAAGCGTCAGGCTGGCCGATCGTGCCGACCGGCGCCAGGAATTCACATACGGTTCGAACGTCCCTGCGTCGCGGCGCTGCACGGCGTCTCCCCTCGGATGATTCGTTTGCAGCTGTGTCCCCCCAGCCAACCGGGGCACCCGACCGAAGCAGGGTGAGACATATAGCCCGAGCCGTATTAACCCCGTCAACCATTAGCGGGTGGTTAAGGCCAGACGTCCGGGGTCCGGGATTTTAGCTTTTTGCCCTGTTCAGAGCCGCAGGAAGGCCGATCCGCCTCGTAAAGAGGCGGCTCTGTTCAGAGCCGCACGAGGAGAAGCTCGGCCAGGCGTCCATGAAACCAGCCGATGCCCTTGGCCAGATGGAGGACGAGAAAAACCAGAACTCCGCCGACCAGGATCGCGATTCCAAGACCCGGCGCGGTGTGGAAGACATGTTCGAGCCAGGGCACGTCGGTGATTTGAACATAGGAATGGCCGCTGACCAGGCTCGCCAGCGAGCCGCCGATCAGAGCAAAGGGCACCGCAATTCCTACGACCGCAAGCACGAAATAGGTGATGCCGAGCGGCAGCATCAGCAGCAGATAGAGCAGGGACGACCAGGTGCGGATGTCGCTCAGCGCATCCCTGATGCGGGCCCAGATGGTCTCGTCCGCGGCGCTCTGGGCAGGCAGGCGCCGGGGCATGCGGACGCCCAGAAGACCCTCGACGATTCGCCCCTCCACATGACTGAGGATTCGCACGGAACCCATGAACAGAAGGGCAAAAGGAATTCCGATGATGAGAATGGCAAATCCCACGGTGAGACCGATGCCGGTCACCGCCCAGACGAAATAGAAAACGCCAGTTGCCAGCGACAGCAGCATGTACATGAGCGCACCGTAGGCGCGCGCATCGCTGATGACGCCGAAGAAACCGTGATGTTGTTCAGTTTTCGGCTCGGGCTTGGGAAACGGTCCCGCGATGGCAGTTTCCATGGATCGATATTCCTCGGCGATTTCCTGTGGCGTTCCGTAAGTCTCGATGACGCGGGCGAGAACCTCCGCCTCGCTCTTGCCCGGATTGCTCGCGATCTCGCCCTGCAGATGCTCTTCCGCATCGGCAAGTGCATCGCTGATCAGCCCGGGCGACGATCCCTTGAGCGCGCTCTGCAACGCGTCAAGATAGGCACGGACCGTGTCGGGAGGACGATCCGTTTTCACGCACGACTCTCCAGCATCGGTCCGGACAGGGACATTTGTGCGGCAAGCGCATCGTCCACGAATTCCCGCATGTCGCGCCAGGCCCCCTGCCAATCGGCGAGCGCACGACGCCCTTCGTCGGTGATGCTGTAGTAGCGCCGGGGCGGCCCGAAGGCCGAGGCTTCGACCCGGCTTTCCAGGAGGCCCAGCGCGTTCAGTGAGCGCAGGACGGGGTAGATGGCTCCCTGCTTGAAAATCAACCCGCCTTCGCCCTCGGCCTTAACGGCCTTGGCGATTTCGTAGCCATACATCTCGCGGCCGGCTCGGGCGAGCACAGCCAAGAGGACAAGCGAGGATAGCC
>DASXMF010000014.1:0-32136 GCA_036495845.1 Rhizomicrobium sp.
TGCTCCTTACGGCGACCGGAAGCGCTTTCGCTCAGGGCGAGAGTGGCGGAGCTACATCGGGTGGGGCTACTTCGGGTGGCGCCGCCGAAGCGCCGGCGCCTCCGCCTCCTGCGGCGCCTCCGCCAGCGCCCCCACCGGAAATGGCGCCCGGCCCTGCCGCTGGCGTAGCCATCGCCCCGGGGATTTCGGACGAGGCGTTGCTTGGCATTGGCGCGGCAGTCCTTGTTGGAGCCGTCGTCTGCGCCGCGGTGTGCGGCGGTGGTCACAGCGCGACGACAACGACGCACTGATCGTTCGCATCAAATTGGTTTCGAAAGAGGCGCGGGTTTCCCGCGCCTCTTTTCGTTTTGTCAAAGATTGCGCGCCACCCGGAAGCCGACGAACGCCGAGCGGAGCTCGCCCACCTCCCAAAAGCGGAAGGCACTGCGAACGGAGGCAGGCGACGTATTAAAAGCGCCCGCCCGAACAATCCGGCGGTTGCAATCGCCGCTCAGCCAGGGCGATCCGTCGACTGGTACATGCGGACTACGAAAGTCGGGGTTCCAGCAATCCTGCGTCCACTCCCAGACATTACCCTCCATGTCGGTAAGCCCAAAGGGGTTGGGAGGAAATGAGCCCACGGGCGTCGGCGCCTGCCGGTAAATGCCGGGCGAGCCGGCGCGCGGGTAATCCACGCCGTCGTAGTTGGCCTGATCGGTCGTAAGCGTGTAGCCTTGATAATAGGGTGTGGACGTGCCGGCGCGCGCCGCATATTCCCACTCGGCTTCGCTCGGCAATCGATAGGATTTGCCCGTTTTGGCGCTGAGCCAGGCCACGAAATTCTGGGCGTCATTCCAACTGACATTTATGACCGGATGATCGCCGCGGCCCCAATGTTCATCGGGCGGATGATATTGGTGGCATCCGCCCTCCGAGGCACATGTGTCCCACTGGTCAAATGTGACAAGACCCCGGCTAAGCGCGAAGGCGCGTGGAATCTCCACACGATGTTGAGGTCCCTCGTAGACTTTCCGGCCGAGTTCGCCCGGTGGCGATCCCATCATGAAACTGCCAGCACGGATCACCATCATTTCCGGCGCTACCGGATCGTCCCATATGGCCGCGTTGGACACGCGCTGAGACGGTGGCGGGTCTGCATCGCGCGTCGGCGCACCGGGCTGATAGCCGTATTCATAGGCGTCGGCCGTCCTGGAATAGGAGGAAGGCTGGGACCCGGGATTGTCGCGGGCGCTGCGCCACTGCGCGTATGCGGCCTCGCGGGCCCGGCGCCATTCGTCGAGAGCGGCAGGGCTTGGCACCGAAGTCGCCGCCACAATGGGCAAGGCCGGCGCCGAGACCGCCGCTGTCGACGGCGGAGGTGCCACGATGCCCCGCACCGACAACAGGTAGGCGCGGGCGTCGGTGTCGGGTGGGCTGGCTACACCCTTTCCGGGTCCGGGCGTAGCCAAATCGGCGAGCGTGAAATCCATGCGCGCGTCGTAGGTGCGATCGATCTGATTGCGAAGGTTCTGCTCTGCCGCATACCAATCCCGCTTTGTCGCGTCGTCGCGGCAGCCCGAGAGCTCCTCTGGATCAGTAGCGCCCCATCGTCGCTCGACGCATTGATAGGGATCGAAGGAGATGAGGAACAGGCGCTTGCGTGCATCCTCGTATGACAATGTCACAGATGCGCCATTGGAGCGCGTATAGGTCACCGAGCACTTTGCCGCTTCGCGATCGTAAGCCGCGATCATGTCGTCGACGAGATCGCTGCCGCTATAATGCAGATGGATTGTATCGCCCTTCTTGTACATCTCGACAAATCGCTGGGCCGAATTGCGCAGCTCGTTAAACGCGGTTTTGAGGCGCGCATCGCGCGATGGTGTCGAATAGGTCTCCCAATCGCCGCTTGTGCCGTAGATGTTGCGCGGCAGCCGATCCGGTTCCGGCCTATTCTGGATGCCGGCCTGGAGCGAGATGTCGACCGCCTGGATCCGATCGTGCCAATCCGAGCAGTTGGAATCCACCATGTCGCCAACTTCCTTCACGGGATCAAACTCGAGCCGCCCGCCGGCGATCATTGCGCGCACAAAATCGTAATAGTCGAGTGTCTCTCCGTTCAGAGTGAACGTACCATTTGCCCAGTCCTCGTCGCTGGGCCGCTGACCATTGCCGTAATATTGCTCGTCTGAGAAATCCGAAATCTCGGAGTTGGCGGCGACCTCGACGTGGCCGCCCACCAGCGCGCCATCGCCGCGGCGCGCATAGCCAACCAATCTCAGCGGTCGCCAGTTCTTGAACCCGGCGCCTGTGCCCGGTCGGCTGCGCACGAAGCGCAGATCATAGTAGTCCCGAGTGAGCGTATTGTCCGGATGGGAGCCGATGAGGCGGATGCGTCCGTCGGACTCCACCTTATAGACGATGCCCACGTGGCCGTTGGGATCGTAGAGAGCCGTACCGGGCCTGATCGACTTTGCATTGATCGCAACAGAGTAGAAATCAGGCCTCGGTGGCGAATCCAGGTCTGGATGCATGCGATAGTTCGCGGACGACACCGAGTTAAGGACGTTGTTGAGGAGCGCATAACCGGAGGTGCTTCCGGTGAGCACCTCGACGCGCGATGTGACCCTGTTGCCGTCCGGGGAGTAGCGAATGTCGGCACTTCCGCCGCGCGGAGCCACACCGTTGACGTAAGAGAACGGGAGCCCCCGTTTCCAGGCAAAATAGGCTCTGAGGACATAAAGCAGCTTGGCGCAATCCCCCTTGAAGAAGAACCCTCCCGAATCCGACGCCCGGAAGGGGTTGCTCGGATCTTTCAGACAGGCATCGACTGTTGTGCAGTTCGAATCTCCGATGCCGGCAATAAATTCCCCGAAGTCGCGTTCGTCGGCGTCGGTCCAGTGGTCGAACCTGATGACATACATGCTGCCGGCGGTTGCCCCCGGGGAGGTTATCGAGGCGTCTGCACCGGCCGGCCCGGCGAGCGCCACAATGCAACCGAATGCGGCTGCAATAAAATTTCCAAGTCTGGGACTGATATGCATGGATTTTGCCGGGATCATCAGGGAATCCCCTTCGTTCACTCCACTACAACATTTGAAGCTCCGCTTGGCTCCGCGCAAAGACGAACGAGCCGGCCGGCCGGAATTCCCAATTGGCAAACGACAATGAGCCAATGCGGATTGCCGGAGTTGAAAGGTTCTCGATCGCCCGCGGCGCTCTCAGAGTACCGTCAATCGGCCGGGCCGCGTCAGAATCCGAATTGCGATATGCCCGCGGGCGCACTGTCGTAATGCACGGGCCCGTTGCGGTGATAGTCGCGTAGCGTGTTACCTCCACCTCCACCGCCGAAGTAAACCTTGATGGCGACTCCAAACACGTCGGTAGATCGGTTGTTTACGACTATCGGCGGCAGGTTAAGGCGGCGGTACTCGGCCCGCGTGTAGCCGACGGAAACGGAGACCGGATATTCGGGCAGCGGTAAGAATTCGGCGTTGAGACCGATGTCCTTGAGCTCGGGCTGCAAATGATTGGCCTTGGCGTAGTCGGCGGTCAGCTCGAGAGCAACCGAATCCAATGGATAACCCACGACGCCGGCGCCGGCGTAAGGGCCCTCAAATTGTCCCTGCATCCATCCGCCCTTGATCTCGAGCGTTGCCTCGGGCACCACAAACCATTGTCCAAAGAAGCCAAAATTCGTGAAATCGGCGCGGCCGCTCGGGATGAAATTCGCGTTGGAGATCGCATGGGTGTCGATATCGAGGCCGATCGCTCCTGCATAATCGCGCCAATATGCGTCGCCGCCAAAATTCCAGTCGTCGCCGCCATTCACGGCGGCACTGAAATGGTCGTTGCTGAAATTAGCCTGGAGATTAAATCCGGGGTTGTCGATGGTGAGGAGCGCCGACGCATTCGCGTTCCAGTCTCCGATATGAAGATCCGGCGAATCATAGAAAGTATAGCCGCCTCCGAGAGTTCCCGAGAACCGCATATCGTCCTCTTGGGCCTGGGCGCAGGGAACCACGAAAAGGCATACGCCCGCCAGTAACAGCCGCTTCAACACCATCTTCGCCTCATCCAGTTATCTGCCGCGACAATGCCATTTCCTGCGGCCGCGTCCAACCTGCTTTCGGGGAAGTTTCATCCGTCTGCGAACGATTTCAGAAGGATTCCGCCGATCCGCAACCGCAGCGCGAACGGCGGCTCAAGCATCGACCTCCTTGAGGATGGCCCGTAATGCGGGTGCAATGTCGGGCCGCGTGAGACCGACAGCAATATTCGCGTGAAGAAACCCCACCTTGTCGCCGCAATCGTAGCGCGCGCATCGCGTGCGGACGGCATGAAACGGCACGCGGCCGATCAGACGCGCCATGGAATCGGTCAATTGGATTTCATTTCCCGCGCCTCGCTCCTGACGCTCGAGTTCGGCAAAAATTTCGGGGCACAGAATATAGCGGCCGATGATGCAAAGCTGTGAGGGGGCACGTTCGGGATCCGGTTTCTCAACCACGCCCCTTACCTCGACAATATCGCCGCGCGAAGTCCCCGGTTCGATCACGCCGTATCGCCTGGTCTCGGACAGCGGCTTGTCTTCGGCGGCCACAATCATGCCGCCGCCGACCGTTCGATAGGCTTCGATCATGCGCGCCATGCCGCCCGGCTTTCCGACCAGCAGATCATCGGGCAACAGAACGGCAAAGGGTTCGTCGCCCACGAAATGCCGCGCCGACCACACCGCATGGCCGAGGCCCAGGGGTTTCTGCTGACGGGTAAAGCTCACAGAAACTGTAATCGGCAGATATTCGAGCAGGCTGTTCAGTTCCGCGGTTTTGTCGCGCGAACTGAGAAGACTCTCGAGCTCGTGGGCATGATCGAAATGGTCCTCGATGATGTATTTTCCGCGGCCCGTGACGAAGATGAATTGCTCGATTCCCGCTTCCTTTGCTTCCTCGACCGCGTATTGCACGACGGGTTTGTCCACGACTGGAAGCATTTCCTTCGGAACCGCCTTGGTGGCCGGGAGAAAGCGCGTGCCCATCCCCGCAACAGGCAGCACGGCTTTGCGGACGGGAGGCGGACTTGGCATCAACTTCACCTTGCGTCGGGGCGGTGCCCGTTTCAGTGCCTTGAGTACATCGCACGCCGACCCAAGCGGCGTCCATGAGGCCCGACGCATTGCCAGGGGCCATCAAAGCTGGTTTTCTTGATTTCCACCCATAAGCGAGACGGTCCGGTTTGATGACGGGGATTACCGCGTACGGAGCCTATGTTCCGCGGCTCCGACTCCAGCGCAAAGCGGTCGCCGAGGCGAATGGGTGGTTCGCGCCCGCACTCAAGTCAAGCGCCAGAGGCGAACGGGCGATGGCGAACTGGGACGAGGATGCGCTTACCCTGGCGGTGGAAGCAGCACGCGACTGTTTGCCCGCGGCGGATCCGCTACGTGGGCGCGCCAAGATAGATGCCCTCTATTTCGCTTCCACGAGCCAGCCTTTTTCCGATCGCCTGAATGCGGCAATTGCGGCGCGCGCCTTGAGTCTTCCCGAAAAAATCTTCGCGGCAGACGTGACCGCATCGCAGCGGGCCGGTCTGACCGCCCTCATCGCAGGATTGGATGCGGTCAATTCCGGCCGGGCGAAACATCCGCTTGTTGTAGCGGGCGAGAAACGGAAAGCGCGGGCCGCCTCCACGCAGGAGCTTGCCTTCGGCGATGCGGGTGCGGCGTTCGCGCTCGGCGACGACGACGTGATCGCGCGCCTTCTTGGATCTCATTCTCTGACTCTCGACTTTGTGGATCATTTTCGTGGCAGCGGGGAAGCGTTCGATTACAGTTGGGAGGAACGCTGGATCCGCGATGAGGGCTTCGCCAGGATCGTGCCCGCCGCTGTCAAGGCTTTGCTTGAGAAAGTCGGCGTCGCCGGTGCCGATATCGCACATTTCATTTTGCCCTGTCCCTTTCCACGCATGGATCAGCAACTCGCAGGCCGGTGCGGAATCGATCCCGCACGCGTGCGGGACAATCTGTCCGGCAGGATCGGCGACAGCGGCGCCGCACATGCGCTCCTCATGCTCGTTGACGCTTTGGAGGTGGCGAAGCCGGGCGAGAAGATTTTGGTCGCGCAATTCGGCCAGGGCTGCGACGCTCTGCTGTTCGAGGCAACACCCGCAATCGGTGAATACGTCAAGGGATCGGCCGTCTCCGGTTCGCTTGCCCGCCGCAAGGAGGAAACCAATTACCTGAAATATCTCGCATTCAACGGGCTTGTCGAAATCGAGAAGGGCATGCGTGCCGAAGTCGATCGCAAGACGGCGCTTTCGGTACTGCATCGCAAGAACGACATGCTGATGGGTCTTGTCGGCGGGAAGTGCCGGATCTGTGGCACGGCACAGTTTCCGCGCTCGCGCATCTGCGTCAACCCGAACTGTCAGGCCGTCGACAGCCAGGAGCCGCACAGCTTCGCGGAGAGCGAGGGCAGCGTTCTCTCCTGGTCGGCCGATTTTCTCACCTATTCGATTGCGCCCCCCAATCACTACGGGATGATCACCTTTGCGGAAGGCGGGCGCTTCATGGCCGACATCACCGATGTGGAGCAGGGCCAGATCGATTCGGGCACGAAGGTGCGTATGGCCTTTCGTATCAAGGACGTGGACGAGAAGCGCGGCTTTCGCCGCTATTTCTGGAAGGCCGTGCCGCTCGTGTAGACATGACAATGCCCGCCGGTTCGCGGCGGGCATCGCATAATCGACTGCGTTATCGGTTCACCCAGGCGGCGGAGGCGGAGGCGGTTCGCCCGGCGGCGGCTCCATGGGCTCGGGAGCCTCGTAGTGCAGGGTGATCTCGCCGATTCCGGCGGCCACGTTCAGGCCCGTATTGCCCTCGATGCTAAGCGGCTGAAGCGTGATCGAGCGATTGAAGCCACCGACCAGCACGTTTGCACCGACGCCAACTCCTGCCGTCGCGCTCGCGGTCGCGCCACCATATCCTCCGGCAAGAGCGCCGCGGCGCAGACTTGTCGTCGGCGCGATGACGTCCCAAACGAGAACGCCTCCGGCCGTATAACCAATATCGACGCCGAACTTGGAAATGGCGCCGACATAGCGCTCGCCATAACCATGGCCGGGCGAGAAATTGCAATGCACGTCTTTCGACGAGCCGAAAATGAAGCCCCAGCCGCTGCTCACATGGCAGGTCAGCACGCCCACCTTCACTCCGGCGGCCTGTGCGGGGCTTCCGAGCCCAAGCACCGCAGCGAGCGCGGCCACTGCGCTGCTCGCGGCAAATGAATTCCTCGACATCATGATGTCTCCTCGTTTTCTGCTGCGACTGAAGCCCTGAAGCCCGGATGGGCCCGCGGCGCGCCTTTGCGGAGAAAGGAACGCGTCCGGGTCGTGCCGAGTTCCGAAGGGGGATTGCTTTTTGATGGGCCTGGTTTGCTTTACACCAGCCGCCGGGCGGCGCTATGCCGGTCGGCCTCAGGATCGGGAGCGCTGGATGGCTACGGGCATCAAGGACAGAGTCGCCATTCTCGGAATGGGCTGCTCGAAGTTCGGCGAGCGCTGGGAGTCCGGCGCCGAGGAGCTGATGGTAGAGGCCTATCTCGAAGCGCTGCAAGATGCTGGAGTCCGGACAAGCCAGATCGAGGCTGCCTGGTTCTCGACGGCATTTGACGAGGTCAATGTCGGCAAGGGCGGCACGCCGCTCTCGGTTGCGCTACGCCTGCCGAATATCCCCGTCACCCATGTCGAGAATTTCTGCGCCAGCGGCTCCGAGGCGTTCCGCGGCGCAGTCTATGCGGTCGCCGCCGGCGCCTGCGACATCGCGCTCGCGCTGGGCGTGGAGAAGCTCAAGGACACGGGCTACGGGGGCCTGCCGGCGCGCGAGCAAGGCACCCTCAATCCGCTGTGGAATGCGAACGGTTCGGCGCCCGGCAATTTTGCCCAGCTCGCTTCCGCCTATCGCGCCAAGCACAAAGTCTCGCGCGACGATTTGAAGCGGGCGATCGCCCATGTCTCGGTCAAGAGCCACGCAAACGGAGCAAAGAATTCGAAGGCGCATCTGCAGAAGCCGATCACCGAGGAAATGTGCCTGAAGGCGCCGATGATCGCCGAGCCGTTGGGGCTCTTCGATTGTTGCGGCGTTTCCGATGGCGCGGCCTGCGCGATCGTGACCACGCCCGAGATCGCAAGAGGGCTGGGCAAATCGGACATCGTCACCGTCAAGGCATTGCAGCTCGCGCTCTCCAATGGCCTCGAGAGTCAGCACAATTCCTGGGACGGAAGCTACTTCCACCGCGCGCATCGCCTCGCGGCGCGCCTATGAGGAAGCGGGAATCCGCAACCCGCGCGCGGATATCTCAATGATGGAGGTGCATGACTGCTTCTCGATCACCGAGCTCGTGACCATGGAGGATTTGCACATCAGCCGCGAGGGCGAAGGATGGAAGGATGTCCTCGACGGTTTCTACGATGCGGGCGGCGCGCTGGCGTGCCAGATCGACGGCGGCCTCAAATGTTTCGGGCATCCCATCGGCGCGAGCGGGCTTCGCATGCTCTATGAGATGTACCTTCAACTTCTTGGCCGCGCGGGACCGCGACAGCTGGCGTCGCCGAGCATCGGGCTCACGCACAATCTGGGCGGCGCGCCGGCGATGAATGTCTGTTCGGTCGCCATCATCGGAGCTGAGGGCGCATGAACCCCTATCCGGCACGCAGATAGCGCACCGCCTCGTCGCGCTCGAACAGATAGAGAAGCACGCGCAGCGCCTCGCCGCGCGTCGAGGTCAATTCAGGGTCTCTCTGCACGATCATCCGCGCATCGTCGCGCGCGGCCGCCAGCAGGTCGCCGTGTTGCGCGAGATCGGCGAGCCGGAACACCGGCATGCCGCTTTGCCGCGTGCCGAGCAACTCCCCGGCGCCGCGCAGACGCAAATCCTCTTCGGCAATGACGAAGCCGTCATTGGTTTCGCGCAATGTCTTCAGTCTCGCCTTCGCCGTCCCGCCCAGCGGCGGCTGATAGACGAGCAGGCAGATAGCGCGTTCTGTTCCCCGCCCGACGCGACCGCGCAGCTGGTGCAGTTGCGCCAGGCCGAAACGCTCGGCGTGCTCGATCACCATGATCGTGGCCTCCGGAATATCGACGCCGACCTCGATCACCGTCGTTGCCACCAATACCTGCGTACGTCCGTCGCGGAAGGCTTCCATCGCCGCGTCGCGTTCGGCGGGCTTCATGCGGCCATGTACGAGTCCAATCATGTCCCCGAGATTCTCCGCGAGAAAGGCGGCCCGCTCTTCCGCCGCCGCGAGATCGACTTTCTCGGATTCGGCGACCAGCGGACAGACCCAGAAGGCGCGCTCGCCGCGCCCGATGGCGCCGCGCAGGTGAGTGGTTACTTCCTCCAGCCGCTCCGCGGAGACGAGTCTGGTGTCGACGGACTTGCGGCCCGGCAGCGTTCCGGTGAGGCGCGAGACGTCCATGTCGCCATAGGCGGTGAGGGCCAATGTGCGCGGAATGGGCGTGGCGGTCATGACAAGCACATCGGACGGCGCATCGCCCTTGCCTTGCAGCTTGAGGCGCTGATGCACGCCGAAGCGGTGCTGCTCGTCGACGACCGCCAGCCCAAGGTCGGCAAACGCCACGTCCTCCGAGAACAGCGCATGCGTGCCAATGAGGATATGAATGTTGCCTGCGGCAAGCTCGCCCAGAACCTGTTCGCGCGCGCGACCGCGCTCGCGGGCCGTGAGCACTTCCATCCGCACTCCCGCAGCCTGGGCCAGAGGTTCGAGAGCCGCAAAGTGCTGGCGCGCCAGGATCTCCGTCGGCGCCATCAGTGCGGCCTGACAGCCGGCCTCGACTGCATTGAGCATCGCCAGCATGGCGACGATCGTCTTTCCCGCGCCCACATCGCCCTGCAGCAGCCTCAGCATGCGCGGCGGCGCCTGCATGTCTGCCTTGATTTCCGCAAGCGACTGCTCCTGTGCCGTGGTCAGCGCAAAGTGCAGCCGGGCGCGCGCCAGCGCGACGAGCCTGCCGTCGCCGACCAGGGCGCGCCCCTTGCGCGCGCGCAGATGCTTGCGGATCAGGGCCAGCGCCAGCTGGTTCGCGAGCAATTCGTCGAAGGCCAGCCGCGCGCGCGCCGGCGTGGAGGCTTCCAGCTCGGCTTCGGCGAGCGGGGCATGCGCGGCGCGGATCGAGTCGGCGAAGGAAGGCGAGTCTCGCTGGGCGAGCCACGCGCCGTCCTGCCATTCCGGCAAGGTGGGCAGCTTCTCGAGCGCGCCGCGGACGGCCTTGACGAGCGATTTGGCGGGCAGGTCCTGGGTCAAGGGGTAGACGGGCTCGTGCGCGGGCATCTGCTCCGCCTGCTCGGGCGGCAGGATGTAGTCGGGATGCACCATCTGCAGCCGGCCGGCAAAACGTTCGACGCGGCCGCTCACGATTCGCTTGGTGCCGGCAGGGAATGCGCGCGTGATGTAATCCGTCTTGGCATGGAAGAAGACGAGTTCGACGGTCGACGTATCGTCGGAGCAGCGCACCCGGTAGGGCTGGCGGGGATCTCGCCTCGGCACGTGGTCGAGGACGTTGAGCATGAAGGTGGCGATCCGGCCATCGTCCGCGTCGATCAGTTTCGGCCGCCAGGTCCGGTCCACGACGCCTACGGGCAGATGGAACAGGAGGTCGACGATGCGTCCGCCTGCGGCCTTGCCCATGAGTTGGGCGAGCTTCGGCCCCACGCCCGGAAGCGTGCGCGTCTCGGCGAAGAGGGGAAACAGAATCGCGGGCCGCATCGGCCGCCACGATAGGGGAGGTCGGCTGCCTGCCCAACGCCGCCCTGCCGCTCCCTTTCCTCCCCTGTGCGCCTGCGCGTGGGGGCGGTGCCCGAAGGGCGGAGGGGGCCAGCAAACGAAGCGTCGAGATAATTCGCTGCGTAATTCGCTGCGCTGGGAAAGCCGCCGGGGTTTCCAGCCCCCTCCGCCTTGCCCGGCTGCGAGCCGGGCTCGACACCTCCTCCACGCTTCCGCCTTCGCGCAAAGCGCTTCGGCGGACAAGTCGCGCGGGGGAGGAAAACTCGCGGCGCGCTCCGCTCTCTTTAACTTTCCTCCCCTGCACGCTTGCGCGTGGGGGAGGTGCCCGAAGGGCGGAGGGGGCCAGCAAACGAAGCGTCGAGTTAATTCGCTGCGTAATTCGCTGCGCTGCGAATCGCCGAACCGCGGAGGCTTGTAATTCGCTGAGATTTTCCCTGCAGGGGAAAACTCCGTTGTAAGGCCGTTCCCTCTTGGCGGGCCGTGACGATGTGGGGATGGCGCGCGCTGCGCGCTCGCTTCGAACGTCCCGCATTCCGGCATTCTCCGACTGAAGAAGTATCTTGGTCGGCCGATTGCATACCCAAATTGGTTCTTTGTCAACCCGATGTGGTTCTATCTGCTCGTATGCCCGCGAACCCGCCGCCTTCTGAAATCCTTCAGAATCTCCCGCGCGGCGTTGTGGCCCGGGATGCCGCTGACGCCGCCGCCGGGATGCGTTCCGGCACCGCACATGTAAAGACCCGGAATGGGCCCGCGGTAATCGGCGTGGCCGAGCACCGGCCGGGCCGAGAACAGCTGATCGAGACTCAGGCTGCCATGCATGATGTCGCCGCCGATAAGGCCGAAAGTGCGCTCCAGATCGAGCGGGCTCAGCACCGTCCGCGCGATCACCGAAGATGCAAATCCGGGCGCGAACCGCTCAACTGTCTCGATCATGAGATCGGCGACTTCTTCGCGGTGCACGTCCCATGAGGCTCCGTCAGGGAGCTCGGGCGCGGCATGCTGGCAGAAGAGACTGGCGACATGCCGTCCCTCGGCCGCGAGCGAATCGTCGACAACCGAAGGGATCAGCATTTCCACGATCGGCTCTTTCGACCAGCCGAATTTACGCGCATCCATATAGGCGCGCTCCATGTAGCGAAGGCTCGGAGCCATGATGATGCCCGCAGTCATGTGGTCGCCAGGCTCGGGCAGACAGGAAAATCGCGGCAGCGCGCCAAGCGCGACATTCATGCGGAAGCTGCCCGAGGCGCAGCGATAGCGCGCGATGCGCTCGCGGAAATCCCCAGGCAGCAGCGCCGGATCGAGCAGCGATCGAAACAGGAGTTTCGGATTCACGTTCGAGGCGATCGCCCGGGCTTTGAAGGTCTCGCCGCCGGCCGTGACCGCGCCTGCGGAACGCCCCTTCTCTACGATCACCTCGCGCACCTCCGAATTCGTCCGAATGTCGACGCCTGCTTCGCGGCACGCCGCCGCCATCGCCTGCGTGATTGCGCCCATGCCGCCGATGGCGTGTCCCCACTGGCCCTTTCGGCCGTTGACCTCGCCGATCGCGTGATGAAGCAGCACATAGCCCGTGCCCGGCGCATAGGGGCTCGTGTAGTTTCCGACGATGGCGTCGAAGCCGAACGCTGCCTTGATCGGATCGCTCTCGAACCAGGAATCGAGCAGATCGCCCGCCGATTGGCCGAATAGCGACAACAGATCGCGCTTGGCCTGCATGGCGGCGCGTCCGAGCCGGCGCGCGAGCGGCGCCGCGCCGATCATTTCGCGAAGCGCTTCGGTCCATCCGCCATCAGTGACATTGGGCGGCGTCCTGTGCAGCGTGTCGCGAACGAGATCCGCGAGGGTCGCGAGCCGCGCAGTGAACTCGTCCAGGCGCTCGGCGTCGCGGGCGGAGAATTTTGCGACCTCTGCGCGCGTGCGTCCTTCGCCCACAAGGATATGGTCGCGCTCGTTGAGAGGCAGAAAGTTCTGCACGCGCCGCGGCAGGATGCGCAGCCCGTGTTCGGCAAGCGACATGTCCGCAATGACCTTCGGCGAGAGCAGGGAAACCGTGTAGCTCGCGACCGAATTGCGAAAGCCGGGGTGAAATTGTTCCGTGATCGCCGCGCCGCCCACCACGCCGCGCCGTTCCAGCACGGTGACCTTCAAGCCCGCGCGCGCGAGATAGAACGCGCAGACGAGCCCGTTATGGCCGCCACCGACGATCAGAGCATCCGAATCGTGCATTCGGTCAGATCACCGGTTTTGCAGCATGTGGTTCAACAGTTCGTGCCGCGGACGCCCGAACGGATTAATCACGGTTACACCGCCCCAGGTAAATCCCTCTTGAAGGTCTTCGGACAGAAGCATCCGGCACCCGGCATGCGAAGCAACCGACAGGATTACTGCGTCCCAAATTCCCAGACGATGGTCCGTCGCGAGATCGACAGCCGTCAGCATCGATTCGGGCGAAGTCTCCGCGAGGGGAAAAGCGTCGCTCCAGCTCAACAACGCCTTGCGGGCATCCTTTCTCGATTTTCCAGCTTTGCGGACCAGCACGTTGAAGAGTTCGCCAAGGACCTGCACGGGGACGATCGCAGCATCTTGCGGCAACGTTCTCAGCAGATCGAGAGCGGTTCTGCGCCGGTCGGTTCCATTGACGCCTTCGGCATAGGCAAGAACATTGGTGTCGAGGGCGACCTTCACCGGTCGTCCTCATAGAGTTCATCGCGAGTCCAGCGTTCGGCACGCACGGCGCGCTGTTTCGCAAGACGGGACAGCAGAGCGGAACGCGCTCTGGCTCTGGCCTCGTCATGTTTGCCGGCGGGGATCAGTCGCGCCACGGGCTTTCCATGACTCGTTACGACGAAGCTGCGCCCTTGCCGGATTTCGCGCAGGAGAAGCGAGAATTTTCGGTTCGCATCTGCCGCTGAAACGGATTTTTCCATAATGTCGCTCCGGCACAATGTAGTAATAATGCCTACTTTATACACAGCGCCTGGCACAGTGGCAAGGGGAAGCGGCTTATTCCGTGCGCCAGCGCGTCAGCTCGCGGCGGCCGCCAAACCGCCCGCGCGCGAACCGGCCGGTGCCAGGCGGCGGACGGTCGCAACAATCGCGAGCGCAATCGCAACCATGATCAGGGCGAGCCAGCTTCCGGCGGCGGCGATCGCACCGGATGCCGCCCAGGAGATCGACGAGAACGCTTCCGCAAAGGTCGCGATGCGCGATGATGTGTGCCGGCGGCGGAACTGGCTTCTCTTCGCCTGGCTTCGGAACCACAGCTGGATCGCGGTCGCCGACCAGGCGGAGGCGGCGATGCCGCAGGCGGCCACGAGCGCGCTTCGCGGCGAAACGAACGCCAATGCGATGAGGAATGGAGAGAACACCGCGGCAATCGCGCCTACGACGGCTTCAATTTTTGCGCGCAGCAGGCGGGAGGCGGGAACCGGCGCCGAGGCGACCAGATCGGGCGCGTCTTCGCCGGAAACGGTGAGCCAGGCGAGTCCGCCTGCGAGCTGGCCCGCTGCCATGATCAGGACCGGCACGCAGATCGCCGACCCGTTTCCGCCAAAGGCGAAGGTTCGCCACAGGAGGAGGGCCGGCGGCAAAAGATAGAGCAGCTGCATCAGCGATTGAGAGATCAGCCACGGGTCGCGCAGCAGAAGAAGCCACTCCTTGCGCCGAAGCGCCTGTCCAGGCGTGTGGGCGCGAAAGACGAGGACTCGTCCACGCGAGCGCGGTCCCGCACTCGCGAGCCCCGCGGCTGCAATCGTGCAATCGGCGAATCGGGGAGCACAGAGAATCGTAACCGCGAGGAACAGCGCCGCTGCCGCGGCGACGAGGAATGCAAGAGAGGACAGGTCGCCCAGCGCCGCCCGCGCCGGCCACCATAGAAGGCTGCTCGCACCGGGCGCGTGTGCGGCAACCACGGACGACCGCAAAAAGGCAAACCGCGACAGCGAGCCGGTCGAGAACATCGCGGCGACCTGCATCCCGACCACGAAGGCACCGCCGATCAGGGCCGCGAGAACCTGGGCCACGAGCCGCGTGCGTTTCGGCCCGAGCGTGCGAAACAGAGACAAGGCAACCATGACGGCAAGCGCTGTCGCGACCAGCGACGCGGCGATGAGAACGCCATAGGCGCCGAGCCATCGCCGGCCCCCATGCCATGCCATGACGTCGATGAATGGACCCACAATGAGCAGCGACATCGCGGCGACGGAAAGTGCCATCGCGCCGATCCGCACGGCGAACAGTTTCGGCGCCCTTGCCGGCGACGACAGGATCAGCTCGAGATCGGAGCGCGAATAAAACGCGCGCGTCACATTCTCCAGCGCCTGGGAGAGCATGGCCGAAAACGACAGGAATATTGTGGCCGTGACCGCGATAAGGGTGGCGATGTCGGGTCTGACCGCATTCCATCCCGTGCGCGCAAGCGCGAGCAGGGCTACGCCATGCATGACGGCGACGAAAGCGATCGCGATCAGGGCGATGGCTGGTTCGCGCGCGCGCCGGCCGGCGGTCATCATGGAGAGGAAATCTCTCCAGGAGAGTCTCAGCTCGTGGCGTGCGAACCAGGCGAGCGAGCCGGGCCTAGCCCGCATTTCTCACACTCGCTACGGTCTGCGTTGCTGTTTCGGCGTGCCGAAGGCCAGGAGGACGGTGAAAGGCGTATCGGGAATACGGCTGAGCCGTCCGACGCCGCAGACGGCCGCCAAAACGCAACCCGAAGGGCCGGCCACAGGGCGCCACAGAGTGTGTCGAAGCGCTCGACCGTATTGCCCGATACGCTCTTCGCGCTTCTCCTGCTCTGTCGCGCCCTCTGACCGGCGCAGACCATAGGGGGTGTGAGAAATGCGGGCTGGTCATTCCGCAGCCAGGTCCGGTTCGACCATGGCGAGGAACAGATCTTCGAGGCTCGCCGCGCCGCGGCCCGCCTGGCCGCGCAATTCCGCGAGCGTGCCCTCCGCGATCAGTTTTCCGTTCGCGATCACGCCGATGCGGTCGGCCATGCGCTCGGCGATTTCGAGAATGTGCGTCGTCATGATCACCGTGTTTCCGGCGCGCACGCGCTCGGCAAGCACGTTCTTGACGAGCCGTGCAGAGCCCGCGTCGAGCCCTGTCAGCGGTTCGTCGAGAATGACGAGCTTCGGTTCGTGAACGAGAGCGCCCGCGAGCGCCACTTTCTGGCGCATGCCGCGCGAGAATCCTTCGCAGCGCTCGTTCGCCTGGGCCTCGAGGCCCAGCCACCGGATCAGTTCGCGCGCACGGCTTTCGGCGAGCGTGGTATCGACGTTCCACAACCCGGCGACGAAGGCGAGGTATTCGAGCGGCGTCAGCTTGTCATAGATCATCGGCTCGTCGGACAGCCAGCCCATGACCTGCTTGGCGCGGACAGGTTCGGCAACGGTATCGATTCCGTACACCGAGATTGCTCCGGCATCCGGGCGCAGCAATCCGCTGACCATGCGAAGCGTTGTCGTCTTGCCCGCGCCGTTGGGACCGAGCAGCATGTAGAACTCCCCCGCGGGCACGCGGAGGTCGAGCCCGTCGACGGCGGGGCGCTGGAAAACCTTGCGCAGCCCGCGAATTTCCAGCGCCGGCGGCGCTTCGTTCATTTCCGTGCCGTCCATCCCCGAAGCTTACGGGTTAGTGGTTTCGAAGCAATAAAGCTTTTTCGACCGCGCATCGGGGTGGTTGAAACAAAGTGGAACCGAAAGGGCCCACGCGGAGGCGCGGAGCCGCGGAAGAAAATAAAGTTTGTCATGGCCCGGCGCGGGCGTAACCGCGACCGGGCCACCCAAATAACGCGCAAATGCGCTAATGTAGCGAAGCGATAGCGCTTCGCTAAAGGCACGCGCGAACGAATCTTCAATGCGGCCCCAACTGGGTGGCCCGCTGGAGTTTACACTCCGGCCGCGCTCTCGCGCGGACCGGGGTGGCGGGCCATGACAATTTTTATGTTTCGTTCTTCCGCGGCTCCGCGCCTCCGCGTGCAATGTTTTTTTGGGGGGCTTGGCGGGTCACTTTGTTGCGACCGCGCTTGCAATGGCGCGCCCGGCGTGCGGATGATGTCAGGGGCAGGGGCAAAAAATCGGCTTCATGAACGCGGACATCGGCGACGCACGCATTTTTTTCGATACAGTGGGATCCACCCTCGCCATCGACGGTGAGCGCATGGTCGCGCGTCCGACGCTGATCGTCATGCACGGCGGTCCCGGTTTCGATCATTCCACCATGCGGCCCTATTTCGACCGCTTCGCGGATACGCACCAGGTCGTCTACATCGATCACCGCGGCAATGGCCGTTCGACCGGCACGCAGGAAAGTTGGTCTCTCGCCCGGTGGGGCGACGATTTGAAGGCGTTCTGCGACAGGCTCGGAATCGACAAGCCGATCGTCTACGGCAATTCGTTCGGCGGCATGGTCGCGATTTCCTATGCGGCGCGCCATCCCGACCATCCCGCGAAAGTGATACTTTCTTCGACCGCCGCGCGCATGCGGCTCGACGACACATTTCGCATGATGGAGGAACGCGGCGGAGCGGAAGCGCGCAAAGCCGCCGAGCGTTTCTGGGAAAGCGGAGATGAGGCCGCTTTCGCCGACTATTTGCGTGTCTGCATGCCTCTCTACAATCCCGGCAACGCGGAAGGGCAGGCGGCGGCGCGGCGCCGCGCAATCCTGCGTCTCGACGTCATGCGCCATTTTGCGCTCGGCGAAATGCGCAGCATGGATGCGCGCGCAGCGCTGGCGAGCATGCGTTGCCCCGTGCTGGTGATGGCCGGCACATACGATCCGATCACTCCGGTCGCCTGCGCGGAGGAGATTCATGCGTCGCTGCCCGCGCACCTCTCGCAGCTCGAGATATTCGACGGCGCGGGCCATGGCGTGCATCGCGACCAGCCCGCAGAAGCCGAGCGCGTCCTGCGCGCTTTTCTTGCCTCGTGAACGCCGGCGCACCGCGACTATCGATGCGCAACGTCGTCGCGGCGATCATCGGCAACGCGTTCGAGTTTTACGACTTCGTGACCTACGCCTTCTTCGCCGTGCAGATCGGGCACGTGTTCTTTCCTTCGCAAAGCGAATACGCAAGCCTGATGCTGTCGCTCGGCACCTTTGGCGCCGGCTTCGCCATGCGGCCGATCGGCGGAATCCTGATCGGGCGCTATGCGGACCGCGTCGGCCGCCGGCCGGCGATGATCCTGAGTCTTTCGCTCATGGGCGGGGCCGTTCTGGCGGTTGCCATCGTTCCTTCCTACGCCGCAATCGGCATCGCAGCGCCCGTGCTCGTCGTCATCGCGCGCATGGCGCAGGGCTTTGCACTCGGCGGCCAGGTCGGTCCTACGACGGCGTTTCTGATGGAAGCCGCGCCCCTGCCGCAGCGCGGGCTCTATGCGGCGTGGCAGGGCGGCAGCCAATATTGCGCGAGCCTCGCGGGAGGCATGGTTGGCATTGTCCTTTCGACCTTCATGGATGCCGGCTCGTTTCAGGCCTATGGCTGGCGCATCGCCTTTGCGCTCGGCGCGCTCGCACTGCCCTTCGGGCTCTTTCTCATGCGCAGCATTCCGGAGACGCTGCATGACTCCGTACGCAACGCGCCGCGCGCGGACAGCGACTGGTCGATGCTGGTTGCCAACCGGCGCGTCATTGTGCTCGGTCTCGTCACGCTCGCAAGCGCCACCATCTTTACCTACATCACCAACTACATGACCACGTTCGCCGAAAACGTGCTGCATCTCGGCAATGCGGTGGCGTTCGGTGCGACCATAATCGTGGGCGTGAGCGGGCTTGCGGGCGTCGTGTTCGGAGGCTGGGTTTCCGATCGCTGGGGCCGGTGGCCAACGATGGTTTGGCCGCGCGCTGCGTATCTGCTTCTCGTCTTGCCTTCCTACGCGTGGATCGTGGAACAGCGCAGCGCCGTGGCGCTCTATTGCGCCACCGCCGTGCTCGTGTTTCTGGGCACGATGAGCGTCGGGCCGTTTTACGCGGCGTTGAGCGAGAGCCTGCCCGCGCGCATTCGCGGCAGCACCGTGGGCACCACCTACGCCGTCTCGATCACCATCTTTGGCGGCAGTGCGCAGCTCATCGTCACTTGGCTCCTCCACATCTCGGGCAATCCCCTTGCGCCGGCCTGGTACCTGATCGCTAGCGGCGCGTGCGGTCTCGTTGCCACCGCGATGATGGCCGAAACCGCGCCCGCGCGCGTCGGCTATGCGCCGCGTCCCGCGTCTGCCGCAGCGGAGTAAGGGATTCGCCAGGACCCCAACCCCGGAGCAGACGGTGCGTACGAAACTATGGGATGATGAGAGACTGAATTAATCGCTGCGGGAAGATGCGGAATGAACGACAGGACGGACCCAAACATCTGGATCGAGGTGGGACGGGCTCTGCTGCCCGAGATGATTGCCTTGCGCCGCGCGATACACGCAGAGCCGGAGCTCGGTCTTCAGACTCCCGCGACGACGGCGAAGGCGAAAGCAGCCCTTGGCGGCTTGCCGCTCGAATTCTTCGAAGGTCCTTCGACCACGGGTTTCGTTGCGCGGCTTTCGGGTCCCGCGAACGGACGAACCGTGCTCCTGCGTGGCGACATGGACGCGCTGCCGCTCGGCGAAGACACGGGTCTTTCCTTCGCCTCGCGCAGCGAAGGCAAAATGCACGCGTGCGGCCACGATGCACATGTCGCCATGCTGGCGGGCGCCGCCAGGGCGCTGTGCGCGAACCGTGACCGTCTCGCAGGCTCGGTGCTGTTCATGTTCCAGCCGGGCGAGGAAGGCCATCACGGAGCGCGCTTCATGCTGGATGACGGCCTGCTCGATCCGCTTCCGGATGCGGCTTTTGCCCTTCACGTCTGGCCCAATCTCGAGAGCGGTGTCTTCGCGAGCCGGGCCGGCCCGCTGCTGGCGGCAGCGGACCGCATCGAGATCACGATCACCGGCAAGGGCGGTCACGCCTCGATGCCGCATCTCTCGGTGGATCCGATTCCGGTCGCCTGCGAGATCGTGACCGCGTTGCAGAGTTTCGTCACGCGGCGCATTCCGGTCTCCGACCCCGTCGTCATCACCATTGCGCGCATTTCGTCGGGCACGACGAACAACATCATTCCCGAGACCGCGCAACTGGAAGGTACGATCCGCAGCCTGTAGGAAAAATCGCGCGGGATCGCGCACGAAGGAATCCATCGCGTGGCGGCGAACATCGCGGCCGCGCACGACGCGGCCGCTTCGGTGAACATCGTTCCGGGATTTCCGGTGACGGTTTGCGATGAACGCGCCGTCATGCTCGCAAGGGCGGTGACGCAGCGCCTGTTCGGAGATGTCGCGTGGCAGACGCTGGGCGCACCGAAAATGGGCGCGGAGGATTTCTCCTACGTGCTTCAAAAGGTGCCGGGCGCCATGCTGAATCTCGGCGCGGCGCCGGAAAGCGGCGACTGCGAAACCTGCTGCGGCCTGCATTCCAACCGCATGGTGCTGGACGAGTCCGTCATGGCGCGCGGCGCGGCGATGCATTGCGCGATAGCGGAGACATTCCTCCAGGATGGATTCGACATCGCCAATTCATCGTGAACGCATCGAAGGTTGAAGGTCCGCGACGCACTCGCCCCCTCCACCGCGGAGTTTATCCTCCGGCCGCGCTTCGCGCGGACCGGGGGGCGGTCCCCCTTCCCCATGTCGCTTCGCTCCGCGGGGGAGGAAAAAAGGGTCCGATGCGCGCCAGCTTTTCCTCCCCTGCGCGCTTGCGCGTGGGGGAGGTGCCAAGCCCGGCTCGCAGCCGGGCGAGGCGGAGGGGGATGTGAAACCCTCGCTTCTACCTCACCCGTTGCCGCTGGTGTCGCCGTGGAGATCGAGTGCGAGATAAGCGGTCGTGCCGTCGCGCAGGACCAGCAACGGCAACGCCTCGCGCCGCGAATTCCTGGCTTCTCGGAGCTGGGATGCCGCGTCGCCGGCGGAGGTGACCGGCCGGTTACCGATGCGCAGGACCACGTCGCCCGGTTCGAACCCGCTCGCTTCGGCGCGGCTTCCAGGCGCGACGGCAGCGACCAGAACGCCTTCGCGTCCCGTAAGCCCCAGCGCGGCGCGGCGGTCCGCAGACAGGGGCGCGAGTTCCAGTCCGAGCGGCCCGCCATTCTCCTCATTCGTCGCCGCGGCGAGCTTCTGTTGCGTGCGCTCCGCTCCGATCGTCACGTCGAGCGTGCGCTCTTCGCTGTTGCGCCACACGCGAACGGGAACGCTCTGCCCGGCCTGCGTCTCTGCGACGGCGAAAGCGAGATCGCGCGGACCGGTGATCGGCTTGCCGTCGAAGGCGACGATGACGTCGCCCTGCGTCAGCCCGGCGCGGGCAGCGGGCGAATCCTTCTCGACCATATCGACGAGTACGCCCTTGTCGCGACCGACGCCGACGGCCTTGGCGAGTGCCGGCGTGACTTCCTGCATCTGCACTCCCAGCCAGCCGCGCGCGACGCGCCCATGCTCGCGCAACTGATCGACGACGTGGCGCACCACGTCGGAAGGGATTGCAAAGCCGATGCCGACGCTGCCGCCCGACGGCGAATAGATGGCGGTGTCGATGCCGATCACCTGGCCCGATTGGTCGAACAGCGGCCCGCCGGAATTGCCGGGATTGATCGGCGCGTCGATCTGCAGAAAGTCGTCATACGGCCCCGCGCTGATGTCGCGCTTGTTGGCCGAGATGATTCCCGCGCTGACGCTGCCGCCGAGCCCGAACGGATTGCCGACCGCGATCACCCAATCGCCCACCCGCGCTCTCCTGGAGTCGCCGAAGGCGAGATAGGGCAGGGGTCGCGGCGCCGGAATCTTGAGCAGCGCCAGATCCGTCTTGGTGTCGCGCCCGACGACTCGTGCGGCGACCGTCGAGCCGTCGGCGAGCGTCACCTGGATGTCGGACGCGTCGTCGATAACGTGATTGTTGGTCACCACATAGCCGTTGGGATCGATGACGAAGCCCGAACCGAGCGCGTGCGTCGGCTGTTGGCTCTGCTGCTGGAGAAGACGCTGGGCGTTGGGGCCGAGAAACTGCTGCATCATTTCCCCGAGCGGGCTGTCCTGCGGCAGCGCGAGCTGCGATTTCTTGACTTCCTGTGTCGTGGAGATGTTCACCACCGCCGGCTTCACCGCGGCTACGAGATCGGCGAATCCGGGAAGCCTCGTTGTGCCCGGCACCGAAATCGGCGACTGGCCTGCGGTTTGGCTCGCCGAAATGGCGGCGGCTGTGCCTCCCGCAAGAAGCGTGGTTGCGAGCAGTGCGGCTGCAATCCTGTGGCGGCCGATCATCCGTTTTAAATTGTATGTCATGGCGGTGCGTTGTCCCAAATTTCGTTGCGCAGCCGCGGGCGCCACGGCCACCTGTAAAGGAAATTTGGGAGCGGACGATTTGTGCCGCAACGCCACGCCGGATGAAAAATAATTGAGATTCCAGCGCGGCGGCCGGCGCCCGCAGCGGACCTCGGATTGCTTTTCCGCAATCAGCCTCTACTGTCGCGGGCCTGCACCGGTAGCTCAGCTGGATAGAGCACCAGACTTCGAATCTGGGGGCCGCGGGTTCGAATCCTGCCCGGTGCGCCAATTAAATCAATAGCTTAAATCAACGGCGATCTGCGCGTCTTCAAGCGCGCGTAACACTACGGGTAACAACGACCTGGTTGGAACCGCAATTCAAGTGGGCAATGAACCCCTATGCGTTCGGTGCTGATTGACGAAGGAGCCTCGGTTTCGACAGCGACCGGCGGAATAAAGCAGCGGAGCACGCCGTCTCTGCATTGGACGACGCCGCGTGCCGATATGCGGAGATGCGAATGGGTCTGCCATGACATTCGAACGAGGCCACGCAAAATCATGTGCAAGCGGCGTTCGGGTTGCCATTCTTTTTGCAACCGCCGCGCTGAGCCTTTGCTGCCTTGGCGCAGCTCCCGGCCAGGCGGGTCCGACCGCGCAAGGGGGAGCAGGCGTCCGTCATCCGATCGGGCTCGGCAAGGTCCTGACCACCAAGGATGGAGGCCAGATCTTCGGTTTCGACGTCGATCAGATCGGCGACGACGGTGTCCTCGCGAGCACCGACCTCAACCAACAGGTCCCCCCCAACTCTGTAGAGACCTTCGATCAGAACACCGGCAAGATCACCAGATCGTTCGCGAAATCTCTGGGCGAAGAGAACGGCTATGAGATGGTTGGCATTTTTGCCGGCGATGTGGCGCTTATCACCCGCTTCGTTCCCTATCATGGCTTTACGGTGAAGGAAAAATACAGCGTGATGAATCCCGTCACGGCCAACAAATTCACCGGCGCGTGGAAGCCTCCCGTCAGGCATGTCTACGTAAAATTTGCCGCAGACAATCAAGCCACTTCGACGAGTGTCCTCTATGGCATTGAGATCGATCACCAGAACAACCCCGACCTTCTCGTGTCCGACGTGGCAACGAACACCTTCAGCAACGTCATCCGCCTCGATCAGAGGTTCAGCCTCAACACCATACCCCAACTGGCGCAATACACGGCTGCCAATGAAGCCGTGCTTGCAACCTCGCCGGACCAGGGCAAGCGCGGAGGCGCCGCGCCAATCAATGCCCTGGTCGATCTGGACACGGGCAACGTCACGACGTTCGACGGCTACAACAACGGGTTCTCTCACGCTGGCTTGGTCAATGGCCTTGCCGTCGATCCGAACACGGGTGTCGCCGCCACCACGACCGAACTGAATGCGCAGGTCGAATTTTACGACCTGAACAGGAAAACGGGCATCACTTTCGTGCAGCTTCCCTGCACGAACGACCAGGATCAGTACAACAGCGGCACCACGATCACGAACGATCCGGTGAACAAGCTATTCCTTGTCACAGACCTTCATTATTGCGACGGCAGCCAGGGGGCAGCCATCGTGGTGTATGACGAAAGCGGAAATCTCGTCGAGAGCATCACCGGCTTCAATCCCGACATCGCCTTTGCCGTCGACCAGCCGCCGCCGCGCATCAATCCCGGCAAGCGGATGGGCTGGGCCTTCGGCGGACCGCAGGGAGTCGATCAGCTGCAACAGTTCTTCTACTGACCGCGCCTTCGGCGTTCGGCGGATGCCTCGTTCAGTATGCGGCCGTGCGCTCGTTTGAAATCTGGCGCGGTTGCTCGCTGCGGGAGTGGTCATGGATTTGGCGCGCAGGCCTCCCCCGGGAGCGCTCAGTGGCAGTGAGTTCAGCAAACAGATTCCGCGGGCGCGGATCAGGGCCTGAATTCGAAAACAACGCCGGCACCCGTGGATCCGCCCGCCTCGGTTGTGCCGAAGAGATTTCCTGCCTGGTCCAGAATCACATGCGACTTCGGAAAGGTTCCGTCCGCGCAATTCGTTTCGCTGCAAAAACCGTAGAGGACCGTGTCGGTCCAACCGGAGTCCGAAGGGCTCAGCTCGAACAAAGTACCGCCGCCAGTCGTATTTCCAAACTGCGTGGTTGTGCCGAAGATGTTGCCGTTTTCATCGAGCGTCAGTGACGCCGACGGAGCGCCGCCATCCGTGCAATTCACCGCATCGCAGAATTGATGCAGCACCTGAAAATCGAATTTCCCATGATCCGGCGACAGCTCGAACAAGGTTCCCGCGTCGTGAGTACCCAAGCGGGATGTCGTACCGTAGAGATTGCCGGACACATCAAGTGCAAGTCCGCCGGCCGGCTCGACGCCATCGATGCAGTTCTGCTGACTGCAGAAATCATAGATGACGGTATAGTCGTATTTCGAACCCGCAGGGGAGAGTTCGAATACAGCGCCCTCGTCATGGGCGCCGCCAAGATTCGTAACGCCGAAGATATTGCCTCCGGAATCCAGCAGGAGGCCGCCGAGCGGTCTGCTGCCGCCTGCACATGATGGCGGCGGACAGAAATCATGAAGCGACCTGGCGCGCCACTTCCCATTCTCCAGCATCAACGCGAAAACCGCACCCCCGTTCAGCGCGCCGCCCGCCGCTGTGGTCCCAAAGAGAGGGGAATGCCCATCATACGGCAATCCGGCAGCACCACCCTGATAGGCGAGCCCGGCCGAAGGCGAAGCGCCCTCCTTGCAGGTGCCGGAGTCCGGAGCGCAGAATTTGTGCAGGACATTGAGCGTCCAGCGGCCGGCCCCTGGCATGAGTTCGAACACAACGCCGCCGCCCGCAGCGCCGCCGGAGGCAGTGGTGCCGTACAGGTTTCCTGCCTGATCGCGAATCAGCGGGAATTCAGGCGCACTTCCGTCCTTGCAATTGCCTGTGCAGAAATTGTGAAGGCGGGCGTAGGAAAATTTGTCGCCGCCGTTCTGCTCAGCCAACTCGAAGACGACTCCCAGGCCGGAGGCGCCACCGTCGTCTGAAGCCCCGAAAAGATTGCCAGCATCGTCGGCGATCACGCCGCCTGTCGAAGGCCCACCATCCGTACAGCCAGGCTTTTTGCAGAACGAATGAAGGACACGGAAGCCTGCGCCGGGAGCGGCATGTAGCGTCGAAGTGCTGGCGGCGGCAAGAAGGGCGCAAATGAGCAAGGTTTGCGTGGGCTGCGTTCCGTAACTGTGCGGCATCACTGAGTCCCCCCGGTGGTTCAATCCTCAAGACGATTCGACCGGCCCGCCTATTCCATGCGCTCTCGAGAAAACAACTCTCAATTCATGACCAGCACCCGCACAAAATGAACGAGACGGTCCAATTGCGCGCTCGCCCTCCAGGAACCAATTTTTTTGATGTCCGGAAACATTGCGCGACGCGCCGTCCCCGTGACTTTCCGGCACGCCGGCGCACGAAATTTGAAACCCGCGAGCCACGCAAGGGAATTCAGTGCCCGGCCTCGGTTTTGATCAAGTGTCTACGAAGGCAGCTAACCCCAGCACAACCTCGAACACCACGTCCGATACCTTCTCAAACTGTTCTCTGAAACGGCCCCCACAAAAAGATGACTACGCTCGATCGTAGGTCGCCGCTTGACCACCCCTTCGATGGACTGCTCGATTTCACGCCCGGACCTCTTCGAGATTTGCACAATCTCAACCACCTCCTTCCATGACAACTGATGCTCAATCATGGCTCGTGCAGTAACGATCTGTTGCTTGGGGTTAGGCGAAGCGATCGGTTACGCCCTTGATCGAAGGTTCGAATACCTTGATGGAGTGCGGATCGTCCTTGTTAGCCAGCATGGTGCTTTCCGCGTCCAGCACAAAGCCTGCCGTTCCCCCCCTCGCGAACAGCCGCAGGCTCGATCCGATGCAGTGACTCGGCATGACTTGTGCCCGTCCCAGTGGCGGCAGCGTGGTCTACGATGACGTAAAACCCACCAGGCTTGAGCCGCTCATAGACGGCGCGATTGAAGCCCGTTGGGGCAGCGCCACAAGGTCCGCTGAGATGACCTGTACATTCTCTCGCCCCGGCTTCTTCGCCAGCGCCCGCATACGGCCGACCGGATCGTTATTCTGGCCCATGCGGTTTTCTCCGGGTTTGCGATTTTGCGCGGACGGTCACCCCACTTAGGCTGCGCCGGCGCGCGGCAGAAAAACCGTAACGGAAGTACCCTTTCCGACGGCAGTCTCGATACGCACGCCACCGCCGCAGTGTTTTGCGTAACCGAAAACCTGGGACAACCCCAATCCCGAACCGCGACCATCCCCCCTCGTGGTAAAAAAGGGCTCAAATACTCTTGAACGTACATTTTCGGAGATACCGCTGCCGGTATCTCTCACTACGAAAGCGACATAATCGCCACAGGGCGGATCTTCCGTGTGTACGGGCGCGTCTTTGACAACGATATTGAATGTCTCCAGTGTCAGGGTTCCGCCGGTCTCCATTGCGTCCCTTCCGTTTATCGCCAGATTGAGAATGATCGACTCCAGCTGAGTCGAGTCAGCCACCGCGGCCCAGAGATCGGGGGCCAGACTGGTCCTGAGGCAGACCTTCCCCTCCAATGTCGCGTGGAGCAGATCCTCCGAGGCGGCGACCTGATCGTTTACGTTGATGGCATGCGCTGTCAGTCTTTGGCTGCGCGAAAAGGCAAGCAGCTGAAAAATCAAGTTTATGCCATGTTCTGCCGAGGTACGAATGAGGCTCAGGCCTTCGCCCTTTTCCGGGTCAAGTATTTCCCGTTCCAAAAGCTGTACATTCGTGAGGATCACGGAGAGCAAATTGTTGAAATCGTGAGCCACACCGGAAGTGATCTGTCCGATTGCATCCAGCCGCTGCAATTGCCGTACTGCCGCCTCGGCTCCTTCCCGCTGTTCGATTTGCGCGCGAAGCTGGCGGTTGACGAGCTCGAGTTCCTGTGTGCGCGCATCGATACGCCGCTGGAGGGCAAGCTCGGTGTCTTTATGATGGGTTATATCGAGGGCTACGCCGGAAAACCCTACGGCACGACCGGCTTCGAACTCTGTTTTGCCGCGTGTGGCGACCCATCGTTCGATCCTGTCGTGCCGACCGATGACGCGATACTCCACGTCGTACACGCCATCTCCGATCGGATCAATGCAACGCGCAATCGCCGTCTCCACGCGCGCGAGGTCGTGCGGATGCACGCCGGCGTGCCACGTCTCATAGTCGACAAACTCACCAGGACTGAGTCCCCACATCGCTCGGAGGCGATCATCCCATTCCAGAGCATTCGTTTGCGGATTCCACGAATAGCATCCCAAGCCTACAAGCGAAACGGCAGACTGCAGGCGGACTTCGCTTTCGCCAAGCCGCTTCTCAACTCCTTTATCGGCATCGCTGGCCCTCATTGTTGTCGTGCCGGCGAGCCCTCCCACCGCTATCCGCGAACGAGGGAGAGTTAGACGCCGTTTCCGCACTTCCGTCCATGCCCCCCGCAACGATTTGCGGCGCAACAAAAAATGACAATTGTCATGGCGCAGACGCGGGCGAACTGGCGTGATGGCCCGGAACTTACTCGATGGTGGCTGGCTTGACGCTCATTGACCCCTTGGTTCGGCTGTGCACCACGCATTCTCCAGCTGCCCTGGCCGCCCTTTATCATGGTTGAGCCCTCGAGAGCTTATTTGCCGGGACGGGATGTCGCGGAGGGCGGAGCGACGCGTACCGAGGCCTTTCGAAGTCTTCTGTTGGCCGTCGCAGGGCACGACTTTCGCAATCAGCTGCAGATTATACTCAGTTCATACAGCCGGCTGGGCCGTCAGACGCTGGATGGGCGCGAACGACAGTATTTCGAACTGGGTCGGTCGGCGGCGGCACAATTGGCCAGTCAGTTTGATCAGTTCGTCGATGCTCTGCGGCTCTGCGAGGACGACCGAAGTCCGGTGATTTCCAGACTTAGAATCCAATCCATCCTTGCTTCGCTCTATCGCGACAACTTTCGCCTGGCAGAGGAAAGGAACATTTCGTTCAAGGTGTTGCCGTCCAGACTTGCACTCAAAAGCGATCCACTGCTGCTGGAAAGCGTCCTTCGCAATCTGACGCGCAACGCGTTCAAATACACCTGCCGGGGGGGGCGCGTGCTCGTTGGTTGCCGCAAACGTGGGCGCTCGGTGCGCATAGAGATTCGCGATACAGGGGCGGGAATCCCAGGCAGCGAAATCGCTAGGATTTTCGATCCGTTTTATCGTCCCGACAGCAAGCTTTCGGAAGGTCTTGGGCTAGGCCTTTTTATCGTCCGCCGTGCCGCCAACCTACTGGCACACCAGCTCGAAGTGCAATCCGCGCACGGTCGCGGCTCCTGCTTCGCGGTTATTGCCGAGGCGTGCGAACTCTCTGGGGACACCTGGGAGCAGCAATAAGCGTTTCAGCAGAAGAGCGCTCCGCCTGCCCTCTCGCAGCCAACTGCCAGATAAGACCAGTAGCAGACCCAAAGTCTGTAGCAATCCAACGATAGCGCGCGTATTCAGTCCGAAGGGTCTCGCCATGGCCGTTTCAAGCCTTGTCCATATTGTCGACGACGATGGAGCCGTCCGGCGAACCATCGAGCGGCTCATGAAATCGGCCAAAATAGCAGCCGTTTCCTATTCAACGCCCCAAGAATTCCTGCAGGTTGCGCCACGGCTGGGGCGGGAAGGGTGCATCCTCCTCGACATCCGCATGCCTCAAATGGATGGTCTCATCCTACTTCAAAAGCTTAGGTCAGCAGGCGTTCAGTTGCCGGTCATCATGATGACCGCGCAAGGCGACGTACAAACCGCGGTTCGTGCAATGAAAGCGGGTGCGACGGATTTTATTGAGAAGCCGTTTGAGAGTGACGAGTTGATCCGGGCAGTCAAAGCAAGTCTCGCTCAATCCCCACTCACGATTCCCTCTTTGGAAGTGGAACTGGCAGCCGCTCGTGTCGCGGCGCTGACGCCGCGCGAACGCGCCGTACTTATTGCCCTTGTTGCTGGCCGGCCCAACAAAGTCATCGCTTTCGAGCTAGGTTTAAGCGTGCGCACTGTCGAGGCCCATCGCGCGCGCATGATGGACCGGCTGGGCGTAAGGCAGATATCGGCGGCCGTGAAGCTCGCTGTGCTTGCAAGCCTCACACGCTCAGGCGGCGGTTCCGGTAAGTCTGAACCACCAATCAGTTGGGGCGAAGACACGGGGACCGGGTCTCTTCGCATTCCTCCAGCCCCTCGCGATCCAATATCCGGATGTGTTGGGGAGAGATCATCTCGATAAGCGCGCTGCGGTGCAGGGCGGAGAACGCGCGGCTCACGGTTTCAGTTGAAATCGCCAGATAGTCGGCAATGTCGTAGCGCGAGATGGCAAGGCGCAACGCTTCTCCCTCTTCGCGGCACACTCGGTCGGCCAACTCGAGCAGGAATGAACCGACTTTTTGTTGGGCGGTTGTCCGTCCGACGACCAGGAGATGCGCCCGTCTCCTGTCCATTGCCTCGATCGCCGCATTCCGGATCTCTCGGGCGATGGCGGGGCTGCCGTCTGCCAATGCTTCCACGGAGCGGCGATCGTATTTGTTGGCTCTAGTGCCATCGACGACTGCCTCCACCGTGCAATCGTGGTCATTGCTGGCTGCAAAACCAAAAAAATCACCCGGCAGCAGCAAATCAACGACCAGACGCCGTCCATCGGCCCGAACCGTGCTACACAGCGCGGCACCGACAGTCATCCGATACCAGTGAGTCGCTGGTTGACCTTCGGAATGTATGATCTGCCCTCGCTCGTAGGTCGATTTGGAGACTATCGAATCGAGCCCCCCCTGGAATCGAGCCCCCCTTCCGGTTGCGATACGATGTCGTGCGTTTTTTCCCGCGGAGGAGTACCTCGCGCGTACGACGCCATTAGGTGCCTCTCCTGCGCGATCGTTTGTGATCGGCGCTCAATTGTGAGAACGCGGAACAGCACGAAAACTACCTAGCGTAGAATCCGCAGCTCCCTTGTTGCCATAGGGCGATGTCTGAGAATTGCGTCACATTGAGGGGGTGCATCGGCCAGTCTACAGCCGCATGGCTCATTGTCCCCTTACCGCAGTTCAATAGGCAACGCCGCCGCGTTTTCGCTTTGTACAGCTTCCAGAAGACTCGAAACTTATCCGGCAAAACCCCTGATCTGTTTCCTGGTTCCCCTCCACGTAAACAGATTGATTGCGTAAAAATACCTAACGCTCAGGTGTTGCCCGACTGATGCACGTCAATGCCGGGCAGACAAAAATGTTCTCCAAGTCGGCCATCGCGACCAGCGAAGACGAGAACCATGTCACAAATTCTTTACCCCGGAACCACGGCGCCTGACTTCACGCTCAACGTCACCCCGGATCAGAAACTCTCGCTGGGCGATCTCGAAGGAAGGCCGGTCATTCTCGCCTTCCATCCGGCCGACTGGAGTCCGGTCTGCGGAGATCAGATGACGCTTATCAACGAGATTCTGCCCCAGTTTCGCAAACACGCCGCGGAGTTGCTAGGCATTTCCGTTGACGGCGTGTGGTGCCACGGTGCGTTATCCCGGGCGCACCATCTACGCGTTGCGCTGCTTGCCGACTTCAAGCCAAAAGGGTCCGTTGCCAGGCAAACTCGGGCCTACCGCGATCAGGACGGCGTCGCCGAACGCGCGCTTTTCGTCATCGATCGCAAGGGAACAATCTTGTGGAGCTACCGCTCGCCGATCGCCGTCAACCCGGGCGCCGACGGAATTCTCGATGCGCTCGAAACCATGCAAGGCCGGGAGTTGCGATGATGCTGAAAGTGCCTGTTACGGCAGCAGATCACATACGCGGCGATAACCGGGCTCCCGTCATGCTTGTGGAATATGGCGATTGTCAATGTCCCCATTGCGGCAAGGCCTATCGCGAAGTGGAGCGCGTCCGTCAGCACTTCGGGCGCAGTCTCGGTTTTGTATTTCGCCATTTTCCGCTTACGCAGATCCATCCGTTGGCCGAGAGCGCTGCGGAGACGGCAGAATTTGCTGCGCACCACGGCGAGTTCTGGGCAATGCACGATGCGCTCTACCTCAACCAAAGTCGGCTCGGCATGCCGTTGCTGTTTGCGCTCGCCGGTGCGTTCGAATTACCCCAGGGCCTCCTGCGTGACGCACTCGCATCGGGGACCTACGCCGGCAAGGTACAGTTCGACTTTCTGGGCGGCGTTCGCAGCGGGGTGAATGGCACGCCTACGTTTTTCATCAACGGTACCCGCCATGATGCGGCATTCGACTTCGACACCCTTTCGTTGGCGATTGGTTCGGTGATTGCGCGCGCCCGTCCCGCCACGATGATCTCGCCGGCCGGAACTATGGGAGGCCAAAGTGTTGCGGAGCCTCGAAAAGATGGAATGGCACTCTTATCTGAAGACGCTGTCGCGCGCGCTCAACAGAGATCAGGCTGAGATCTGGCTCGACTGGCCGGACCTGGCCCATGAGGTGGAACCGGTTTGGCTCCCATTGCTCGGCATTGCCTACGATTCGAAGAACAATCTCATCAAGGTCGTACTCGAAGGCCTGCACCATTTCGTTCAGAACGCTGTCAGCGTTGTGGTGGAAGGCAATGGTGCCTCGATTTCGGCCGTCAAGATTGTGGACGGCAACAACGCGCAGCAAATCGTACAACTTCGTGATCCGGTGATGCTTGCATTGCTGCACTGAGGCGTTCCATGACGGCGGAAGTACTGGATCGGGTGCGGGTTCGCGAAGTGGCCGCAGTCTTCCGTTCCGAGGAAACGGCGAAATCAGCAGCGACGTCTCTCCTGAATTCGGGTTTTGATCGCGCGGATATCGATGTTCTGGCGGGAGTCGAGTCGATTGAAGCCCGATTTGGCGAAAGCTACGTGCCGGCCGAGGATATTGCCGATGCACCCTGGGTCGATCGCGGTGCCTTCCTGGCGCCGGAGGACACGCTATCCGTCAGTGCCATGACGGCTGGAGTCCTGGCAGTCATGGCCGGCGCCATTTGCGTTGTTGTTTGCGTCAGAGCAGGTGGTACGACCCTGCAGGCGCTCG
>DASXMF010000015.1:0-28453 GCA_036495845.1 Rhizomicrobium sp.
ATGACATTGAAAAGATTGCGGGCCTGTGGATTCCCGCGGTCGCCGAACATGCGGATGAGGCTCTTGGGCTGGGTACCTGTCTCCCTTCCGAGTCTCTCGAAGCCAACCGTCGCTTTGATGTAGTCGCGCAGGATGCTCTTGCCGGTATCGACATCCCCGCTCAGCATCGCATCGACTCCCTCGCGAAGGAGCGCCGCCGCGAATTTGGGATCCCGGGCGACGCGCCCTTGCACCAGTTCCTTGAAGCTTCCCGTCCGTGTCATCGTCATTGCCCGGTCCTTCTCGCCGATCGCCTCGCGCGCTTGTAGTCCCGCCAATACTTTGAAGCCGTTTCAATATCGCGCTGCTGGCGTTTTTTCGTTCCGCCGGCAAGTATAATCACCAGGGTGTCGCCGTCGCGTCCAAAATACACCCGGTAGCCCGGACCGAAATCGATCTTGTATTCGAGCACGCCCTCACCAACGGGCTTGACGTTGGGGAGATTGCCTTGTCCGATCCGCGCCAGCGCCCGCACAATTCTGGCCGCCGCGATCGCGTCCAAGTCCTCAAACCATCTGGCGAACGGGCTGCGGCCGTCCTCGTCGAGATAGTAGCGAAGGTCCAGCATGAGTATAGGTAACGTTTGTGTTACCGTTCGTCAATAAGGTCTCGAAAATTTCCGAAGCCCGCGGCCACGCGGTCACAACGCCGCGATAGAGATTCCTGCCAGGCCGTCGCTTCAATACCTTGCGTTGCCGGGCGTTCGCGGGAAGGGAATGACGTCGCGCACGTTCGAAAGGCCCGTGACGTAAGCGATGGTGCGCTCGAAGCCGAGACCAAAGCCCGCATGGGGCACCGTGCCG
This sequence comes from Rhizomicrobium sp., assembly GCA_036495845.1. Taxonomy (GTDB): domain Bacteria; phylum Pseudomonadota; class Alphaproteobacteria; order Micropepsales; family Micropepsaceae; genus Rhizomicrobium. Next base: position 843 of record DASXMF010000015.1, read on the forward strand.
TAACGGCGCAGATCGCGGTACCAGCCGTAATGCTCCTTGTCGATGCCGTGCTCCGCCATGCGCGCATCGAGCACGTCGAGCCGTTCCTCGCGCTGGCTGCCGCCGATGATCTCGCCGATTCCGGGCGCGAGCACGTCCATCGCCGCGACCGTCCGGCCATCGTCGTTGACGCGCATGTAGAATGCCTTGATGCCCTTGGGGTAGTTCATCACGATCACGGGCCTCTTCGCGTGTTTTTCGGTCAGATAGCGCTCATGCTCCGACTGGAGATCGACTCCCCATTTCACCGGAAACTCGAATTTCTCCTTTGCGCGCTCAAGAACCGCGATGGCTTCGTCATACTCCATGCGCACGAATTCCGAAGCGACGATACCCTCGAGCTTGGCAACCAGTCCCTTCTCGATCCGCTCGTCGAAGAAGGCAAGGTCCTCAGCACGCTCCTCGAGAACGGTTGCCAGTGAGGATTTGAGCAGGCGTTCGGCCAACGTCGCGTTGTCGGAGAGATCGGCAAAAGCGATCTCCGGCTCGATCATCCAGAATTCGGCGAGGTGGCGACTGGTGTTGGAATTCTCTGCGCGGAAAGTCGGCCCGAAGGTGTAGACCCTGGAGAGCGCCAGACAATAAGCCTCGATGTTCAGCTGACCCGAGACGGTCAGAAACGCTTCGCGCGCAAAGAAATCCTTCGTGAAATCGATGGCGCCATCTTCGTTGCGGGGAAGATTGGCGAGGTCGAGAGTCGATACGCGGAACAGAGCCCCCGCCCCTTCCGCATCCGACCCGGTGATGATCGGCGTATTCACCCAATAGAACCCGTTTTCGTCGAAGAAGCGGTGGATCGCCCGGGCCAGCGTGTGGCGTACGCGCGTTGCGGCCGCGATCACATTGGTCCGGGGCCGCAGATGCGCCACCTCGCGCAAGAACTCCATCGTGTGGGCCTTGGGCTGGATCGGGTAGGTGTCCGGATCCTCCACCCAGCCGATCACGCGAATTTCGCTCGCCTGCATCTCGAAAGGTTGCCCTTTCGCCGGCGACGGCACGATCGTGCCCACGGCCTCGACCGCACAGCCCGCGGTCAGCTTCAGCACTTCATCCACGTAATTGGAGAGCGAATTCGGCGCGACCACCTGCAGCGGATGGAAAGACGATCCGTCCGAAAGCTGCACGAAGGAAATTCCTGCCTTGGAATCGCGCCGTGTGCGCACCCAGCCCTTTACGGTAACCGGCGCTTCCTTTGGCGCCGACCCGGCCAGGATGGTACGGACGTTGAATTCGCTCATGGCCGGGAGTTACTTGGACAAACCTTTCTTGTCCAGTCGGCATCCCATTCTTGCGTGCTTCCAGCTACGGCCTTGTCGCCAGCATGCTTGGTCGCGCGGACATGCGTTCCCACCAGCGCGACAAGGATTCATGCGTGGCCAGCATGGCCGCACCCTCCGCCGCGAGGCGAAAATAATCGAACATCGGCGCGGCATGACAGTCGGCAAGGGTGAAGTGAGCTCCCCCGAGCCAGGGTCCGTCGCCCATGACACGTTCGAGTGCATCAAGGCACGTTTCGGCCCGCGGAAGTGCGGCCGCGATCCGGGCTTCGTCCCGACGCTGACCTTCGCGGGGCTTGCTGACGCTCTCGACATAGATGTTCCAGACCAGCGTGCGATATGCGTAGGAATCGAGGAGGCTGATGGCCTGATTCATGATCGCGCGGGATTTTGGGCTTTCGGGTTGCAGCCGCGGCCCATCGAAAGCCTCATCGACATAGCGCTCGATTGCGCTTGCTTCATAAAGGCGAAAATCGTCGTGCTCGAACGCCGGAATGCGGCCAAACGGATGGCGCGCAACTTGCTCGGCCGGCGGACCCCCGGCAGCGAAGACATCGACTTCGACGAGTTCGTACGGAACGCCCTTCTCCGCCAGCGCCAACCGCACGGCGCGAACATAGACGCTATAGGCAGCGCCATAAACGATAATTCTGTCTTCCACGGTGATATTTCAGCCGCGGGCCAAATGGTTTTCCAGACCGTCGAGGATCATTCCCCAGCCTGATTGCGTGCGTTCCGCCCATTCCGGCAGCACGCCATCATGCGTAAGTGTCAATTCGCAGCCCTGGCCTGCCGGAGCGATTTCGACGGTGACGCGGGTCATCTCGGCCGAGAATTTCGGGACACCGAACGTGAAGACGAGCCGGCGCGGCCTGTCGATTTCCAGATATTCGCCCACATGCTCAATATCGTCGCCCTCCCGGCGCACGATCGTGAACTGTCCGCCGACGCGTGCGTCGATCTCCACGCGGATCATCTGGCCGTTTGGCGTCGCAAAAAGCCATTTGCCCACCGTCTTCGGATCGAGCCACGCGTCGAAGACTCGCTCGGGCGCCGCGGCGTAGCGGCGGGACACTTTCAGCGAGATTTTTGAATCTTGCGGCATCGGCTTTATCCCTTCCTGTTTCGACGGCGCGAGGCGGCGCGATTCCCGGCCTCCAGAACAGCATCGAGATTGTCCAACTGTGTGCGCCAGAACGCTTCATAAAAGCGCAGCCATTTTTCGGCGGCGGCCAGCGGCGCGGGCTCAATGCGACAGAAATGCGACCGCCCGCAAACCCGTCGCCGCACCAGACCCGCGCGCTCCAGCACCCGCACATGCTTGGACGCGGCCGCGAAGGACATGCGGAAGGGCGCCGCCAGATCGCCGATCGCCTGCTCGCGGGCGGCCAGCCTGCGCAGCATAGCCCGCCTTGTCGGGTGTGCCAGCGCCCCAAAGATACCGTCGAGTGTCCTGCTGACTTGTTGAACCATTTGGTTGAGCTTATGCGTCCAGCCGAAATTAGTCAACCAACTGGTTTAACAAATCTCCGTGCAGTGTGAAAAGACTGGCGGCCCTCTTCAGCCTTCCGTCCGCACGAGATCGGCGACAAAATTGGACTCCCAACTCTTGCCGAAATCGGCAGAGAACGCCTGCTCGTAGTGATAGGAATTGCGTGTGATCCTGGACCAGAGATGGCGAACCAGGATGGAACGGCCGTTGTAATCCTCCTGATTCATGAAGGTGCCGACGCCGTCGCGGAATTCGCCGATCGAGGGGGTGGACAGCTGCCCCGATTTGCTGGAGCTGAAATTGAGGCTCCATTGATGCGAGGTCGAATTGTAGAGACGCAGAGTCATCAGCTCGAGGTGGCCTGGCCCATCGGCCTCGATCGTCTCGAGACTTCCCGCGCCGCTCAGCATGGCGACGTCTGTCTTGGTACCGTCATAGACTACCCATTTGTTCGAACCCGTGAGCGGATCGGCCAGACGTCTTATGTGCGTGTGAAAGGTGCCCAGCACAAAATCGAAATCGTGGACGCCGTCGCGATACGCGGGCGCGCCAGGGGCAACTGCGGGTGCTGCGAACAAGCAGGCGGCGAGGATCGGTGCAGCGCGTTTCATCGGTTCAACCTTTCACGCGAATATATTTATTGATCCAGTTCAGTTCCCATGTGTGCCCGCCGTCGTCGGAAAAATATTGCTCGGAGGTTGCACGATCCCGCCCGTCTTCGTGCGAGATGAAACGCACCAGAATGCTGCGGCCGTTGAAGGTATCGGGCCCGATGAACTCAACACCGCCATTTCGCAATTCGCCGTAGAGCGGCGTGCCGAACGTTCCCGCGCCGGCGCTTGCGAAATTGAGATTCCATTGGCGGGCCGCCTGGTCGTAGAGGCGTAACGCGAGGAAGTGCAGATGACCCGCCGGTCCGTCCGCCTTCACCTCCGCGACATTTGCCTTTCCGTCCCAGATGGGTGTCACCACCTTGGAGCCGTCATAGGCGACCCAGTCGCTCGCGCCTGAAAGCGGATGCATCAAACGCTTGACGTGGATCGTCCAATTGCCGAATTCGGCATCGAAATCGTGCGTGCCGTCGCGATGCGCAATGGGTGCGACCGGCGCCGCCGTTTCCTGCGCGACCAACGGGGACGTGGCGATGAGACCCGCAAAGACAAGAAGGACGATATTGCGCGTTACCATGAGAGTGCTCTCGCTGTTATGATGTTCTGGCGTAGAGAATTAGGAACCGCGATGAACGAGATGCAATTCCGTACTTCTTCGCCACCTGGTGGCATTCCCACCACCGTGGGCGGCTGCCCATTGCGCACGGCGGTGGGTGCGATCGGCGGGCGCTGGAAGCCTCTGGTGCTGCATTATCTGCTGCAGAAGCCGCGCGGTTTTGGCGAACTTGGCCGGGAGCTGGAGGGTGTCGCCAACAAGACGCTGGCAACACAATTGCGTGAGCTGGAGCGCGACGGGCTGATTTCGCGCACGGTCAACAGCGATGCTCGCCGCAGCGTCTCCTATGCACCGACGGAAGACGGCGTCGCGATGCAGCCCGTCATCCGTGCGCTGGTCGAATGGGGCAACCGCCGGCTGGCTCAGGCACGGGATGCGCGCGAAGCGATCACCGGCTGACGCGGGACTGATTTCGGGCGATTCTCGAGGAGATCGACGACATGCTGACGCTTTACGACTATTTGCCTTCCCAGAATGCCTACAAGGTTCGGCTTCTGCTGCATCATCTGGGGCAGCCTTACAGGACAAAGATCGTCAGCATTTTCGAGGGCGAGGGACGCCGTCCAGAGTATCTCGCAGTCAATCCCACGGGAGCGGTGCCGGCGATCGAGCTCGACGACGGCCGCACGCTCGCCGAATCGAACGCCATTCTCGCGTTTCTCGCCGATGGCACGCCCTATTTGCCGGGCGAACCCTTTGCGCGCGCGAAGGTGCTCCAATGGCTGTTCTTCGAGGGCGACTACGTTCAGTCGACGATCGCAACCCTGCGGCACTGGGTGATGACCGGGAAGGACAAGCGCCGCTCCAGCGATCTCGTCACGGCGAGACATGCCGGATCGCTGAAGACCTTGGAGATTCTCGATCGCGAGCTTGCACAGAACCGGTTTCTTGGCGGCAGCGCGTACACGATCGCCGACATGTCGAACTTTGCCTACATCCATCTGGCACGCGAAGCGCGGCTTCCGCTCGATGACTTCCGCCACGTCGTGAGCTGGATCGACGTGATCCGCCAACAGCCGCGTTTCCTCGACGAGGTATATCCCTACTCCATTGACCCCCACTCGGCGGGAGAACTGCCTTAAGGGAGCCCGTTCTCGCGCGGCGTCAGACCTCCAGCCTGTCGTCCGCGCGCGCCACGAGGGCATAGAGCGCGGGCATGAGATAGATGCTGATCACCAGCCGTGTCAGCAAACCGCTGACAATGACCAGGGCAAACGGCCTTTGCGTATCCGTGCCGACGCCCGTGGCCAGCGCCGCCGGCAACAGGCCCAAAGCGGCCACCAGAGCGGTCATCATGATCGGGCGCAGACGCAGGATGGCGCCCTCGCGAATGGCATCGGCGAGCGGCGTTCCGCTGCGGCGAAGCTCGTTGACGTATGAGATGTAGACGACGGCCGTCAGCACGGACACACCGAACAAGGCGAGAAAGCCCACGCCGGACGAAGCTGAGAACGGCGTGCCGGTGATCCATAACGCCGCGAGTCCACCGACGGGCGCCGACAGGAGCACGCCGATCACTGTGATGAATGGAAACTTGAAATTGCCGTACAGCATGAAAAGGATCAGAAAAATAAGGAACAGGGTCAGCGGCAGAATGACGGCCAGTTGCCGGCTTGAAGCGGTGTATTGGCTGTATTCTCCGCCCCAGTCCAAACGGTAGCCCTGGGGCAACGCGATTTTTCGGCCAACCTGTGCGATGGCATCGCCGACGGCGTCCGCCAGATCGCGACCCTCCACCGAGAACTGGACGCCGATGTAGCGCGAATTGTCCTCGCGATAGATGAAAGACGCGCCGTTCGTCACCTGGACGTCCGATAATTCCTTGAGCGGAATCTGTTGTCCGGCCGGCGTCAGCACCGGGATGTTTTCGATTTCCTCCGCATTATCGCGGTATTGGCGTTCGAGGCGGACGGCCAGATCGAACTCCTTCTCTCCCTGCACCACCTGGGTTGCCACGTCGCCGCCGATGGCTGTCTGAATCAATCCGTTTATGTCGGCCACGTTCAGTCCGTAACGCGCGATGCGCGCGCGATCTATTTTGACTGTGAGACTTGGTTGGCCGAGTTCCTGCACCAGCGTCACATCGCGAATTCCGCGCACACCCTCCAGAATCCTCTTGATGGATTTGGCCTTTTGCTGAAGCGTCTGCAGATCGGATCCGAACACCTTCACCGCCAGCGCGCTTTTCAGGCCTGTTTCCGCCTCGTCGACCGCGTCCTCGGCGGGCTGGGTGTAATTGAAAATGATTCCGGGAAACGCCTGAAGCTTGCCGTTGATCGCTTCGATCAGCTCCGGCTTGGTGTGATAGGGGCCTGTCCATTGCGAGTAGGGTTTGAGGCCGACATAGAACTCGACGTTGAAGAAGCCGGTGGGATCGGTGCCGTCGTCGGGACGGCCGAGTTCCGAGGCGACCGTCGTCACTTCTGGAAAGCTGTGCAGGATGTCGCGCACCCTGGGTGCGATCTTCGCCGATTCGTCGAATGAAATCGTGTAGGGCATCGTCGCGCGCACCCACAGCGCGCCTTCATCCAGATGCGGCATGAATTCGCCGCCGATGAACGGGACCAGCAGCAAAGAAGCTGCGAGGAGAATGGCGGAGCCGAATGTGATCCTCCACGGATGTGCGAGACAATAGTCGAGGCCGCTTGCGTACCAGGATTTGACCGCTTCGAACGCCGCGTTGCGCCGCTCCGTCACGCCGTTGCGCATGAACCAGGCGCACAGCACCGGCAGCAATGTCAGCGTGACGATCAGGGAACCGACCAACGCAAAGACCATCGTATCGGCCATCGGCTTGAACAGTGTGCCCGACGGTCCGGAAAGAACGTAGATGGGCAGGAAGCCAACCACGATCACCGCGACTGCATAGAAGAGCGGGCGGTCGACCTCCGCTGCCGCGTCCATGACGATTTTTGCGACGTTGCGCGGCGTTCCTCCGCGCAGAGCGATCTGGCGGAAAATGTTCTCCACCATGAATACCGCACCGTCCACCAGGATGCCGAAATCCACCGCACCGATGGAAAGCAGGTTCGCCGAGGCGTTCTGGAGGTCGAGGCAGACGAACGCAAACAGGAGCGCCAGCGGAATAGTGACCGCGACGATCAATCCTGCGCGAATATCGTAGAGGAAGAATATGAGAACTGCGACGACCAGAAACATGCCGAGCAGCAGATTGCGCTCCACGACGTCCGTGGTCAGCGCCACCAGGTCGCTCCGGTCGTAGAATGGAAGGACTTTGACGTCTTTGGGCAGAATATGGTCGTTGAGTTCCTGCGTTTTCGCTTCAACGCGGTTCAACACGTCCTGGGCCTTTTCGCCCGTGCGTAACACGATGACGCCCTCTACCGCGTCGTTCTGTTTTTCGTAACCGAACTCGCCCAGACGCGGAGCAATGCCGATGACGACGCGGCCCACGTCCTTGACCAGCACCGGCGTGCCGTCGTGTACCGCGAGCACCACATTGCCGATATCGTCCGGGGTGACGATGCGGCCCATGCCGCGCACGTAGTAGAATTGGCCCCCCTGAGAGAAGAATCCTCCGCCGGCGTTGCCGTTGTTGGCGGCGAGCGCGCTTTCCACCTGTGCCACCGAAACGCCGACGCCCGCAATCTTCGCCGGATCGAGAAGCACCTGATATTGCATGGTGCCGCCGCCAAATCCGGAATCGTCCGCCACACCCGGCACCGATCTGTATTGCGGCTCGATGGTCCAGTCCTCGAACGTCTTGAGCTCAATCGGCGAGCGGTCGGAGCTCTGCAGCACGTAGCGATAGATGAGACCCGAGGGCGAACTCAGCGGCGCCACCGAAGGCGTGACGTTGTCGGGCAGGCCAAGACCCTGGAGCCGGTTGAAGACCTCCTGGCGTGCGAAAATGTTGTCGGTTCCGTCGTTGAAAGTGAGAATGACGTCGGACAGCCCATAGAGCGAGATCGAGCGCGCGACGCTCATCCGCGGAATGCCATTCATGCCGCGCTCGACGGGAACGGTGATGAGTCTTTCCACCTCCTCCGCGGCATGCCCCGGCCATTGGGTGATGATCTCGACCCGGGGAGGCGATAGATCGGGATAGGCATCGACGGGCAAACGCACGAGCGCGCGCACGCCCGCCCCGAGCAGCACAAGCGTCAGGAGAACGACGATCAGGCGCTGCTGCAACGAGCTGCCGACGATCCGGTTCATGATCGAAGCCGCGCGCGACGGCGGCTCCCCGGGAGTCAAATGCTCGCTCATTGTTCCTGCATGAACTGAACGAAGATCGCTCCATTGTCCACGATCCGCTCGCTGGCCCGAAGCCCCGAGGAGATCTCGTATTGGTCGCCTGCGCGATCGCCCAGGTCAACGTGCCGCCGCGCGAAGCTGCGATCGGGCTGCAGGACATATACGAAGGGCAGATTCTCGTCGTCGCGCAGAATTGCCGATACCGGCACGAGCAAGCCCCGGCTTTCCTGGCTGGCGCCAATCGACACGCGGACATACATCTGCTTTTTCAGAGCGTCGCGTGGGTTTTCGACTACCACGCGCACCGCGACGGAACGCGTGTTCGGATCGACCTCGGCCGAGACATTGTCGACTCTGCCGGCGAGCGAAGCGAAGTCGGTGGTCACTGTGGCTGGGTCGCCGACGCGGACGGAGGCGAGATCGGCACCAAAAACCTGAGCCAACACCCAGACGCGCGAAAGATCGGCGACGGTGAAACACGGCGTCGTGCCGGCCTGAAGAAGTTCGCCTCCCGTAATCAATTTCTCTACCAGGGTTCCCGCGATTGGAGAGCGGATCACGCCTTCGACCTGTGAAATCGGACGTCCCTGCTGAATTCGCTCGATGGTCTGGGAATCGATGTTGAGCGCGACAAGCGCCTGGCGCGCGGCAGCGCGATCTGCTTCGGCATTGACCGCATCGCTTTCCGCCTGGTCCGCCTCGCGCTCCGATACGCCCTTGTGCGCGAGCAAGTCCTTGTCCATGGCGGCAAGCCGGCGCGCCGTGTCGGCGGTGGCGATCGCCTTGCGGTAGGCACTGACAGCGGCGGCAAAGTCCGGCGAAGCGACCGTTGCCAACGGCTGGCCCTTTTTGACCACCTGGCCAAGTGAAACCAGCAGACGCGATACCGGTCCGGAGAATGGCGCGAGCACGCTGGTGGCCTGATCATTGTCGAAATCGACCACGCCGGCCGTATCGATCGTTCTGCGGTAGCCCGACAACGCAACGGTGGTGAGCCGGATGTTGCTTCGCTGCGCGTCGGTGAGGGTCACATTGCCGGGTGTGTTCGAAGTCTTCGACTGGGCGCCGCCATCGTCAGGCGAACAGGCCGCGAGACAAGCAATCCCCGTCAGGAAGAAACCGGCCCCAATTGCGCGCGCGAGTTTGCCCCGCATCTCGAGCCTCAATTTTCCTCCCCCGCGCGTCGCGTGGGGCAGAAAACTCAAAACTGGGCTAGTGCCGGGATTCAGTAATGAGTGACAAGAAGAAAGGTTTAACGCAGAGGACGCAGAGGCAGCGCAGGGGACGCGGGAGAACTTTTGCGCGCAAAGCGCGCGAGAACTTCCTCTGCGTCCTCCGCGCATCCTCGGCGTACCCTGCGTTGAAATCTTTTCTGGGAAACGAATTATCCAGCAGAAAAAGTTGGTACTACTTCTCATTGTCGGCCTCGTTCAGATCCGGGCGTTGCCACCAGCCGCCTCCAAGCGCCTGAAACAGGGCGGCCGTGTCGGCGTAACGCGCGGCCTCAGCCTGCACGAGATTGACGCGCGCCTGCTGAAACTGCTGCTCGGCGGTCAGCAGCGCGAGATCGCTTGCATAACCGTCCTTCAGCTGGCGCTTGGTGAGGTCGAGTGTCGTTTTCGCGCTTTCGTCCGCGTCCGCGGCCGCTTTCAGCCCGTCGGCGTCCTGTTCGAGTGCGGAAAGCGTATCGGCGACATTTTGAAAGGCGGCGAACACCGTGCTGCGATACTGCGCTACCGCCTGTTGGTAGCTCGCGCGCGCGGCACGTTCCCGATGCAGCAACGTTCCTCCTTCGAAGATGGGCGCCGTGAGGCTCGCACCGACGCTCCAGAATCCGGTTCCCGGCGCGAAGAGCTGGTTGAGAGCCAGCGCGGTGCTGCCGGCGTTCGCAGTCAATTCGATGTTGGGCAGGCGGTTCGCGACGGCGATTCCGATCTCCGCGCTCGCGGCGTGCAGATTTGCTTCGGCCTGAAGGATGTCCGGCCGCTGCTCTACAAGCGTAGACGGCAGGCTGAGCGGCAGGTCCTCCGGAAGGTGAAGACTCGCAAGATCGAAATCATCGGAGGGTGCCTCGCTGGGAAAGCGGCCGGTCAGCACCGCCATCAAATCGTGCAGCTGATCCCTTTGCTTGAGAAGCGGTGGAAGCAGTGCCTTTGCCTGCGCCAGCTGCGCTTTCTGCGCGGCCAGATCGAGTCCGCTGGCATAGCCTCTCGCGAGCTGATCCTGCAGAATGCCGACCATCTGTGTGTCGGCAACGACGAGTTGCCGGATCGCCTCGATCTGCGTTGCGATCGACGCCTCCTGAATGGCCGTGGCCACGACATTGGACGTCAACGTCGTGTAGGTCGCGGCCATCTGATAGCGCACGGACTGTTGCTGCGCTTCCAGCGATTCCACCGTCCGGCGATTCAGGCCAAAAACGTCCGGCACATAGGAGATGCTGACCTCCGGCGTGAACAGGCTGTAGGTGAAAACATTCGCATTGGGCACCGGTGCGAGCACGGCCGATTGTTGCTGGCGGCTTGCCGAAAATCCCGCCGAGACGTTCGGAAACCAGGCGCCGCGCTGCGCCAGCACGCCTTCTCGCGCGCCGGCCAGGGCCGCCTGCGCCGCCTTGAGGTCGGAATTGCTCGCGAGTGCCTGCGCGATCAGTTCGTCGAGCGCCTTCGAATGAAACAGCGTCCACCAATCGGCGGAAATCTGTGCTCCCTTGTCGAAGCGCTGCGCCGCGCCACCCCCGATGTTGCCGCTGGCGGACGTGCTGGAGAGTGTTTGAGCGGTGTAATTGCTGACCGCGGGCGGGGCGGGCTTCTTGAAGTCCGGACCCACCGCGCAACCGGAGAGCAACAAAGTCAGCGCCACGCCGCTGAGCACATTTCCTTTTTTTGTGTTTGCACGCTCCGGATCAGACTGTGGCACGCGGAGACGCGGAGACGCGGAGCGGCAAGGTTTCACAATGAGGCATTGAGGCAATGAGAAGGCCCTTGCGCGCGGACGCGCGCCATTCTTCCTCACTGCCTCACTGTCTCCTTGGAAATCTCCACGGCTCCGCGGCTCCGCGGCTCCGCGTGCAAATCTGATTTCGCCGTCCGCCAAAGGCAGAGTTTGAAATACCGAAATCATCGTACCTCTCCACGGCAAGGATGGCTGACAAGCCGGCCCAATCGGCGACCGGCCCCCACGCAGGTCGGGTTATGCTCCAGCCCCTGCCCTGCGGAAAATACCGGTCACGACTTCTTGAGCTTGCCACGTCCTGTCAGTGGCCACCGATCTCGTACAACGCTTCGCCGAAGCGCTGAATTTCTGCAATCGTATTGTAATGGACAAGCGACACGCGCACGGCGCCGCGATCCATCGCCAGTCCGAGGCGCGCCATCAGCCGCGGCGCGTACATATGGCCGTCGCGGATGCCAAAGCCGGCTTCGGCCACGCGCTCCACCACTTCGGCGGGGTGCGTTTCGCCGAGATTGAAACAGATCGTCGGCACGCGAAGCGCGACCTTCGCCGGATCGTCGATGCCATAGACCGTGGCCCCGGCCCGCGCGAGTACATCCAGAAGAACCCGTGACAAGCCCTGCTCATAGGTGCGGATCGCCGACATTGCGGACTCAATAGCGTTTCGAGGCGCTTGATTCTGGGCGCCCAGCTCGCGGCCCAGCGTCTCGAGATAATCGATGGCCGCACTCATGCCGGCGACATTCTCGAAGATGAAGGTGCCGGCCTCGATCTTGTACGGCGGCTCGTCGGGGATGAACTCCTCGCGGAAGGTCGGAAGCGCCACGAGCTTGTCGCGTTTGCCCCACAGAAAGCCCATATGCGGTGCGAACGCCTTGTAGCCGGAGCACACCAGATAATCGCAATCCCATGCCTGCACATCGATCAGAGCGTGCGGGCCATAATGCACGCAGTCGAGGAACATATCCGCGCCGACGCCGTGCGCCGCGCGCGCGACTGCCGCTACGTCCACGAACGAACCCAGCGCATGGGAGACCGCCGTGCACGCCACCAGCCTCGTCCTGCGCGACAGCAGCGGGAGCAGATCTTCGACATGAAGGCTGGCGTCGCCGCGCATCTTCCAGCAGACGATTTTCGCACCCATGCGCTGCAGCGCCTGCCAGGTCGCGACATTGGCGTCATGATCGAGATCGGTGACGACGAATTCATTGCGGCCCGGTTCGATGGTCTGGCCGATGGCGAGGCTGACCAGGCGAATGAACGACGTCGCGTTCATGCCGAAGCACACTTCCGCGGGATCTTTCGCGTTCAGCCATAGGGCAATTTTTTCGCGTCCGGTTGCGATGACGCGATCGACATCCCGGCTCTTGCCGTAGCGCCCGCCACGCTGCACGTTGACGTCGAGGAGATGGTGCGCGACCGCATCGAGCACGTTCTGTGGCAATTGCGCGCCCGCCGCATTGTCGAAATAGACGAATGGCGCCGCGCGCTCGAGTGCGGGAAATCTTGCCCTGATGGCTGCGATGGGAAATTCGGCGGTCACTGATGTTTCCCTGTCTGAAGGGCAATGCTTAGGGTGATTTCCCCGGGGCGGGAAGCGGCATGAATGAAACGTCGATCGTAGAGCGTGAGCAGGGCCTTCACAAAGGCCTGACCCAGCGCCAGGTGGTGATGATCGGGCTGGGCGGGGCCATCGGCACCGGTCTGTTTTTGGGGAGCGGCATCTCGATCGGATATGCCGGGCCCTCGGTACTGATCAGCTACGCTATCGCCGGGTTTGTCGCGCTTGTGATGGTGTTCAGCCTTTCGGAGATGGCGGTCCTACACCCGACCGCGGGCTCGTTCGGTACCTACGCCGAAACCTATCTCAGCCCCTGGGCCGGATTTGTTGTGCGCTACACCTACTGGTTCGCGCAGGTGATTGCCGTCGGTGGCGAAGCCGTCGCCGCGGGAATCTATATGACCTGGTGGTTTTCGGACGTGCCTGTCTGGCTCTGGTCGCTCGGCTTCGCTTTCGTGCTCGTCGCCGTGAACTCCCGTTCGGTGCGCAATTTCGGCTCGATCGAATACTGGCTCGCCTTCATCAAGGTGACGGCGATCGTGGTGTTCATCGTGCTGGGCCTCGCCACGATTTTCGGTGTCGGACACTCAGCAACCGGATTCCACAACCTCACACAGCTGCCCGGCGGCTTCTTCCCTAACGGCCTCAGGGGCACGTGGATGGCCGTGATCATGGCTGTGTTGTCATTCTATGGCATCGAGGTCATCGCGGTCACGTCCGCGGAAGTGCCCGACCCCGAAATCGCCATTCCGCGCGCCTTGCGCACGATGGTCCTGCGCCTGTTTCTCTTCTACGTCCTCGCGCTCGCCATCGTCGTTACCGTCATTCCATGGACGGAGACTGGCGCGAAAATCGTCTCGCAGAGTCCATTCGTGCGCGTGTTCGCGCATAGCGGCATCGTCTACGCCGCTGGCATCATGAACTTTGTGGTCATCAGCGCGGCACTATCCAGCATGAACACCAACATCTATCTTTGCTCGCGCATGCTCTTCTCGTTATCCCGTGGAAGTTACGCGCCCGGATTTTTGGGAGCGTTGAGCGGTACCGGCACGCCGACAGCGGCTGCGATTGTTTCCGGCGGCTTCATCCTGGCTGCAGCGGCGGTCTCGAGATTGACGCCGCTCGCCTACAATTACCTTCAGGGCGTGGCCCTGTTCGGCGCGATCATCGTGTGGATGATGATCCTTGTGAGCCATTTGAGCTTTCGCCGTTGCCACAGGGCGGCAGAACTTCCTGTCCGGATGCCATTGTTTCCCTGGCTGCAAATCTCCGGTCTCGTCATTCTCGGCGCCGTGCTGATCACCATGGGCCTCGATGCGGCCTGGAATGTCTCCTGGATCGTCGGCGTGCCCTGGCTGGCGCTGCTGTCGATCGCGTATTTCATCTGGAAGAAACGGCGCGCTCAGTAGCTGATCGAGGGATTGTCGCCCAGACGGATCACGCCGACCACGTCGAGACCGCCATCGACGGTGCATTCGACCGAGTGCGCGAGCTTGCGCGGCAAAAACAGCACGTCGCCCGGCCCGACCGCGGTTTTCGTCCGCTCGGTCCACACCACGCCAGCGCCGTTGAGGAAGATCACCGCCTCCTCATAGAGATGCCGGTGCGGCTCGGCCTTCGAGTGGGGAATGTTGCCGATGAACTGCGTCATTTCCGTGCAACCGTGCTCGCGGCTGACAAGGATCTGGAAATAGCGCTCGGCCATCGCGTGGCGCTGCGACGGGTCGATCTCGGCCATGCGGTTGGGATGCGTCTCGTCGAAATTGGCGGGCATTTCATCCAGCCAGGCGAGCTCATCCACTCCGGGTCCATTGGAAATGAAGAGTCTGACCTTCTCGGGACCTGAGTTGTGCACACGAAACGACTCGTCGGGACGAACATAAATCCCCGTGCGCGACCTGAAGGCGAAGCGCCGGCCGGAAATCTCCACTTCGCCCTGCCCTTCGCTCACGAACAGGACCGTATCGCGGCCATTCGCGCCTATCACCGGCGAGATGCCCTCCTCGATTTCCGCATAGAATTGCGACAGGAACTGCGCGCCGCGCGTCGGGCCGATAACGGGACAATATGCCATCGACCCGCGGCGTTTGAGCTTTGCGCGTGCAGTGGAGAAGACAAAACAGACGCCGTCGAGCAGCACTTGTGCCTCCGCGGCATGAGGCACCGCTCTGATCGCCTTGTTGGCTGCGCTGTCCGGGTCGTCGGGCACGGTCGCGCCCGGCAGATTGTTGTGCGATCCGTCGCAGAAGGGTTGTCTGCCCGTATGCTTGCAGCCGCAGAAGATCACCTCTTCGTCGACTTTCGCTTCGAACAGCATGGGCGTGAACTGCGTTCCCGCATGCGAACCGTCGCAGAACGGCTGATTGGCCGATCGCCCGCATCGGCACCAGGAATAACGCTTCCCGGCCTTGACCTCGTAATAGAAGCCTTTGCTGCGCGCGATCTTCGGAGCGTCCACCGGAATCATGAAGCTAGACCGGCTTGCCCTCGCTGTTCTCCCAGGCGGCCATCAGCGTGTTGGACGGGAGAGTTTTGTCGATGAGCTTGCGTGCAGTTTCGATGCCGGCAACAGGAAGCGCAGCCGGGTCCAGCTTGCCGATCTGCGCCAGCACCGAAGCCTGATCCCAATAGATGTGCTCGTTGTAGAGCTTGTCGCCACGGAACGAGACGATGGCGACCAGTGGAATCTCCACATACTTCCCCGTTGGAGTAACGCCGGGCAGCATCCAGTCGATTTCGCGCGTGTGGGTAAAGCAGAACAGCATCTCGTCCACCACCCGGTCGGCGCCGACTGTGCGCGAGATCGGAATCAGTTTGGTGTCTTCCGGATTCGAATTCACGAAATGGTGGGTGTAGAAACGCTTCAGCTGGTCGTGACCGACACCGCCGGTCATGGTCGGTATGTGGTTGACATACGGTTCGGGCACCATGGTTTTCATGGTCGCGTCCACGTCGCGCTCGCCGAACTCGTGTCGGCAGTGTGCGTCCCAAAGCGCGCTGAGATCGAGGGGCTGTTCTTCTGTTGTCATCTTCCGCTCGCCATCGATGGGAATATTCTCTCAGGGAAAATCGACCGACTTTGTCGGGCGATGGCCCATAGTACTGAAATCCGCCGTACGATGCGAGACGGCCCGGATTGGCGAAGTGGACGCCCACTCCTATAGGCCTGCGATGGAGATTCGAAATTGCCGGCGCGATCCTAAGCGCGTAGAGTTTCCGATGCATCGAATTTTCCACATTCCGAACGAATGCGTCTTGGCTGGCACGCTTGCGCTCGCCATGTTGGCGCATCTTAGCGCGGCCCAGGCGACAACGTTCAAGGTGCTTCATTCCTTCACTGGCGGAAGCGATGGCGGCAATCCCGGTTATGGCAGCCTGATCATGGACACAAATGGCAACCTTTACGGCGCAACCGCTCTTGGTGGTACCCGCGGTGCCGGCACGGTGTATGAACTTGCCCCAGACGGCACCGAGACCGTGCTCCATGCGTTTGCGGAAGGAAGCGGGGGCGATGGACCTCAAGCGCTGGTCATGGACAGCAAAGGCAACCTGTATGGAACTGCTTGCTGCGGCGGTGCAGGGGACGGCATCGTGTTCAAGATTGCGCCGGGTGGGCGCGAAAAAATAATTCATACATTCGTCGGGATGCCGAACGATGGCGCAACCCCAGAGAGTGCTTTGGTCAGGGACAAGAGCGGCAATTTCTATGGTACGACAACCGGCGGCGGCACGTTCGGCGATGGCGCTGTTTTTAAGATAGCGGCGGACGGCACCGAATCGTTGCTCTATTCCTTCGCTGGGGGACACGACGGAGATAATCCATTTGCCGGCCTGATCATGGATAAGGAAGGCAATCTCTACGGAACTACCGGGCAGGGCGGGAGGAAAGTGTCCGCTGGCACGGTATTTAAGCTGGCTCCGGACGGCACTAAAACGGTGCTCTACTCATTCAAGGGGTCGCCAAACGATGGCAGCGGGCCAGATGGTACTCTGATCTTCGACACGGCCGGCAATCTTTACGGGACGACATTGGGCGGTGGCCGCTCAGGCTGCTATTCAGGCGACGGTTGCGGCACGGTGTTCAAGCTGGAAACGAATGGCACCGAGACTGTGCTTCATCTATTCAAGGGCGCGAGAAAAGATGGCGCGAATCTCGTCGCGGGCATGATAGCAGACAGCGCTGGAAATCTTTACGGCACGACGGAATTTGGGCGAGGCTTGAATGGCTGTAACGGCTCTTTTGGGTGCGGCACGGTCTTCGAGTTGGCGCCGGATGGCGCCGAGACAATCCTCCATTCATTCAGGAACGGGAGCGAGGGCGCCAATCCAGTCGCCGGCCTGGTCGCCGATGGCGCAGGCAACTTATATGGCACAACTGCGGAAGGCGGCGCGTACGGGTACGGCACGGTATTCGAGATCACGCCGTAGAGTGACAGGAAAAGAACATGGCCAATGTGCTGATCACCGGCGCGAACAGAGGCATCGGACTGGCATTGGCCAGGTTCTATGCGGAGAGCGGGGACAATGTGCTGGCGTTCTGTCGCTCGCCGCAAACCGCACAGGAGTTGAATGAGTTGGCGCAACGCTCCGGCGGACGCGTGAGCGTGCACGAGATGGATGTGAGCGACGAAGCCTCGATCGCGACTGCCGCGCGTGCCATCGGGGACCAGCCAATCGATGTCCTGATCAACAATGCCGGGATCCGCGGAGGCGCCAATCAGAGCCTGGAAGACATCGACAGCGCCGACTGGATCGAAGCATTCAAGGTGATGACGATCGGCCCGTTTCGCGTCGTCCAGGCCTTTCTCAGGAACCTCAGGCTTGCAAAGAGTCCCAGGGTCGCGACGATCACCAGTCAGATCGCCGCCACGACCTGGCCGACGGGAGGATTTTACAGCTACGCGAGCGCGAAGGCCGGCGTGAACAGGGTCATGCTCGCGCTGGCGCGGGATTTAAAGGATCAGGTCATTGTGACCGTGATTCATCCCGGCTGGGTGAGAACGGATATGGGCGGTCCGGGCGCCGACATCTCGCCGGAGGAAAGTGCGGCGGGAATTTGCAAGGTCATCGCCTCGCTCTCGATGGCGGACAGCGGAAAGTTCTACAAATGGAACGGCGACATTCACCCCTGGTAGATTGCTGTCGCGTCAGTCTGGGAAATGCCTAGTCTCGCCCGACAGTTCTCGACTTGATTTGCGCCCGCTTTTCATTGGCGCGATTTGCGCCCGCTTTTCATTGGCGCGCGATTGACGAGAATCCGGACGTTGTCGCTGACGTTCACCCTCGTGGTGCAGCAGAAGGCCGACGACAAGCAAAGCCACGCACGCACCTGCCAGTGTCAATGCGACGGCGCCATATCCGGCCAGAGCCGCGATGCCGCTGAGCACGAGGAGCCCGAGGGCACCGCCAAACGCAAATCGCCCTTCGCGGCTGGCCTCACGGTGCTCCGCGGTCGGCGGAGCTGTAGCCGCTATCACTACTGGTCCTGTGTCGTTGCGCCTGCGCATGCGATTCGTGAGCGTTTGGGTTACACCCCTTATATCTCAAGCTGTAAGGGCTTTGTTTGGTTCCACCGCGACGCCGATTCGGGCAGGATTTTGGCGCCCGCAGAGTCAACATAAAGTCAATATAGCGTGCGGACCCGAATTGTATCGGGAACGGCGTTCAGCTCTTCGATCACGCTCGGCTCGTAGCTGGTATCCACATCCGTGATCACGTAACCGATCTCGTTCGTGGTCCCGAGATATTGTCCCAGGATATTGGCCTTGTTCCTGCTCAAAACGCCGTTCACCCGCGCGAGCACGCCGGGCACATTCCTGTGAATGTGAATGAAGCGGTGCGCGCCCTTGAACGCCGGGAGCTGAAGATTCGGGAAATTGACCGAGAGCGCCGTGTCTCCACTATCGATGAAGGTCATCAGCTTGGCCGATAGCGTGCGTGCAATCGCTTCCTGCGCCTCCTCGGTCGAGCCGCCGATGTGAGGGGTCAGAATGACGTTGGGAATGCCCCGGAGGGGAGAGTGAAATCCCGAAGAGCTCCCTTTCGGCTCGTGAGGAAATACGTCGACGGCCGCTCCGCCGACGTGACCGCCTTTGAGCGCGCGCGCGAGTGCCGGGATGTCCACGATGCTTCCCCGGCTCAGATTGAGAAAGAGCGCTCCCTGCTTCATCGAAGCGAATTCGCGGTCGCCGAAAAGATTCCTGTTTTGCGACCGGCCGTCCACATGCAGCGTCACCGCGTCGCTCGTTTCGAGCAGTTCCTGAAGGGACGCTCTTCGCGCGTTTCCGATCGCCGGACGATCGGAGACATCGTGGAAGCGGACATTCATCCCCATCGCTTCCGCGAGGACGGAGAGCTGGGATCCGATGTTGCCGTATCCCACGATCCCGAGCGTCTTCCCGCGAATCTCGCGGGAATGTTTTGCCGATTTGTGCCAGAAGCCCTGCTGCAGGGCCGCGTTGTGATCGCCGATACGGCGCGAGAGCGCAACAATAAGGCCCATCGCAAGCTCGGCGACGCTGCGTCCGTTCGAATAGGGCGCGTTGAAAACGGCGATGCCCCTGTGCGCGGCGGCCGACAGATCGATCTGGTTGGTGCCGATGCAAAACGCGCCGGCGGCGAGCAGGCGCGGGGCGGCATTCAACACCCGCTCGGTAAGCTGGGTGCCGGAGCGGATGCCCAGAATGGCGATGTCCTTGATTTCTCCGATCAGCTCCTCCTCGGACAGGGCTTCGGAAATGACCTTCAACCGGCATCCCCGCTCCGCGAAGAATTCCCCGGCGAGAGGATGAATCTTTTCGAGCAGCAATATTTTCAGACGGCCGTGCGGGTAAAAGATCGCGCGCGGGAGCCGGTAGTGATAGAGAAGCTCGTCGAAGCTTTTGATGACATGGTCAGCCTTTCGCACCACCGAAGGCCGCGCGATGTTTTCGGTGAAGGCAAAGAAGGCGTGCGCGCCTCCCTGCTCCCTGATCTGATAATCGGTGATCCCGTCGCCGACTACGACCACCTCGCCCTCGAGCTTCAGGGCTGAGACGGCGCGCGCCTTTCCATCATTGTGCGCAAGCGGATTCTTCCGGTCGACGCCGATGATTTTGCCCTTCCTGTCGAACCGCAGAGAATTGGCGAGAACGTGACCGGGCGCGATGCCGAACGGCCGCACGACAGGAACGATGAACTCCCTGAAGCCCCCGGAAATGATGTAGATATTCTTGCAATTGGTTGTGAAGAAATCCCGGTTTCTCTCGATCGAAGGGGTAATCCGCGATTTGAGCCGGTCGACAGTCTCCTTGATGTGTTGTGTCTTTGCCGGGATGAGCTTGAGACGCAGTTTAAGAGATTCCGCGAACGGAACCTCTCCTTCCATTCCCGCTCTTGTGATCGCTGCGATTTTCTCGAGAAGCCTGCTTTTGTCCGGATGTCCGGAAAGGGCGATGCCGGCCATAACGTCCAGCGCTTCGTCCTGAATGAAGGTGCTGTCGAAATCGATGATGAAGGTGCGCTCGTGCGGAGCCGTTCTTTTTGTCTTTGCCGCCTTCATGAGAAGGGCTCATTGAGTGCAAGAGAGCCAAAAACCGGATGGTACAGGCACAGACCATATCGAACTGCGCTCCCCAAAAGATAGCGGGAATAGCGGAGCACAATCCCGCAACCTTCTGCGTCGCGAATGCGGATCTGTTCCCCGGGAGGGGAGACGCGGCGACATCGGCCACGCTGTCCGCGGAACTCAGGGCGTCAGTTTGAACACCGTGCCGAAGCCGTCCCCGCAGGGTTCATTGGCGCCGTACGCCATGGTCCCGTAATAGGTGCCATGATTGTCCCGGACGAGTGTGCTCGCCTGGGCACCGTATGCGCTCTCGCCGCAGGCGGCGTAGTCGAACAGATCGGTGAAATTTCCCTTCGTATCAAGCTCATAGACATAACCGTCATTGTGCGCGCCATTGATGGCCATGGAATCGTACAGATTCCCGCTGGAATCGACGATCGGCGTGTAGGAGCCCGGGCCGCAACAGACCTGCGAAGCCGTGAACGTGAACAGCACCGAAAATTTGCCTGTGGTGTCGATCTTGTAGATGACGCCGCAGCCCAGTGGGGGATAGCAAGCGGTGTCTGCGCCCGAACCGGTCGTCCCATAGATGTTGCCGGCCGCGTTCAGGGTTATACCGCCCGGGTACATCCCATCCTTCTTTCCGGTGAAGCGGTGGAGCACGGTGTAGACGCCATCGGGATCCAGCCTGAACACGGTTCCGCAGGTGCTCTGGTAGCAGTTGGGATCGCCACCGAACGACGTCGTTCCGTACAGCGTCCCCTTTGCATCCATGACGATGCCGAAATAGGGCGTCGTTCCGTCGACAAGTTTCCTGAAGGTGTGACGCACACTGTAGCGGCCGCTGGAATCCAGCTCGTAGATGAACCCGCAACCGTTGCCGTTATAGCCGCAATTGACGTCGCCGCCATATTGCGAGGCGCCGTACAGATTTCCGGCCGCGTCCAGCACCGGCGCCGAATTGACGCTCTGATACGCAAAAGTGTGAAGCGGACTTTCCTGTCCGCTCTCGGTGAGCTTGAACAGGGTGGAATCGTTGCCGTTCCCGCCTTCGGTCGTGCCATACAGATTGCCGGCAGAATCCTCGGTCACGGCAGCACCGGGAAAGGCGCCGTCGCTTCCCCCCAGGAAACGATAGAGCACCTGTTCGTCGCCCTTGTTGTTCACCTCGAAAACCGTCCCGCAACCGTCGACGCATCCGATGCCTCCGCCGGCCGTGGTGCCGAAAAGATTGCCCTGGGAATCGCGGATTACCGCCCCGGCAGGTTCGCCTCCGTCCGGCGAACCCGTGAAGCTGTAAAGCAGATGGGGCGTAAGCGTCCCCGCAAATGCGGACGGGCAAAAATTCAGACTGGCGCACAAGGCAAAAAACGGAACCAACGCGCTGCGCATCTGGGTTCTCATCGTCGTCTCCGGAGTTTGCTTCGTTCACTGGCTCGGGGTAATGCCATGACCCCTCCAACCGATCGTCCCGGGAAGGATGACGAATCCAAACCCCCGTTTATTCCCGCGCGCTCACGGAATTTGGGCAAACGATCTGGTCGCGTTGATCGTCCCCATTCTTCGACGGGGTCGGGATGAGGGCCAAAAAGAGCAATGAATGGCGAAAACGAAAAGAACGCTTTTCCACGGGCGCGGGAGAGGTTAGCGTTAGCTTCCGCTCCCAAGGGAATTTGCGCCATGTTCCGCCGCTCGCTCGTTGCGCTTGCCGCCGCTTTGTTCGCCGTCGCGCCGCATTTCGCCTTTGCGCAGAAAGTGGTGCAGCTCACGCACCAGCCGCCCGCGGGCGCCTTGGTCGAGTTCCTGCTCACCGACGGCACGGTCATGGTGCAGTCCTTCAACGAAAACACCTGGTACAAGCTGACGCCCGACAACACGGGTTCCTATGTCAACGGCACCTGGACCCAGCTGGCGAGCCTGCCTTCGGGCTATGAGCCGCTCTACTTCGCTGCAGCGGTGCTCGCGGACGGGAGGCTGGTGATAACGGGAGGCGAATACAATTTCGGCAGTTTCGCCTTCACCAATCTGGGCGCGATCTACAATCCGCTGAATGACACATGGTCCAAGCTGAAGCACCCGAAGGGCTGGGCAAATATCGGCGATTCGCCTTCCTCGATGCTGCCGGACGGGCGTTTCATGCTGGGAAACAAGTTGCACAACAAGATCGCGACGCTCGATCCCTCCACCCTGACATGGACGGAGCTGCAATCCAGGAACAAAAACGACAAGTGGAACGCGGAGGAAGGCTGGACGCTTTTGCCGAACGGCACGATTCTGACCTGGGATGTGCTGGCGAACCCGTTGTCCGAAACCTACAATCCATCGACCGGCAAATGGAAGAACCGCGGCAGCACGGGGCCCAACCTGGAGGGACCGTGCCTGGAGTGCGGTTGCATCGTGGTGCCGCCAAAGAACTTCTGTTACTTTTCTCCCGGCGAAACCGGACCCGGAATCCTCCGCCCCGACGGCACGGTGTTTGCGACCGGCGCAACCCACCAGGGCGAGAGCAATGCGCATACCGCGATCTACACGCCGGGCGTGGGCTGGGCGGCAGGTCCGGACTGGCCCGATGGCGACCAGGCCGATGATTCATCGGCGGCGCTCCTGCCCGACGGCAACGTGCTGGCGCTGGGGTCGAACGGCTATCTGTACGAGTTCGACGGCACCAATTTCACGCAGGAGACCGTGGCGAGCGGAATTGGCCCGTACACATCGTTGATGATGCTGCCCACGGGCGAGGTGCTTGTCGGCGGCTATGAGGTGTACCAGCCGAAGGGCACGTATCATTCGGCCTGGCAGCCGACGATCTCGTCCTTCCCGTCCACCGTGACGCGCGGGCAGACCTATCAGATCTCGGGGACACAGTTTAATGGGCTCTCCCAGGCCGCCGCCTTCGGCGACGAGGTTGAGACCGCCACCAACTATCCCCTGGTACGCATAACCAACAATTCGACCGGTCACGTGTTCTATGCGCGTACCCACGACCACAGCACCATGGGCGTGGCCACCGGCAGCGCGACGATATCAACCAGCCTCGACGTGCCTTCGGGCATGGAGACCGGCGCCAGCAAGCTCGAAGTGGTGGCGAATGGAATTCCGTCGCAGGCGGTTTCCGTCACCGTAAAATAGCGGCCGGGGAGCTGGTTGAATTGCCGGCGGCGGCATCGAACGCCGCCTCGGCCCCGCTTTCGACAAGAGCGGAAATTCGTTCGGCCCGGCCAGCACGTGCGGCCGTCGGTCCAGTCCATGATTGGATCGACCTGTCATACGACGCATCTGGGGTGTTTAATCGCCGAGCGAGCGCTTGATCGAAATGGGAGCCGTCGATGACCAGCGTGCAAATCGAACAGAAGAGCTACGAGATGCCGCCGCGGGACGGGTTCACCGTCACGCATTTTCTCACGGTCGCCGACATCGACCGATCGGCTCGCTTCTACGAAACGGTCTTCGGTGGTCGCATTGAAAGCAGAGGCGACAGCAAAGGCGCGCCTGGATACATTCAGATTGCCAACACGTGGCTCATTGTCAATGTCGGGGGCGGCCCGACTCCCGACAAGCCGACCGTAACGCTCAGCACCCTCGCCGACCCGGATAAAATCAGCAGCTTCATGAATATCCGCGTCGCGGATATCCAGGCGTGCTATCAATTGTGGAAAAGCCGGGGAGCCGAGTTCATCACTGAGCCGAAGGACAAGTACGGCGAGACGCGCTGCTATATCCGCGATCCCGACGGCTATATTATCGAGGTCGGACAAAGCAAGCCGGACTTCACCTACGGTTAGCGCCCGGCCCGGAGATCGCGCAGGTCTGGTGCCCCGAGGAGCGCGAATTCGCGCAATCGCGCCGCGTAATTCGAGACTCGGTCTGAAGGTTTGCGGTTTGTCGCAATTGGAGTGGTACAGCTGGGTGGGTTCGAACCGCCGACCTCCGGATCCACAATCCGGCGCTCTAACCAACTGAGCTACAGCTGCCCATAAAGCGGCCGGAACCTAAGAGTCCGGCCGCGCGAAAGCAAGACGCACCCCTGGCGCCTCTTGCGAAAGGCTGTGCCGGAGGGGAATAAGAACGAGAGCGTTCTGTGATTCAATCGAATTGGTTGTCTTGAACCACAGGCTCAACCTCCCCCTTGCGGGGAGGTAAGAATGGGAGTGACGCATTTCTCTCCTGCATGTGCGGCTTGGTCCTGCGTCAACGCGAACAGAACGGGCATTAGGCGGCATGATGGCGAAACTCGAGATAGATCCGGGCCGGGCTCATCTGTCGCTGTGGCGGCGCGTTCTCGAATCCGCCGCGCCGGTGACCCTCGCACCGCAGGCGTGGCCCGCGATCGAGCGCGCGCGGCATACGGTCGAAGATGCGCTCGCGGCTGGCCGAATCGTCTACGGCGTCAATACGGGATTCGGCAAGCTCGCGCAGACGCAGATCGCAGCGGGCGAAATCAAGACGCTGCAGCGCAATCTGGTGCTCTCCCATTCTGCGGGCGTGGGCGAGCTTCTGCCCGATGCCGTCGTCCGGCTCGTGATTGCGCTCAAGGTCGCGAGCCTCGCGCGCGGCTTCTCCGGCGTGCGTCGCGTGCTCGTCGAGCGTCTGCTGCAGCTTCTCGATGCCGGAGTGCTGCCGGAAATTCCGTCGCAGGGCTCCGTCGGCGCCTCGGGCGATCTCGCGCCGCTTGCGCATCTGGCTTCCGTCCTGATCGGCGAAGGCCGCGCTCGCATCGCCGGCCGTTCCCTGACAGCGGGCGACGCGCTCGCGGAAGCCGGCATCGCGCCGCTCGAGCTCGAAGCGAAGGAGGGTCTCGCCCTCCTGAACGGCACGCAGGTCTCGACCGCGCTGGCGCTTTCGGCACTTTTTGCCGCGGAAGCCAATCTCGAGGCCGCGCTCGTCACCGGCGCACTCTCGACCGATGCCGTGAAGGGCAGCGACACGCCGTTCGATACGCGCATCCATGAGGCGCGCGGCCAGGCGGGCCAGATCGAAGCGGCGCACGCGCTTCGCGTGCTGATGTCGGGCAGTGAAATCCGCGCGAGCCACAGAGATTGCCCGCGCGTGCAGGATCCCTATTCGATCCGCTGCCAGCCCCAGGTGCTGGGACCGTGTCTCGACATTCTGCGCGAGGCGGGTCGCGTGCTCACGATCGAAGCCAATGCCGCGACCGACAATCCGCTTGTGTTCGAGAACGGCGATACGCTCTCCGGCGGAAACTTCCATGCCGAACCGGTCGCGCTTGCCGCCGACACGCTCGCGCTCGCCATCGCCGAGATGGGCGCGCTCGCCGAACGCCGCATCGCGCTCCTGATCGATTCCGCGCTCTCCGGCCTGCCGCCATTTCTCGCCCACGACAGCGGCGTCAATTCCGGTTTCATGATCGCCCATGTCACCGCCGCCTCGCTCGCTTCGGAAAACAAGTCGCTCGCCCACCCGGCCTCGGTGGATTCGCTGCCGACTTCCGCCAACCAGGAGGATTTCGTCTCGATGGCGACCTTCGCCGCACGAAGATTGGGCGCGATGAATGCGAACACGGGCAATATCCTCGCCGTCGAATTGCTCGCGGCGGCGGAAGGAATCGAGTTTCACCGTCCGCTCAAATCCTCATCTGCTCTCGAAACCGCGCATGCGGCTTTGCGCGCGCGCGTCCCGCGCTTCGACCGCGACCGTGCGATGGCGCCGGCGATCGCCACGGCGTCAGAACTCGTCGCCTCGCGTGCGTTCGAAACGCTCCTGCCCGAGGATTTCCGCCTGCCGTCGCAATCGTAAAGAGCCCAGTGCCGTGCTTTGCACGACCACCCCTCACCCGCGCTTGAGCAGAACTCACCGCACGTACTTGCATCCCTCTCCCACAAGGGGAGAGGGGAATATGGAGTCTTGCATCAACGCCGGAAAATCCGCACTCGGAATCCCCTCTCCCCCTGTGGGAGAGGGTTCAAGCACGAAGACCCATCAACCGCTCAGTTGCGGGTGAGTGGTAGCAAGCACCAATCGACTCGGAGAACACCGCATGATCTGGCCGATGATCGCGCCGATTTTGATGTTGAGCGTGTCCAACGTCTTCATGACTTTCGCCTGGTATGGGCAGTTCAAATTCCCGGGCGCGTCCCTGTGGATCGTGATCCCGGTATCCTGGGGCATCGCCTTCTTCGAATATTGCCTTGCGGTGCCGGCAAACCGCATGGGTCACCTCGTCTATTCGGCGGCGCAGCTCAAGACCATGCAGGAGATTATCACGCTGCTCGTGTTCGGTGTCTTTTCGGTACTTTACCTTGGCGATACGATCCGCTGGAATCATTTCGCCGCTTTCGCCTGCCTGATCGCCGCCGCGTTCTTCTCCTTCAACAAATGGTCGTGACATGATCGAAACTTCGCGGCTCATCGTTCGCCCATGGAGGCAGGCCGACGTAGCGGAATTCATCTGTGTCACCAACACGCCAGCCGTGATGGAATTTCTCGGCGGCGTTCAGGAGTTGGACGCCATCCAGGCATCCTGCGCGCGGGCCTTCGCTTCCCAGGCAAGGGACGGCTTCTGCTTCTGGATCGTCGAACGCCGCGCGGACAACGCGCTGCTCGGATTCTGCGGGCTCAAATTCGGAAACATTGCGCCGATCACGGGCGAGATCGAAATCGGCTGGCGGCTGCGCGAGGACGCGTGGGGACAGGGCTACGCGCGCGAGGCGGCCGCCGCGAGCCTCGATTGGGCGTGGAACAATCTCCCCTGCGAGCGCGTAGTGGCGATCACCGCGCGCGGGAATACGCGAAGCTGGAAATTGATGGAACGGCTCGGCATGCAGCGCCAGCCCGACCTCGATTTCGACCATCCCCATTTTCCGGTCGGCGACCCCATCCGCGCGCACATTACCTATGCGATCATGCGACCCGACAATTGAAGAGCACGAAAAGTGAGACCTGGAACATTTCATTTCTCGGGTAAATGGATGCCCGTCGTACAAAAACTGCCTGAAACCGGGATGGGGTACACAATCGTCAGCATCACACTGGTAGATGGGCGGACTTTCGATCAGGCAATAATAGCCTCTGGATATCTCCATCGGATTCGCGGTCGTTCAGACGTGCCGTTTTCCGAAGATGACATTGCCGACATAAGAGCAACGCATGACAAATGGGACTGGCGGAGCGAATCGTAGCAACGCGATATCTGCGAATACCCCTCACCCACGCTTGAGCAGAATTCACCACTCGTACCTGCACACCTCTCCCACAAGGGGAGAGGGGAATGCACGCGCTGCATCAGCGGCGGAAGAAAAGCGCCAAATCGCCCTCTCCCCTTGTGGGAGAGGGGCCGCG
>DASXMF010000016.1:0-2427 GCA_036495845.1 Rhizomicrobium sp.
CCTTGGGCGGCGCACGCCGCGACGCACAACGCGAGCGCGGAAGAGTACAGCGGCGCGCCGCTGCCTCAAGCTCAGCGCGTTGGGCGCTTGTCCACGACCAGCACCGTGTAGCCGCCGGATTTCTCGTCCGCGCGCAGGGCGAGCAAGCCGCGTTTCTCGCCGTCGGCCAGCAAGTCATTGAACGACTTGAATCCATAGGCGCGTTCGTTGAAGCCTGGATGGCGGCGCTTGATGGCTTGTTTGATCATCGAGCCCCAGATCGGTTCGCTGCCACCACGTTCTTCGGCTAGCGCCTCCAGGGTTTCCGCGATCAGATCGAGTGCGTCGTTGAGGTCCGGACCCTTGTTGTCCGCGGCCGCGCTGTCAGCGGGTGGAGCATCGGCTGCCGAGGCTCCGGCGGGCGATGATGCGGATGTACCGCCTGGGGCTGGCGCTGCGGAGGGAGCGCCCCCGGCGGGCGTGGAGGAGGGCCGGGACGCGGAGCGGCGGCGCGACCTGGAAGGTTCCTTGCGCACCAGGTCATCGTAGTAGATGAAT
Source organism: Rhizomicrobium sp. (assembly GCA_036495845.1). Classification (GTDB taxonomy): domain Bacteria; phylum Pseudomonadota; class Alphaproteobacteria; order Micropepsales; family Micropepsaceae; genus Rhizomicrobium. The sequence continues at coordinate 538 of DASXMF010000016.1, forward strand.
TCATCGCAGTTATTGATGAACAGATCCGAGGTCGAATTCTTGACGCCCACGCCGATGACGGTCTTGGCGTTCTCGCGCAATTTGCTGACCAGGGGCGAGAAGTCCGAGTCGCCGCTCAGGATGACGAAGGTGTCGACGTGCCCCTTGGTGTAGCACAGATCCAGAGCATCGACGACCATGCGGATGTCCGCGGAGTTCTTGCCGGACTGGCGCACGTGCGGGATTTCGATGAGCTCGAACGCCGCTTCGTGCAAGCCGCGCTTGAAGTCCTTATAGCGGTCGAAATCGCAGTAGGCTTTCTTGACTACGATGTGGCCCTTGAGCAGCAGCCGCTCGAGAACCTTCTCTATGTCGAAGCTCGGGTACTTGGCATCGCGCGCGCCGAGCGCGATGTTCTCGAGGTCGAGGAAGACCGCCATGGTGGCGTCGGATGTTCTGGCTGTCATTCGGTAGTGTTCGTCATTGGGCCGAGTTTACCGCATTCCGGGCGGGGCGTTCGGTCAGCGCCAGTGGTAGTTGAAGCTGATGCTGACGCGCTCCGAGTCGATGCGATTGGGCACGACCTCGTGCCTCAGCCAGCTCTCAAAGAGCAGCAATTGCCCCGCCTCGGCGGGGAACGTTCCCCACGGGCGCGTCTCGCGCTTGGCGGTGGATTTGCGCGGCGGCGCGGCCATGAAGCGATCCAGGCGCGGGTCCTCGAATTTAAGTCCGGGCGCTCCCCGCGGAACGTGTACGTAGTAGGTGCCGCTCAGAGTCGACTGCGGATGCAGGTGCAGGCCATGCACCGTGTGCCGCGGCATGATATTGATCCAGCAATCGGTCATCTTCAGCTCGTGCCCGTCGAGATCCCACTCAGCGGCTTCGACGAAGGCATCGACATGCCGAATCAGCTTGCTTTCCAGGGCTTTGAAGGTCGGTGAAATACGCTGCAGCCAGTGCACCGATCCGTACGAGGTATAGCCGCCCGGGTAGTTCTCGGCCGACCACCGCCGCCCCGCCGCGTCGTCATGGCGAAGCTGCCGGCATTCCTTGAGGAGCTGGCGGTTGAATTCCCTGACGCCGCGTTTCTGCAGGGCGCTCGTATACACCAACGTTGGAAATAATCTGTGTATTGTCATCGGACGAGCCTAACGGCCAACAGCGCCGGCAACCCATTTTGCGTCAGACGTGAAAAGCACCTTCGGGGGAAGCGAACGGCACGCGATAGGCGGAAAAATCCCGGAAATCCGTGGTGAGAACAAAGGTTCGCTCGTAATTGCGCGCGAGCACCACGGCGCAGGCGTCGGCAAAATCCATGCGCGGCGCCCAGTGTTCGATTTCATTGAAGACCGCTTTAATCAGTGCAACAGCGACCGGTACGACATCCATTCTTGCCACGAGCTGCCGCAGCGCCCGCACGGCTTTTGGATGATTCTCCAATCCGTGCTGCGCCTCGGCAATCGCAGCTTCAAACGTTATAAAACGGGCCGGAACGGTGCGGAAAGCTCGCACTGCCCAAGTGTGATCGACGTCGCCCCGATCAATGGCCGCTTTAAGCGGCCCGGCGTCGACGATGACTGTTCTTCTCGGCGAGGCGGCGACGAACTTTTTCACGGAGAGATGCCTTGTCCTGTGGCAGGGTGACGGCGCCAAAGACGCCTTCCAACCCCACGAAGGGGTGATCGGAGGTGGCGGCACGGCGCTCGAAAACGTAGTCGCCATTCTCGCCCTTCACGACGACGGAATCGCCGCGATCGGCCGCCTCTCGCGCCTTGCGGAAGCTGCGTAGAAATTCAGTCAGTGTGGTTTTCACGTGAATCAGATTATCTGATCGAGAATTGTCGGTCAATATGCGAATCAGGACGGTTGCCGTAGTGCCTGGGCCGTGGAGTTTCAGTATGCAAATACTAG
>DASXMF010000017.1:0-10296 GCA_036495845.1 Rhizomicrobium sp.
TCTGCCCGTCTGACTTCGATCCCCGGCGTTTTCGCCCGAACATTTATGTCGACACTGGCGCTGCCAAGCAGGGTTTTGTCGAAGACCGATGGCTTGGGGGCGAACTCGAAGTCGGCGACGGCGGCGCCCGGATCGCAGCGATACGCCCGGCCCTTCGCTGCGCAATGACCATTCATCCGCAGGACGAGCTGCCCGCGGACCCGGCGATCCTGCGCACGGCCGCGCAGCATCACGGCGCCCATGTGGGCGTCTTCGCCGCGGTCGGTGCGCCGGGAGGCATCCGCGTCGGCGATCCAGTATGGCTGGTGAAGAACTGAGCGCGCGTTAGGTGCGCGAAGCGAAGCAATCCAGGCCGCCTGTGAACTCGGCCATCCGGAACACGTCGGGCAGGATCTTTTCGAGAAATTCGCGATCGACGTCGACCCCGTTTGCGCGCAGGAAGGGCTCGGCCTCATCGACGATCATCTTCCAGTCATCGAAAAGCCGCAGCCGCTTGAAAACGTCGTCGTGCGGCGCGGCGCCCAGCGCTTCGACCAACAGGTCGGTATAGTTGAGCACGCGGAAGCCGCCCTCGTTCTCGGCGCGTACGAACGAGGCGTGACAATTGTGGTAAAAGGTGACGAGCACGTCGGCGCCCGTCTCGCGCACGCGATCGATCAGCTGCGCGTGCTCCTTTTTCATCATCTCAGGCGCCCGCGCGCATCCCGAACCGCCGCAGGTGTACCCGGATTCGAGCACCGTATCCACGAGCTCGAGTTTCGGAATCGCCGCGATCACGCGCGCCACGTTGGCGCCCAGGTCCGCAAGGCCGACGTGCGCGTGCAGGACCGCTTTAAGCGGTAACGGCCGGACGAACTTTTGGCGCAACTGGTCGAGATGATCGGAAAGATACGTAGTGAAATGGCCGAACTCGAAGCTGGTCGATTTAAACCCGGACAGCGTCTCGCCGATATGCAGATTGCACGAGGGACACCAGCTCAGCACTTTGTCCGGGCTTAACCCCTCGAAGCGGGTGAGCGTCGCGTTGATCATGCGCTCGCCCTTGCCCACCTCACCCTCCCATTTCGATTGCACGATGCCGCAGCACGACCCCGGCCCGCCGACGACTTCGTAGTCCGCCCCAAGCGCATCGAGCACGTACATCGCGTTGAACAGGAGATGCGGCGTGCGGAGCGCGTTGCATCCGAGATAGAAAACGATCTCCGCCTGCGCGCGGCGCGGCGGCGCGAGCACGCGCGCGAACTCCGCCGGCAGCAGCTGCATCCCGGCCATCAGCCGGATCGCGCGCGACATCTTGCGGAAAAGCTGCGGCGTGTGCGTGCGCTCACCCGCGTCCATCGTGTTGGCCAGCACCAGCATCTTGCGCGGGTTGACGCCCTCCGGACACGCGGGAATGCACTCGCCGCATCCGTTGCATGCGTGCGCGAAAGTTGCCGAAGCGCCTGCGAGCGGCGCGCGATGAGCCAGAAAATCGACCACGCCGTGCGCGACGGTTTTGGGATCGCAATCCTTCAGGCCCGCATACGGCACGACCGGGCATACTTCGACGCACTTGCCGCACGCAGTGCAGGCACGCAGCACCTTGGCGGTCTCGGAATCGAAGTAGCTTGCAAGCGATTGCGCCTGGGCGGCCATCGAGGAATCCTTCGCCGGCTTGCGCCGGCTCACAGCCCCGAAGCTATTCCGCGGCGCGCGGCGATGTCAATTCGCACGCCGATTAGGCTTCAGAAGACCCTATTTCCTCGCGGGTTCCGCCACGTTTACTTCCAACTCGCGCACCAGCATGCGGCGGAACACTGCGCGCAGCATCCCCAGGACTTCCGTGCGCTCGGCTAAGTCTCGTGCCGGCGGCGCATGCAAGGCCTGCTGCAATTCGACCAGCAATCCCTGAAGCTCCACATTGCGCGCGCTCAGCGCCGCGGGCGACGGATATTCCACTTCCGCCCCACTACGCTGATCGAGCGCCGTCAGCATCTTTTGCCCGAGTAATTTCAGTCCGGCGTCATCCGATTTCGCACGATCCAGCAACGCCGAGACGTGGCGGAGAGTCTCCTCGATATCCTTGTTGTCCGCGTAAAGGTACGGCCCCACCCTGTCCCACGCCCGAGATGCTCTGCGGATGATGCTTATTGCAACCTGGATCTGGCGCCGCGTCGGCCCCGCCGGTATCTCTGGCAGCACCGCTTCGCGCAGGCTTGATGCAACTCCGGCCAGTAAGTCGCCGATCGATGGTTTGGTCACGACCGATTCCCCGGCTCGTCCGTCGTCGCCTACTCAGGCAGCCAGTCCAGAAACTGCTGCAAGTATGCCGTTATAGTGGAGACGCGATCGGCGAGAAAAAGGTTTCGCGTTCCCCCGTCCGCGAAAGCGCGCGCGCCGGTCAACGAGATGATGCTATGTTTCACCTCGCCGAGCAGCCGATAGAACAGGAGCGTTTCGGGATCGACCGGGATGCCGCTCAGTTCGGTGTAACGGCTGACAAATTCATCCAGCGAGAGCGTCTGCGGGCTCCAGAGCGAACGGTACGCCCACGCGAGGTCTTCGACCGGGTCTCCGAGATGAACCATCTCCCAGTCCAGCATGGCGTTGATGCGATCTTCTTCGTACAGAACATTCCCCAGGCGGAAATCGCCATGCACGATACTGATTCTGCGCGCGATTGGCCGATGCTCGCGAAGCCAGATGAAGGCCGCGACCATCACCGGATGAGGCTCCATCCGATGTTTCAGAAACAGCGCCTCCCAATATGAAATCTGCCGAGCCGCCGCCGTCTCAGGGGTCGCGGACGGCAGGAAATCCACGCCCAGCTTGCGCCAGTCGAGCGTATGCAGTCTGGCTGCGACCACCGCCAATTCTCGTGCGATAGCGCGGCTCTGCGCGGCGCCCTCCGGTTTCAGCAGCGGCAGGAAGTCGGTCGTACCCGCCACCCTTTCCATGACAAAAGATGGCCGTTCGAGCCAGTTTCCTTCCTCGTCGATCCAAAGCGCCCGCGCGACTGGAACTCCGCTGCCCCAAAGCGCGCGGACTGTCCTGAATTCGGGGGCGAGGTCCGTTTCGAGCTGGCCGGCTCCTGCCTTGCGCAGCATCACGCAACCGAGGTTGCGCTCTCCTTCGCCGCCGATCCATCGGGCGTCGAACTTCCACGTCTGGCGGGCATTGCCGGCGGTAATGGGCGCAAGGTTTTCTATACGGATGTCGCGCGCGTCATCCAGGTGCGCAGCAAGAAAAGCTTGCAACCTGCCGGCGAGGTCTTGCGCCGCCGCACCTGGCGCGATGCTCATTCCAGGAAACTCCAACCCGGACGGCCGCGCGCGCAGGCGTTATAGGCCTCAGGCTCCAGCGGCTGCAGAATGCCGGTCGTCGTCTCGCCGTCGCAGGTGACTTCGCAATGATGCTCGTCAAGGCCCATCAGGCGGCGTCGAACTTCGGACCTGGTCACATCGTAGTGGTCGCCCTCGACCACGTTGTCCCCGACATACTGGCCCTGGTAGATATTCTTGTCGGGCGTGCCGCCGTACATTCCGCATCGCATATAAGCAGTCTGGTATCCCAGACGCCGATAGTGAACCTGCTTTACTTCGCCCGAATCCAGTGTGTAGTCAATAAGGCCTTCGAGGAATATATGAGTATCCGGCTCGAATCTGAGCCGCCGCATCGTCTTGACAATCCGGCCCATCGCGGGCCGAGGATCGCCGAAGTTGTACAGAATCGTATTGCCCCATATCGAAAAAGTCTTGAACGATACCCAGTTGCCGCCAATCCATCCCGCGTGCAGCTTGCGGCCTGGCTGGAGGTCGGGGCCTCCTACGCCCCGGCCGACTCCCCAATGCCGGTCGCGAGTGCCCCCGCTGGTCTCCCGGGTGAGTTCGATCCGCTCGCTGCCGACGCTGACCCAGCCTTCCATGACGCCGAAACCTTCGAAGCCCGCGGTGATATCGGCGCGCCGGCCGCGCGGCGTCCCCTCCGCCATCGAACCGGACGAAGCGTTATAGATCTGCCGCCTGGTGTCCTGCCACAGGAGGTCATAGCTAATTCCCCATTCATTTTCCTCCAGGACGTATCGCCACGCGCGCAGCCCTTGGATTATCGAGGGTTTGAGCGGACCGACTTCCATGTTCATCCGGTCCGCGCCGAGTCGCCGAAACGCGCGCACCGAAGTATGATGGCCTCTCAGGTTCACGATCGCATAGGCCTCGGCCGTATCGAGATTAGGATAGAAGCTGAGGCCCGTGACGAGCAGCAGCTCGCCCTTGTTATCGTGGCAGATCACCCAGAAGCGTTCGTAAATGCGCGGGTCGGTTGACCATACTATGCGAATCGGGTCTGGAGTCTGATGGATCATGTAGTCATCGATCGGAGCGAGTGGAAATTGCTCGTCAAAATGACTATCGCCGATGACCAGATTATGCTTGGGCTCCTGCACGTCTTAATCTTCCTCGAAATCTTGACCCCTGTGGCGGATGCCGCCCCCGCTTCCAGGCGGAGTCTAGATGACCGCCGGCGAACGCTGCAAACGCTCCGCAATTGGCATTGCCACCGCGTAGTCGGCTGTCATATAGATTAGTTTCGGTAGAGCGCGACGTACGCTCGAATCTTCGTCGCTCACAGGAGGGGACCAATGACCGAGGTAACCGAGCTGAGCTACATGGGAATCGGGGTTAGAAATCCCGAGGAATGGAAGGCCTTCGCCGCCGGCCTGATCGGCATGGAGTTCGTCGAAGGCGAACAGCAGGACCGCTGCTATCTGCGCATGGATTACTGGCATCATCGCATCGTGCTCCATGCCGACGACAGCGACGACCTGATGTACCTCGGCTTTCGCGTGGCTGGTCCCGAAGAATTTCGCGCGATGCAACAGCAATTGTCGTCCGCCGGCATAAAATTCCGCGCCGGCTCCGATGAAGAAGCAGGCGAGCGTCATGTCCTCGAAGTGATGAAACTAAGCGACCCGGACGGCAATCCAATCGAAATCTTTCATGGCCCGCACATTCAGTTCAGCAAGCCGTTTCATCCGGGGCGCGGGATGCACGGGAGATTCAAAACCGGCGACGGCGGGATAGGACATTGCATCATCCGCCAACGAGACGTCCCGGCCGCGATCCGCTTTTACCAGGCGCTCGGAATGCGCGGCGGGGTCGAGTACAAGTTCCAGATGGGCAAGCATGTGGCCATGCCGGTCTTCATGCACTGCAACCAGCGCGATCATTCCGTGGCGTTCGGAATCGGAGGGGACAAAAAGCGCATCAACCACCTGATGATCGAAGTGGACAACCTCGACGACGTGGGCCTCACCTACGATCTGGTTCGCAAACACAAACTGCCGATCAGGATCACCCCCGGCAAACACTCGAACGACCACATGTTCTCGTTTTACGTCGGCAATCCCTCTGGGTGGATGTGGGAATATGGATGGGGCTCCAGGCCGGCAACGCATCAGTCGGAATACTACGCCGAGGACATATACGGTCACGAGTTCGAGCCGGGCGCGTTCGATTGAATACCAATTCCGGCAAATATATAAAAAGTCCCGGCATCCGCGGTTAGGGAGCGAATAGGACCGCGGCAGGGCCGCCGGGAATGCAGCGGCGACGCGCCTCATGCGCGCTTGCACCGGTCCGCGGCCTGCTATCCTCCCTCGCGCGTTGGCCGAAAGAGCGGGGAATTGTTAAAGATTGTGAAGCGGACGGACGCGACCGTCGGGCGCCGACCGTCTAGCGATGGAGGTTTGAACAGATGGCAGGAGATTGGTCCGAGGAAATCACCCACCTGGCGGGGACTGACCTCGCAATAATCAAGGGCGGCCAGGGAAAGCCCCTGCTCGTCCTGCACGAAGAGCTGGGGCATCCGGGATGGCTGAACTGGCACGCGGCGCTGGCCCGCGAACGCACCATTCTGATTCCGCTTCAGCCCGGCTTCGGCAAGTCGCCGCGCGTCGAGGCTATCCGGAGCGTCCACGAGCTGGGACTCTTCTACTCATGGATGCTGCGCGACATGAATCTTGCGCAGGTTGACGTGATCGGATTCTCGCTCGGCGGATGGGTGGCCGCCGAGATGGCGGCCGCCAATCCGCGGCAGTTCCGCAAGATGGTTCTGGTAGCGCCGCTCGGGATAAAACCTTCCGACGGCGAAATTTTCGACATCTTCGTAGTCACCCAACGCACGCCGCTCAACCTGAGCGTGTACGATCCGGAGAACACGCCTGAGTTCGCCGGCCTCTACGGCGGTCAGCGGACTCCGGAGCAGTTCGAGGCTTTCGAGGATGCGCGCACCGAAATCGCGCGCATCGCCTGGGAGCCGATTCTTCACAACCAGAGCCTGCCGCACTTTTTGCAGGGCGTAAGCGGGCTGCCGACGCAGATCGTATGGGGCCGCGAGGATGCGCTGGTGCCGGTGAGCGCCGCGCAAGCCTACCAACAGGCGCTCAGCAATACCGAGACTCGGCTCAAGATTTTCGATCATTGCAGCCATCGTCCAGAAATCGAAAAGTCGGCCGAGTTCATCAAGCTGATAAAAGAATTCCTCGCCTGAGTCTGGGCTATAGCGTGAGCTGAAGGAGACAAGCCATGCATATAATGTATTTCACCGAACGTCCTTACCGCGAAGTTCCCGAAGACGAAGTAATAAAGAACCGCAGCTTCTTCGGAGTTCCCAACCGCTTTTTCGATCGCGAGGTCGGCGCGCGGCTGTATAACGAATACCTCGACGAAGCCGTGTACGCCGAAGAAATGGGTTTCGACGGCATCATGCTCAACGAGCATCACGGCACTCCCTTCTGCATGGGCGCGGTGATGAACGTGGAAGCGGCGATCCTCGCGAGAATTACCAAAAAAGTGCGCATCGTGCTGCTGGGTAATCCGCTGCCGACGCTGAAAAACCCGCTGCGAATGGCGGAAGAGCTGGCGGAAATCGATTTGATCTCCAGGGGCCGGCTGGTGCCTGGATGGGTTCGCGGCGCCGGCAGCGAGCAGATCTTCAACAACGCCAATCCAGCGTACAATCGCGAGCTTTTCAACGAGGCCCACGACGTCGTGATCGCCGCCTGGACGCGCCCCGGTCCCTTTCGCTGGGAGGGCAAGCATTTTACCTATCGCTTCATCAATCCATGGGCGCTGCCGTATCAAAAGCCGCATCCTCCGATATGGATTCCCGGCGTGATCAGCCCCGAGACCGTCGTATGGTGCGCGCAGCATCGCTATCCATATATCGGACTGGGTACCGCTCTGCAGTCTACTGTCGAATTGTGGAATCTCTATGGCGACACCGCGATGCGCGAAGGCTATACCGCGGGAAGTGAGAATTTCGGCTACTTGCAGCAGATCTTCGTCGCTGAGACCGAAGAGAAAGCGCAGGAATTGGGACGCGCCGCGCTCTTCGGCGGCGGCGCCGCGAACTTCTCGCGGCCCGAATGGACTTTGCCGCCCGGCTACAACTCCAAGGAAGCGACACGCCGTTTGGCACGGCAGGCAACTGACTATGGCTTTCTCGGCCTCACCAGCGAGAAGCTCCAGGAGAGCCGCGACGATCATCATGGCGGCGATCACCATGGCAAGGATACCCGCGGCAGACTGCGCCGCGGTGAAGTCAGCCTCGAAGAGGCGAAGCGCAAAATCTATGGGACTTACCAGAAAGCGCAGGACGGTCTGCAGATCATCATCGGCACTCCGAAGTCCGTGCTGCCCAAGCTGCGGCTGATCATGGAGGTTCTGCATCCGGGCATCTTCGGACTGTTTCAGGCGCAGGGTCCGCTCACGCTCGAACAGCGGATGACCAGCACGCGGCTGTTGGGCCAGGAAGTGCTCCCCGCGATGCGCGAGATCGCAAGGGAACTGGGTATCGTCGATCCGTTCGAGCGCCAGCCCGGGTCGCGCCCGCACGCCGCAGGCACCCAGCGCGACTCGCTGGTCGATCTTGACGCGCTCAAGCGGGCGCCCAAACGGGACGAATCGATACGCGTATAGCTACGCACGTATCGCTACAGAGGGAGAATCGTGGAATTTGGAGTAACCGTAATAACTCATATCGGAAAGTCGCCCGAGCAAATCCGGCTCGCGGAAGAACTCGGCTACGATCGCGCATGGGTGCCGGATTCGCAGATGATCTGGTCCGACTGCTACGCGACGATGGCGCTGGCGGCCGCGAGCACGAAGCGAATCAAGCTCGGTACCGGCGTGGCGATCGCCGGCACGCGAATCGCGCCCGTGACCGCTCATTCAATCGCATCGATTAATCAGGTCGCGCCGGGGCGCACCTTCCTCGGTATCGGCACCGGCCATACCGCGATGCGCGTGATGGGTCAGGATCCGATCGGGGTCAAGGAGTTTCGCGAATACCTTCGCGTCACGCGCGAGCTGCTCGACGGCAAGGCCGTCGACTACACTTATCGCGGCAAGACGCGCGAGATAAAATTCCTGCATCGCGACCGCCATTTCATCAATCTCGATAGTCATATCCCGATGTATATCGCGGCCAACGGTCCCAAGGCGTGCGAGGCCGCTGGCGCCTACGGCGACGGATGGACCACGATCGGCAGGACCACCGAGGACCTTGAATCGCGCCTCTCGCACATTCGCGCCGGCGCGCAGGCGGTCGGACGCAAAGTGGGCTCCGACTTCCACGTCGTGCTTTTCACTTCGGCTTCGGTATTGAAACCCGGCGAGCGCCTGACCAGCGAGCGGGTGATCGATGAAACCGGTCCCTTGGTAACCTGCGAACTGCACTTCTTTTATGAAATCTGGAAGAAAGAAAACAAAAACGACGCTCTCATCCCACCCTACTTCCGCGGCATCTGGAGCGACTATGTAAAACGCGTCGAAAGCTTCAGTCTGCCGGAAAATGCAAGGTTCCGTCAGATTCATGACGGCCATGCGACTTTTGTGCAGCCCGACGAGCGCCGTTATGTTACGCCCGACGCGATCAAGGCAACCGGACTGGTTGGAACGCCGGAAGAGATAATCGCGCAGATTCGCGATCTCGAGAGGATCGGAATCAAGGAGATTAACATCGTACCGGGACCGGATTTCGCCGAAGGACCGTTCCGTGATCTGGCGAAGCACGTGATTCCGGCTTTTCGATAGTCTTTGCAGGAATACAGACCGCGGGCAAACGCGGCTTCTGCCGCGGACGCCGCGTTTGCCCCGGTCGGCGCGCGGTGGACGAGCCGACCGGCGCCCGTCCGTGCTTGTCGCGGATACATAACGAGGCATTCATGGATTTTGAATTTTCCAGCGCTCAACGCGAAATTCGCGACGCGGTTTCCAGTCTGTGCGCCCGATTCGGTGACGACTACTGGCGCCAGTGCGACGAGCGCAATGCGTATCCCGAAGACTTCGTGCGCACGCTCAGCGAGGCCGGGTGGCTCGCCGCGTTCATCCCGCAAGAGTACGGCGGCGCCGGCCTCACCATGCTCGACGGTTCGATCATCCTCGAAGAGATAAACCATTCCGGCGGCAACGCCGCCGCCTGCCACGCCCAGATGTATACGATGGCGTCGGTGCTGAAGCATGGCAGCGAGGAACAGAAGCGGCGCTACCTGCCGCGCATCGCTTCCGGAGAGCTGCGCCTGCAGGCATTCGGCGTAACCGAACCCGACGCGGGCTCCGAAACGCCCAAGATCAAAACTTTTGCCCGGCGCACGGGCGACAACTATGTAATCAACGGCAGCAAAATATTCACTTCGCGCTATCAGCATTCCGACATGCTATTGCTGCTGACGCGGACGACCGCCTTCGAGGACGTCAAGAAAAAGACCGACGGCATGAGCCTGTTTCTCGTCGACCTGCATCAGTACGGCAGCGCGATCAAGGCGGTGCCCATCCCCACCATGATCAACCACGGCACCAATCAGCTTTTCATCGACAATCTGACCGTGCCGCGCGAGTCGCTCATCGGAGAGGAAGGCAAGGGCTTCGGTTATCTTCTGAGTTCGCTCAACGCCGAGCGTATCCTGGTCGCGAGCGAGTCGATCGGCGACGGCCGCTGGTTTGTCGAGCATGCGGTCAACTACGCCAATGAACGAAAGGTCTTCGATCGCGCCATCGGCATGAACCAGGGCGTGCAGTTTCCGATCGCGAAGGCTCATGTCTCAGTCGAAGCGGCATCGCTGATGCGGCTCAAGGCCGCGGCGCTCTTCGACGCCAACCAATCGTGCGGCGGCGAGGCCAACATGGCGAAGTACCTGGCGACGGAAGCCGCGTGGGAGGCCGGCGAAGCGGCGCTCAATACGCTCGGCGGATACGGCTTTACCAAGGAATATCACGTCGAGCGCAAATGGCGCGAGGCGCGCCTTTATCGCACCGC
>DASXMF010000018.1:0-57978 GCA_036495845.1 Rhizomicrobium sp.
CGCTGACCCGCCGCTGCGTCGGAACCGGACTCGTCGTTTGGCTGGTCGAGCTCGGCGATTGGCTGGTTGACCTTCACGCCCTCGGTACCTTCGGGGATCAGGATTTTTCCGATCGTGCCTTCATCGACGGCTTCGAACTCCATCGTCGCCTTGTCCGTTTCGATCTCGGCGAGCACATCGCCGGAACGGACCTGATCGCCCTCCTTCACCAGCCATTTGGCGAGCTTGCCTTCCTCCATGGTGGGCGACAGTGCCGGCATGAGTATCTGGATGGACATGCGGGCCTCAGCCAAGCACATCCGTGGTGAGTTCCGTCACCGCAGGCTCGGGATTTTCCGTCGCAAATTCTGCAGCCATATTAACAACTTGCCGCGTCTTCTTGTCGATCGACTTGAGTTCTTCGTCGGTGGCCTGCCCGCGCGCGACCAGGCGTTGTCCGTAATGCTCGATCGGATCGCGCTTTTCGCGCACGCTCTGAACTTCCTCCCGCGTCCGGTATTTTGCCGGATCCGACATGGAATGCCCGCGGTACCGGTAGGTCTTCATCTCGAGAATGAACGGGCCCTTGCCCGAACGCGACCACTCGACCGCCTGGCACCCGGCCGCCAGCACCGCCTCCACATCCATGCCGTCCACTTCGTCGCCGGGAATGTTGAAAGACGCGCCGCGCCGCCAGAGTTGCGCCTGCGCGCTCGAGCGTTCGACGCTTGTGCCCATTGCGTATTGGTTGTTTTCGATGACGTAGACGACCGGCAGCTTCCACAGCTCGGCCATGTTGAACGCTTCGTAGACCTGGCCCTGATTGGCGGCGCCGTCGCCGAAATACGTCAGCGTGACGGCGCCGTTGTCGCGGTACCGGTTGGAAAAAGCGAGCCCCGTGCCGATCGGAACCTGGGCCCCGACGATGCCATGTCCGCCGAAGAAGTTTTTCTCCCGGCTGAACATGTGCATCGAGCCGCCCTTGCCCTTGGAATATCCGGCGGCACGGCCGGTCAGTTCCGCCATCACGCCTTTCGGATCCATGCCGGTCGCCAGCATGTGCCCGTGGTCGCGATATGCGGTGATCACCTGATCGCCGGGCTGCAATGTCGCCTGCATTCCGACGACGACCGCTTCCTGCCCGATATAAAGGTGACAGAACCCGCCGATCAGTCCCATGCCATAAAGCTGGCCGGCCTTCTCTTCGAAGCGGCGGATCAGCAGCATGTCGGCATAGAGCTTGCGGGCCAGCACGGTGTCCGGCGCGTCCCGATGCGCGCCGTTCGCCTCCGCCGTGCTCGCCGCGGCCATCATGCCTCGCCTGCCTCGCCAAACCCCGGCGGTTGTCGCAAGGGCTCCCGATTTTGGCAAGTCGCGGTTCGAATTTCGCAGTTATCGCGAAGGATGACGCCGGAATCCGCTACTGCCGGTCGCGCGGTACCGCAATCTGCCCCGGCGAACTATCGAGCATCTGCCCGCGTGCGATCTCTTCGATGAGGTCGCGATCCTCGGTTCCGCTGCTCAAGAGCCGGATGCGGTGCTCGAGGCGCGCGCGCCGATCGGCGAGCGAAGCGAGCTGTTCCTGTTGAACCGAGAGACGGGCGCGAACATCGGACAGGGCGAGAAGGCCTCTCGTCCCCCACAGCGTGTAGTAGCCGAAATAGGCAATCGCAGCGGCAGAGATCGCCGGTATCACAAGAATGCCAAAAAAGCGTGTCACGCTGCGTCTGATTCGCATGATGTCTACGAATCATAGAGTGATTCGCACCGTCAAGAGAAAAATTGGGCTCCGCGTCAGCGACGCAGAGCATTTCGCCCGGCGTAGACTGCCTGATCGTCGAGCTGCTCTTCGATGCGCAGCAGCTGGTTATATTTGGCGAGGCGATCCGATCGGGACAACGATCCGGTCTTGATCAATCCGCAATTGGTAGCGACCGCAAGATCGGCGATGGTCGTATCTTCCGTTTCTCCGGAGCGATGTGAGATCACGACGCGATAGGCGGCGCGATGCGCCGTATCCACGGTTTCAAGAGTTTCGCTCAAGGTTCCGATCTGATTGAGCTTTACCAGGATCGCATTGGCGACGCCTTCGGCGATGCCACGCAGCAGCCGTTCGCGATTGGTCACGAATATGTCGTCGCCCACGAGCTGCACGTGCCGGCCCAGCGCCTGTGTCAGCGCGGACCATCCCTGCCAGTCGTCTTCCGCCATTCCGTCTTCAATCGAGACTATGGGAAAGCGGCGGCAAAGATCTTCGTAGAGCTTCACCATGCCTTCGGCGTCGAGCGTGCGGCCTTCTCCGTCAAGGCGATAGCGTCCATCCTTGAAGAATTCGGTCGAGGCAGGATCAAGAGCGAGAGCGACGTCATCGCCCGGCCGGTAGCCTGCCTCCTCGATCGCACGCATGATGAATGCCAGCACCTCGTCGGCGCTCTTCAGTGCCGGCGCGAAACCGCCTTCGTCTCCTACGTTGGTGTCGTGGCCGGCGTTCTTGAGCGCCGCCTTCAGGGCGTGAAACACCTCCACGCCCATACGCAACCCCTCGCGGAAGCTTGGCGCGCCGAGGGGCACGATCATGAATTCCTGAAAGTCGATGGGGTTGTCGGCGTGCACGCCGCCATTGACGATGTTCATCATCGGCACCGGAAGTACGCGCGCGCCCGGCCCGCCGAGATAACGGTAAAGGGCCTGGCCGCGGGCCGCGGCTGCCGCTTTTGCCACCGCGAGCGAGACGCCAAGGATCGCATTTGCACCCAAGCGGCCCTTGTTGGAGGTGCCGTCCAGAGTTCGCATCGTCGCATCGATGCGCGATTGATCCTCGGCCTCGCAGCCGCCCAGCGCATCGAAAATATCGCGGTTAACGGCGTCGACAGCCTTCGTTACGCCCTTCCCCCCATATCTGCGGCCGCCATCGCGCAGCTCCACGGCCTCGTGACGGCCGGTCGAAGCGCCTGACGGCACGGCCGCACGGCCAAGCGAGCCATCTTCCAGCCGAACATCCACC
This sequence comes from Rhizomicrobium sp., assembly GCA_036495845.1. Taxonomy (GTDB): domain Bacteria; phylum Pseudomonadota; class Alphaproteobacteria; order Micropepsales; family Micropepsaceae; genus Rhizomicrobium. Next base: position 2,984 of record DASXMF010000018.1, read on the forward strand.
TCGACGGTCGGATTGCCGCGGCTATCGAGAACTTCCCGCGCAACAAGATCGACAATGGCGGTCACACGCTGACTCCCGGACCAGTCTGCCCGCCGCCTTCTAGGAGATAGAGCCGGCCGCGGCAATGCGGCCTCCGACTTCGTCGAGGCGCCCTCCCGACCCCGCGTGTCGGCGGGGCGAACCTCGCCTTTCGCACGCTGCGCGGCCACCATGATGGGCGAACGATTTTTTTTTGGAGTGTTGTCATCGACGGGCGCGCTGGCGTAGTTGTGGCGCCGCTGGCGGCCGGATTTCCCCGGCTCGAACCGATTCCTCAGGAGGTAAGAAAATGCCGGAAGCACAACAGGCCGGCGGCAAGAAACGCCGCCTTCTCACGCCGGAACAGACCGCGATTTGGCGCCGGGAGCATAAGGGCGAATTTAAGGGCAAGTCGCAGGAGGAGAAGCAGGCTGCCCGCAAGAAGCAGAAGGAACATCTGGAAGCGCTGAGCGAAGCCGAGCTCAGCGGGCTGCGTACCCGGCTGCAGGAGAAATGGAACACCCTGCCGAGCGGCGAAAAGCAGAAGCTGGAGACCAAAATCCAGGAACGCGGCGCCGGCGGCAAAGGCAAGAACAAGGACAACCGCAAAGAGAAGAGGCTCGCGCGGAAGAAGAAGCGAGCGGCCGGAGCCGACAAATAGCATCGCTTGAATGTCAAGTGCGAACGGCGCCGGCGGAGCCGCCCCTACGGCGGTTCGGGCGCCGATCCGCGGCAATTCAGATCCGGTTGATCAGCAGGAGAGGTCGGGCGCGCCTGTCGGGCCCTCCCGCACGTCCATCTTTCAAAGAAATTGAGTAGCATGCCGTCCGAGTCGCGGATCTTGTCCGCGAGAAGGGGAGGCATCCATGCTTGCAACGCCGTCCATGCTGCTCACCGCCGCCGTCACGATCCTGGCCGCGATCCTTTACATGTTCACTATCATTCGTGTCGGAAACATGCGTGAGAAGCACAATATTGCGGCGCCGGCGGTCACCGGAAATCCCGAATTCGAGCGTGCCTACCGCGTCCAGATGAACACGCTAGAGGCGATGCCAATGTTTCTGCCGGCTCTCTGGATTGCGGCGATCACCTTCACCAGAGTGGGGTTTCTCGTGCCCGTGATCGGCCTGGTCTGGATCGTGGGACGCATCATCTACATGCAAGCCTACATGGCGGATCCTTCAAAGCGGAGCCTGGGCTTTGGAATCGGCGCTTTCTGCCAGATCGCTTTGCTGCTCCTGGCGATCGCCGGGATCGTGATAAACTGGAGTGCCGCAACCGCGGCTTGATCGCGCGCGGATTTTCTACGCTGTCCGCGCTTTGGCGATACGGTCGATTGCTGCCAGATCGGCGAGAAGAGCGGGCACATCCACAAGGCTGAGCATATTCGGCCCGTCGGACGGCGCGTTATCGGGATCCTGGTGCGTCTCCATAAAGACAGCCGCGCAGCCTACCGCGACGGCAGCGCGGGCGAGATAGGGCACCATTCTTCGCTCGCCCCCGCTGGCATCGCCAAGCCCGCCGGGCTGTTGCACCGAATGGGTCGCGTCGAACACGACGGGCGCGCCGAACGCCGCCATGATCGGAAGCGCGCGAAAATCAGAGACGAGCGCATTGTAGCCGAAGCTCGCGCCGCGCTCCGTCACCAGCACATCGCGATTTCCTGCGCTTGTGATCTTGGCAATGACATTCTTCATGTCCCACGGGGCCAGAAACTGCCCCTTCTTGACATTGACGGCTTTGCCGGTCGCCGCCGCGGCAAGAAGCAAATCGGTTTGGCGGCACAGGAACGCGGGTATCTGAAGTATGTCGACGGCTTCGGCCACCGGCGCGCATTGGCTCCGTTCGTGAACATCGGTGAGCACGGGAATGCCGAGTCTCTCGCGAATTTCCGCGAGGATCGGGAGGGAGCGCTCAAGCCCGAGCCCGCGTTTGCTTCCCGCACTCGTTCGATTCGCCTTGTCGAAGCTCGTCTTGTAGACGAGGCCCATCCCGGCTGCGCCTGCCATCTCCTTGAGGGCTGCCGCCATCTCCAGCGCATGCTCGCGGCTTTCGAGTTGGCAAGGGCCGGCAATCAACGCAAGCGGCCGCGCATTGCCGATCTCCACCGATGCGACGCGCACGACCGGGTTGGGTGCCACTGTCATACCAGTCGGCTCTGATGGACCGCCGCGGCAATGAACGACGCAAAGAGCGGATGCGGTTCCAGAGGTCGCGACTTGAGCTCCGGGTGAAACTGGACGCCGATAAACCAGGGATGCTCGGGGATTTCCATGATCTCGGGCAGCCGTCCATCCGGCGACCAGCCCGAGACGACAAAACCGTGCTCGCCAAGCTGTCGCACGTAGCCGACATTGACTTCGTAGCGATGCCTGTGCCGCTCGCTGATCGTCGTCGTGCCATAGACGTCCGCCACCCGGCTGCCGGGCGTGAGCACGGCGGGGTAGGCCCCCAACCTCATCGTGCCGCCCAAATCGCCTCCTTCATTGCGCGTTTCCACCTCATTCCCTTTCGTCCATTCGGTCATCAGCGCGATGACGGGGTGGCGGGGCCGTGAGATCTCCGTCGAGCCTGCTCCCTCAAGGCCCGCAAGATCGCGGGCAATTTCGATGACCGCCATGTGCAGCCCGTAGCAGATGCCAAAAAAAGGTACGCCCCTCTCGCGCGCAAACCGGACGGCGCAAATCTTTCCTTCCGTGCCGCGTTCTCCGAATCCGCCGGGCACGAGAATGCCGTTCACGCCTTCCAGGTAAACGGCGGCGTCGGCTCGCTCGAAAATCTCGCTGTCGATCCATTCCATCCGGACACGGACATTATTGGCGAGCCCGCCATGGGTCAGCGCTTCCGACAGGGATTTGTAGGAGTCCTTGACCTGCATGTACTTGCCGACCACCGCGATGCGGACCTCCCCTTCGGGGTTCAGCACCTTCTCGACAACCGCTCGCCAGCGCGACAGGTCCGGCGCGGGCGCGTCCTCGAGACCGAACACCTTCAGGACCTGCGTGTCGAAGCCTTGTTCGTGGTATCGGAGTGGCGCTTCGTAAATCGAGGGAAGATCGGGCGCGGAAATCACCCGCTCCGGCCTGACATTGCAGAACAGGCCGATCTTGCGGCGCTCGTCGTCGGGAATCGGCATACCGGCGCGGCACAGAAGGACATCGGGCTGAATGCCGATCGAGCGCAGCTCCTTGACGGAGTGTTGCGTCGGCTTCGTCTTCAGTTCCCCCGCCGTCTCGATGAAGGGAACCAGCGTCAAGTGCACGAAGGCGACGCGCTCGCGGCCAAAATCGTTTCCAATTTGACGGATTGCTTCGAAAAACGGCAGGCCCTCGATGTCGCCCACCGTGCCACCGATTTCCACAAGCAGAAAATCGACCTCGGGCGCGCCGGCCAGGACGAAATCCTTTATCGCGTCGGTCACGTGCGGAATGACCTGGACCGTTCGCCCGAGATAGCCGCCTCGCCGCTCGGTCGAAATCACTTCCTGATAGATGCGGCCGGCGGTCACATTGTCGGATTTGCCCGACGAAACCGATGTGAAGCGCTCGTAGTGACCGAGATCCAGATCCGTCTCGGCGCCGTCGTCCGTGACATAGACTTCGCCGTGCTGGAACGGACTCATCGTTCCCGGGTCGACATTGAGATACGGATCGAGTTTGCGCAGCCGCACGTGGTAGCCACGCGCCTGCAACAGCGCGCCCAGCGCCGCCGACGCAAGACCCTTGCCCAGAGAGGAAACCACGCCGCCGGTGATGAAGATCAACCGCGCCATGGAATCGCACCATAGGCAACGGACCCCGTGCACCTCAAGCACAAAAGACGGTCGTCAACCGAAAACATGGGCGACGGCGCGGCTGCCTCGCTTGCCATCGCGGGAATGAAGCGCTCAGCCGTGCGGTGTAGGGACTGCCGGCTTTTCGGGAGCGGTCTTCGGCGCCGAATGACGGGCAGGCGAACTCTGGGTCGGCGCGCCCGGATTGGCTTCGAGAAAGGATTGGGGCCGCCCGTGCAGAGCCAACAATGTCAAACCGAGACTGCTGAGAAAGAAAAGCACGGCCAGTATGGCGGTCGTCCGTGTGAGCGTGTCGGCCGCACCCCGTGGCGAGAACAGGCCGCCCAGTCCGGAGCCACCACCGCCCATTCCGAGCGCGCCCCCCTCGGAGCGCTGGAGAAGCACGACGACGATCATCGCGATCGAAACGAAGACCTGAACGACAATAAGTACGGACTGCATCTGACGCCGGGCGACCGATTTTCGCCGCCGCTCATACGGCAAAGCGGCTGTCGTGGGAAGAGGCGTCCGCCGCTGCCCGAATGATGCCGGCAAATTCCTCGGCTCTGAGACTTGCGCCGCCGACAAGCACTCCGCCGACGTTCGCCTGCGACAGAACTGTCGGTGCATTTGCCGGCTTGACGGAACCTCCATAGAGGATGCGCAGCAGCGCGCCACCTGCTCCCAACCGTTCCTCCAATTGCGCCCGGATCGAGCCATGCATGGAGACGATCTCGTCTGCGGACGGTGTGCGGCCGCTTCCGATCGCCCAAACCGGCTCGTACGCGAGAGCGGTGTTGGCCGGATTGGCGCCCTGCGGCAGGCTCGCCTCGATCTGTGCACGCACCACGTTCCTGGCCTGCCCGGAATCGTGCTGGTCCTCCTTTTCCCCGACGCATACGATTGCCAGAAGCCCTGCACGCCACGCCGCTCTCGCCTTCGCTGCAACGATTTCGTCCGTTTCTCCATGAAAGTGCCGTCTTTCGGAATGACCGATAATCACGGCAACCGCACCGGCATCGTTGAGCATTTCTGCGCTCACATCGCCCGTGAATGCCCCGGAGGGTTCGGCGTGACAATCCTGCCCCCCAATTCTCAAATGGTCGGGGGCCACGGCGGCTGCGCGCGCAATGAGTGTGAAAGGCGGACAAACAAGGATGTCTGCTGCCGGGCGGTTGTTCGCAATCCAGCGCCCGATGGAAGCGATCTCCGCCAGAGATCCGCCCAGGCCATTCATTTTCCAATTGCCGGCGATCAGCGGCCGCATGCCACGCATCGCCTTGGCTTGCCGTTGCTCATGCCCCTCCCCTATCATCGCCCGCTCCTCGCCGCCAACGGATCCGCTCCATGCTTCAACAGATGCGCCGGCTTTCCAAGTCCTGGATTTCCTCCATATTCCTGGGGGTGCTGGCGCTGAGTTTCGGCGTCTGGGGCATCGCCGACATTTTTCACACGAGTGCGGACACGAGCATCGCCAGCGTCGGAGGCGAAAAGATCTCCATCGACGAATTCCAGCGCGATTACCGCAATTTCCTGCGCAATGCGGGCGCCCGATTGGGGCATGAGGTCTCCTCAGAAGAAGCGCATGCGAAGGGCCTGGACAAGGAGGCATTGCAGAATACGATCAACCGGACCGCTGTCGATCATGCCACGGCGCAATACGGCCTGACCGCGTCCGACGCCCAGGTCGCAAGCAACATTCGCGCGATTCCCGCTTTCAGGGGACCCTTGGGCGGATTCGATCACGACACCTTCCTTCAACGTATCCAGGGTGCGGGCTATACGGAGCAGAGCTTCGTGGAACGCGAACGCGGGGACCTGGCGGGAGACCAGCTGCTCGTTGCTGCCCATGGCGGCTTCGCATTTCCGCTGGGCTACGCCAGGCTTTACTTCGACTACATCAACGAGCAGCGCGCGGCCGAATACGTCGTTCTTGCGAAAGACGCCGTCGGTCCTCCGCCCGCCGCCAACGACGCCGACCTCGCCGCCTACGTCAAAGCCCATCCGGCCCAGTTCAGCACGCCCGAATATCGCGCGGTGACCTACGCCGTCGCCGGCCCGCAGGACGTGGTGAGTCAAATCCAGGTGAGCGAAGATCAGCTCAAGCAGCAGTACGAGCTGCACAAGGACGAGTATCAGTTTCCCGAGAAGCGCGATGTGGACCAGATCACCTTTCCCGACGAGGCGAGCGCGAAGACAGCTCGTGCGAAGCTCGACGCGGGAACCACATTTTCCGATTTGGCCGCGCAGCGCGGGTTGAAGCCCGCCGATACGTCTCTGGCAACCGTCGTAGAAGCCGATCTTGGAAAGGACCGGGGTCCGGCCGCCTTCGCCTTGCCGGTCGGCGGCGCGACACAACCGATCAAATACACGTTCGGTTGGGTATTGCTTCATGTCTCGAAGATCACACCGGGCGTCAGCAAATCCTTCGCCGATGTCAGGGATTCGTTGCGCAAGGAGGTGTTGAACGAACTTGCCACCGCCAAACTCACCGAAGTCAGCAACGCTTTCGACGACGCAAGTGCCGGCGGCGCTTCGCTCGATCAGGCTGCCAAGCGTGCGGGCATGCGTGTGGTTCACCTTGCCGCCGTCGACAGAAAGGGGCTGACGTCCGAGGGAACTAAGGCAAATCTTCCGGTCTCGCCGGATTTCCTCGCGCAGCTTCAGAAGACCGAGGTGGGCGAGGAAGGAGATCCCTTCCCTTCAACCGACGGCAATGTCTACGTGATCAAGGTCAACGGCGTAACGCCGCCAAAGCTCAAGCCGCTGTCGGCGGTGCGCGCGGAAGCGGCGGCGGCCTGGAGCGCCGATCTTCAGCGCCAGCGAATGACGGCGCTGGCGCGGCTGCTCGCGGCCCAGGCGTCGACGGAAAAGAACCTTTCGTCCATTGCTTCGAAACTCAAGGTCGGCGTGCAGTCGACCGGTGCGCTGGGGCGCGATGCAGCGTCCGCCACACTCTCTCCGCAGCTCGTGCGCAGCCTGTTCGACGCCGCGCCCGGCGAGGTCGTATCGTCGCCCACGGCCGACGGAAGCGGCATCGCCATTGCGCGCGTCACGGCCGTGCAACATCCGCCCGACCTCGCCGGAAATCCCTACTACCAGCGATTCGTCGAAAATCTCAGCAGCGAGGCCGGAGGCGATTTCGATTCGTCGTTGGCAACGGCCGTTCGCGCGCGCGAAGGCGTGACCATCAATCAATCCCAGGCCGACCGGGCAACGGGCGGTTCATAGCCAACGAATGAAGATCGAGCCGGATTATCCGGTATTCTCGCGCATCCACGACGAGGGCCGCGGCCAGGCTGTTTTCGCGCGGCGCATTGCGGATCTCGAGACGCCCGTTTCGGCCTACATGAAACTCGCCGGGCTGCGCGACAACGCCTTCCTGCTCGAGAGCGTCCATGGAGGCGAGTCCCGGGGACGCTATTCCATCATCGGTGTCGAGCCGGATGTTATTTGGCAGTGTCGGAATGGCCGCGCCGGCATCGTTCGCACCGGCGCCGGCTACGGCGGCACATCCGGCCGCCCGACGGATACGCCATTTCAATCGCTGCGCATGCTCCTCGACGAAATGCGAATGGAGCTTCCGGATGTACTGCCTCCGATGTGCGTCGGACTGTTCGGTTATCTGGGCTACGACATGGTGCGCGAGATCGAGCGGCTCGGTCCTGCGCGCGCCGACCCGCTCGATCTGCCCGATGCGATTCTTTTCCGTCCCACGATCACCGCCATATTCGACAATCTGCGCGGCGAAATCATCCTGGTCACCCCGGCCTGGCCAGCTGCGGGAACCGATGCAGGCACATCGTACTCGCAGGCATCGCAACGGTTGTCCCGGGCGGCTGCCCTACTCGATGCACCGCTTGCACTCGCTGCCGCGCCCGTCGACGCGAATCCGCAGCCGATACAATCCAACATGTCGCGCGCCGAGTATCTCGCCATCGTCGAGCGCGCAAAGGCGTATATTCGCGCGGGCGACATTTTCCAGGTCGTGCCGAGTCAACGATTCCGCAGGCCCTTCGCGCTTCAGCCTTTCTCGCTCTACCGATCGCTGCGGCGACTCAATCCCTCGCCGTTCCTTTATCATCTGGCCTTCCCGGGCTTTGCGATCGTCGGCTCCAGCCCGGAGATCCTCGTGCGCCTGCGCGATGGAATAGTAACCGTGCGGCCGATCGCGGGCACGCGGCGCCGGGGCGCCAATGCCGAAGAGGATACAAGGCTCGGCGAAGAACTCGTTGCCGATCCCAAGGAGCGGGCGGAGCACCTGATGCTGCTCGACCTCGGCCGCAATGATGTGGGCCGCGTGGCCGAGACGGGAAGCGTGCAGGTCACCGGCAGCTTTTTCATCGAGCGCTACTCCCATGTGATGCATCTCGTCTCGAATGTGGAGGGACGAATCCGCGACGGTCTCGATGCCGTCGACGCGCTTGCCGCCGGACTGCCCGCCGGGACGTTGACCGGCGCGCCCAAGATTCGCGCCATGGAGATCATCGACGAATTCGAGCAGGTAAAGCGCGGCGCCGCCTATGCCGGCGCGGTCGGATATATTGCAGCGAACGGCTCGATGGATACGTGCATCGTTCTGCGCACGGCCGTCGTCAAGGATGGCGTGATGTATGTGCAGGCCGGCGGCGGCGTCGTCGCCGACAGCGTGCCCGAGGCCGAATTCGAAGAGAGTGTGAACAAGGCCCGTGCTCTCTTCAGCGCAGCCGACGAGGCGCACCTGTTTGTTTCGAGCGAATGATACGAGCGCGAGATCCTGACTCGTGTTCTCCCATTTTGTCGTGGCCCGCCACCTGTCCGCGCGCGAGCGCGGCTGGAGTGTAATGTCGAGCGCGTCATGTCAGAAAGGAGCGGGACGGTAGTTGAACACGTCCCGCGCTATCGCGAGACGAGGCTCTCCAAATTAAGCGGGCCGCGGAATTGCCGCAGGACCGTAGCGCCCCACGTCCCGTCATATCCAATGGCCGCGCTCTGAAAGACAGGGCGTAGCTCCTGCCACCGAAGCCCGGGGGCGCCGTGATGGACTCCGTGAAAATTTTGCGCGGTAACGAGCCACGTCGCCCAGCCGGGCAGTTCGCTATTGCGGGCCTTCGTGCCGGAATCGATTGCGGTTCCATAGTGCGGCGCGTTGTCCAGGATCGAAAGTACAAGAAAGCGGGCGCCGATCGAGATTGCGAAGACCGGCCAGGTCGCACCCCAGCACGTGGCCGCAAAAGCGATCAGTGCGAGAACAAGCAGCAGATCGGTCCGAATGCGCGTCTGGCGGCCGGCATTTGTAAAGGCCCGAACCGCGGCGGTCCGCATAGGACCAAGTTCGCTGCCCGGAGCAAGAACTTCGATCAGTCTCACGACAATTTTCGCCGGCAGCACCAGAGCGGCAGAGGACAGCGCCGAAATCAGCGCGTGTCCGCCAAGCAATTTCAGGAAGTAGGGACCGGCAGCCACGAGTCGGGAGCCGCCGGGCGGTACTGCTTCCGGCCGGTCGAATTCGTGCCGATTGGCGCTGTGGTGAAGCAGATGCCCGAAACGCATCACGTCCCACGACAGCAACAGAAAAGCGCCGAGCACCCTGCCCGCCCGCCGGTTGGCCGATGGATCGGTAAACAGGTTGCCGTGAATCGATTCATGCATGAGTCCCCAATGCAGGGGCGTCGCCATCGCGCAAAGCGCCACGATTGCAATTGCCGACCACGCGCCCGTCGGAAGGATGAGGGGAGCGAGAAAAAACTGAAGCGCCGATATCGCCAGCACCACGACGACAAGCAATGCATTCACGCGGCCATGCATCGCGTCGCGCAACATCTCCCGCGACGATGCCGACGAAATGGCGTCTTCCGAAATCAAGTCGAATCGTCCCAGCCGAGATGCCGCCAGTATCCATGAAATCGGTGGACAAAGAAAGCTGCCAAAACTGAAGGTCGGTCAACGAGAATTCACGCTATGGGTCGCGTTGCAGGAAGTGTTCCACATCGCGGGTGAACTGCTCCGGATCCTGGAGAAAAGAGAAATGACTGACCCCGGGCTGGATCAGAAGCGAGGCGTGGGGAATATGATCGGCCAAATACAGCGTGTTCTCGCGTTTGATCGCTTCGTCATGATCCGCATCGACAATCCAGGTCGGAACGTGGATGGAACCAAGCTCTTCCGCGGTGAAATGCGGCTCGACGTTCCACATCCGGGTGATTTGTCCAACGAAAGCTTTGTAACCGAGCGGCGTAGGCGAGAGTTTTTCGTATTCCTTCCCGGCCCGCGCCATGAAAGCGGTAAAAACCAGGCTTTTATTGACGTCTTTGACGCCCGATGGATCCGAATTTGCGGCAAAGGCGAAGAGCTTCGCTACGCGCTCGGGATGATGGATGGCGATGTCGAGACCCAAGATCGCGCCGTCGCTCCAACCGACGATGGCCGCCTTTTCGATCTTGAGATAGTCGAGCAGGCCGAGCACGTCCGACGCCATCAGGTCGTAACCGAAGGGCGCCGCGTTGCGACTGCTGCGGCCGTGTCCGCGGCCGTCCATGACGATCACCCGGTAGCGGCGCGCCAGTTCGGGCACCTGATTGCCCCAATAGTTGGCGTTCGCAAGCCCACCGTGCAGAAGAATGACCGGCGGGCCAGCGCCAAATTCGGCGTACCAGATGCGAATCCCGTTCACCGGCGCCAGCCCGCTCCGCTCGGCATGTGGAAGAACGGGCGTCGGCGGAAGCCGCATCCATTGCGGTTCGGCTCGCGCGGAAACTGCACAAAACAAAATCGCGAAACCGCAGGCGCACGCGATTCGACGGCAAAAAGACGCGCTAGCGCCCGATGTTCTGCGCAACGTGCCCACCCGTATCGCCATTTTCCTCCCAGCCACCGCCCAATGCTTTGTACAATGCGACAAGATTTGTCGACACAGCTGCCGTGCTGGCAGCCATCGCAAGTTCCGTCTGCCGCGCATTGCGTTCGGCATCCAACACGTCGAGGAACGTCGTAAGTCCGCTTTTGTAGCGATCTCTTGCCAGACCCAGCGCATCGCGGTTCTGGATCAGTGTTGCCCCGAGGGCCGCGCGCCGCCTTTGTTCGCTGTCATAGGCGACGATTGCATTCTCGACTTCATGCACGGCGTTCAGAACCGTGTTGGCATAATCCAGCGCCGCTTCCTTCTCCTTCAGGTCGGCAAGCTGCACGGTCGCCCGCAAACGGCCCCCCTCGAAGATGGGAATTTGGAGGCTCGGACCGATTGAGTAGAAGCGGCTTGCCCATTCGGCGAGGTCGGGGAAGCGCTCGGCCTGCGTGCCCAGATTGGCGTTGAAGGTCAGGCTCGGAAACAGGGTGGCGACCGCCACGCCGACCCGCGCGGTCGCGCCATGAAGACGCGCCTCCGCGCCACGGATATCCGGTCGCCGGCGCACCAGATCACCGGGCAGTCCGATACGTATTTTCGCGGGAACGGGTGGAACGGGCGCACTTGCCCGCAACTCTGTCCCGAGCGCTCCCGGTTCGCGGGCCAGCAGCTGACTCAGCTGATTGATATCGGACTCGATCGTACGCGACAGCGGCGGCAATTGCGATTGCGTCTGCCGCAGCTCGGCCGTTGCATTGACGACATCGAGGTCGGTGCCCAATCCCGCATCGTGGCGCTGGCGCGCGAGCAACCGGATTTGCTGTTCGGTGACGAGATCGCGATTGGTGATCGCAAGCTGTCCCTGGGCGTTGCGGAGATCGATATAATCGCGCGCGATTTCCGCTTCGAGCGAGATCAGCGCGGCACGCGCGTCTTCCTGCGAGGCTTCCACGTCCGCGCCCGCTGCCTCGACGGAGCGGCGCACGCCGCCGAACACGTCCGGCTCCCACGAAGCGTCGAAGCCAATCTGATACTGATTATAAGGGTTGGGAAAGCTCGGGATGTTGACCGGCAGACCGCCGCCGAGCTTGCCGAACGAGCCGAACAGCGAGCCCTGCGCAGTTGTCGTGCTGATGCGCTGATTGGTGTAGGACGCGTTGCCCGAAACGCTCGGCAACTGGTCGGCCGCCGAGATATCGCGTTGCGCGCGCGCTTCGGCGATCCGCAGCGCCGCCTCGCGGAGATCGAGATTCTCCGTCGCGGCGCGCGAAATCAAAGAGACAAGCTCGGGATCGCGAAAACTCTGCCACCACGCGTCGGTCTCTGGAGCGGACGACGTTAGCGCGCTCGGGACCTTTCCCGCCGGGTTCGCCGCTCCGGCGGTCCACGCCGGCGGCACTACGGGACTGGGCTTTACGAAATCCGGGCCGACCGTGCATCCCGCCAGCGTGCCGGCGAAGGCGATCAAGGCGATGCGCGAGTATCGCTTGTTCATGCCACGCGATGCCGGAACATCCAGGTCGCCGCGCCCAGCGTCACTGTCGCGATGATGACCATCGGCCAAAGATTGGGGACCAATGGCCCGACGCCCACACCCTCGAGATAGACGCGCTGCGCAATCGTGATGGCGTAACGGAGCGGATTGGCGAAGGTCGCGATCTGAAGGGCTTCCGGCATGTTGGTGATCGGAGTCGTCAGCCCGGAGAGGAGAGAGAACGGCATGATCAGCAGAAACCCGTAGAGCATGGCCTGCTGCATGGTCGCGGCGATCGACGAGACAAAGATGCCGATACCCACCGCCGCCAGAAGAAAGAGAATGAGCCCCGCATAGAGAACCGCAAACGATCCCTGAAAGGGAATGCGGAACCACAATTGCGCAACGAGCAGAATGTTCGTCGCCTGGATGATTCCGACGATCATCGAAGGTACCGCCTTGCCGGCCATGATTTCCATCGGCCGGAACGGCGTGACCAACAGCTGGTCGAAGGTGCCCTGCTCGCGCTCCCGCGCGATCGACATGGCGGCCAGCATCATCGTCTGAATCAGGGTGATGGTGCCGATGAGGCTCGGGATCATGTTCCACCGCGTCTCCAGATTGGGATTGAACCACGCGCGCGAAGACATCCCGATCGACGGACCGGCCTCGCCGTGCCGGGTCTGCCAGTCGGTATTGAACGCATCGACCACCGCCCCGGCATAGGCCTGCGCAACGCCCGCCGTGTTGGAATTTCTGCCGTCTGCGATCAGCTGCACAGTCGCAGGCTTGCCGAGCAGCAGATTGCGTTCGAAATCCTGCGGGACCTGAACGACGAGAATGGCGTCGCGGTTGTTGATGGCCGCATCGATGTCCTTGTCGCGCCGAAGATTGGCGATGCGCTCGAAGATGCGCGACCCGTCGAAACGCGCGAGCAGGTCGTGGGACGCGATGCTGTGATCCTGGTCCAGCACGGCGTAGGGCACATTGTTGAGATCGTAGGTGGCCGCATAGCCGAAGATCAGGCATTGCAGAACCGGAGGCACCACGATGCTCCAGCGCGCCCGCGGATCCTTGAACATCGCAAGGAGCTCCTTGCGGATCAGAGCGGCGATGCGTGCGAGGCTCTGCCACATGATCTTTCAGGCCAGGCTCTTGCGGGTCGCCCGCCGCGAAAGCACGAGAAGCACGATGACCATGGCGGCCAGGATCGCGGCATCGGGGACAACCACGCTCCACACGTTTCCGGCAAGGAAAACCGTCTGCAGCAGCGCGACAAAGTAGCGGGCCGGCAGCACATAGGTGATCGCGCGCACGGCCACGGGCATGCTCCTCAGATCGAAGATGAACCCCGACAGCATCATGGCCGGCAGAAAGGTCGCCACCATGGTGAGCTGGCTGGCCGCGAACTGGCTCTTCACCGCGGACGAGATGAGCAGCCCGATGCCGAGCGCAATAAGCAGATAGAGCGTGGAGATGCCCGCAAAGAGAAGGAACGATCCGCGGAACGGCACGCCGAACAGGAATCTGGAGGCGAAAAAGCAGAGGCCGAGCCCGATCATGCCGAGCACGAAATAGGGCAGTGTCTTGCCGAGAAGAAATTCATCGGTGCGCATCGGCGTGACGAACAGCGCCTCGAGCGTTCCTCTCTCCCATTCGCGTGCGACCACCATGGTGGTCAGAAAAGCTCCGATCAGTGTGATGACCAGAACGATCAACCCCGGAACCAGGAAATAGTGACTGTCATTGGCCGCATTGAACCAGAGCCGGCTCGAAACGCTTGCCGGTCCGCCGGCGACCGTTTCGCCCTCAGCGCTTCGCCGCGCCGCCCATTGCGCAATCGCCCCTTGTGCGTAGGCCTGGATGATGCGCGCCCGGTTCGCGTCTGCGCCGTGCACGAGCACCTGGACATCTGCATTTCCGTTGTTCAGTTGCCGGGCAAAATCGGACTGCAGACGGACGATGCCGTCGACCTTCCGCTCGATCATGAGCTTCTCGGCCTCCGCCATCGAGGTCATGATGTGCGCATCGAAATAGGGCGACAGACGGAAACCGGCCATCGCTTCGCTCGCGGTCGGCGACGGATTCTCGATGACAACCGCAACCGGTACGCTCTTCACGTCCAGCGACAATCCGTAGCCGAACAGAAGGATCAACATGACCGGCATTACGACCCCGAGAGCGATGCTGCTGGGGTCGCGCACGATCTGGAGACTCTCCTTGCGCACGAGGGCCGTAACGCGGCGGATTTTGGCCGTGAGATCGCTCATGCCGCGCTCCGCCTCCCCGCATGTTCCTGCTCCCGGCGCGCTTTTTCCACGATGGCAATGAAAGCGTTTTCCATCGTGGAGGCGCGGCCGGCCTCCACCGGCACATGCGTGCGCAATTCCGCGGGCGTGCCCTGCGCCAGCACGCGGCCGCCGTCCAGAATCGCGACGCGATCGCAATATTCGGCTTCTTCCATGAAATGGGTGGTGACGATGACGGTGACGCCCTGCTCACCCAGCGCGGTGATGCGCCGCCAGAATTCGCGCCGCGCGAGCGGATCGGTGCCACTCGTCGGCTCGTCCAGAAACAGGATTTCGGGTTCGTGCAGAAGGGCGGCTGCCATCGCCAGCCGCTGCTTGAATCCGCCCGGAAGCTTGCCGCTCGTGAGATCGGTTTGCGTATCGAGCTCGAACTGCTCGAGGGCCCAGCGCGTGCGCCGGCGTCTTTCCTCGCCACGCAGACCGTAAGCGCTCGCAAAGAATTCGAGGTTTTCGCGGACGGTGAGATCGCCATAGAGCGAGAATTTCTGCGCCACGTAGCCGATGCGCTGGCGCGCGGAAGCCCGGGCCGTGCGCAGATCGGCTCCGGCCACCCTGAGCGTTCCGCCCGTCGCCGGCAGGAGACCACACAGCATGCGGAAGTTGGTCGTCTTTCCGGCGCCGTTCGGACCGAGGAGTCCGAAAATTTCTCCGCGCCGGACCTCGAAGTTGATGTGATCGACTGCGGTGAAGCTTCCGAACATACGCACGAGGTCGCGCACCTCCACCGCCAGCGCGGCGCCCGGCTTGATCGCTGTTTCGAGTGCGAGAGATCGCGTCGCCGCGCTGTCCCGCTTGTGCTGCAGAAGCGTCATGAATCCGTCCTCGAAGCGCGGCTCCGCGGCCTCTGCGTGGTCCGCTGCATCGCCCGCCGCGCTCTGTGTACGAACGAATCGCACACGGCCGGCGTCCGGAACGGCATCCACGATGTCAGAGCGATCGAGAAGTCTCGCCTGAAGCCCGCGCGCGGTCTGCCCCTCGGGCGGATCGGTCAAGAACACGCGGCCTTGCGCCAGCCGGCTCACCTCTTCGGGCGGTCCCTGCGCAAGCAGCTTGCCTTCATGCAGCACGATGACGTGGCCGCAACGTTCGGCTTCGTCGAGATAGGCGGTGCTCAGGATCACCGTGGTCCGCCGATCTGCGATCAGTTCCTCGATGATCTCCCACAATTCCTGCCGCGACAGCGGGTCCACGCCTGCCGTCGGCTCATCGAGGAGAAGCAGTTCGGGCGACCGCACCAGCGCGCAGGCAAGCCCGAGCTTCTGTTTCATTCCGCCGGAAAGTTGTCCGGCCAGTCGCTTCGTGAAGGGTCCAAGCGCCGTCATCTCCATAAGCCGTTTGTACCGGTCCGCCCTCGCCTGCCGGCTCACGCCATGGAGGTCGGCGTAGAGATCCAGATTTTCCTGCACGCTCAGATCTTCGTAGAGCCCGAAGCGTTGCGGCATGTAGCCGATTCGATTCTGGATCTCCTGCGGCTCGCGCGCGGCGTCGATCCCCAGAACCTGCATCTCGCCGGACTCTGCATTCAGTAGGCCCGTCGCCAGGCGCAGAAGCGTGGTTTTGCCGGCGCCGTCGGGACCGACAAGCGCGCTGAGCGAGCCCGTGTGTGCGCTGAAGCTCACATTGTCGAGCGCGACCACGATCTCCTTGTCGGCGCGGCGAAAGGTTTTGCGCACCGTGCGCGCACACAACGCGACTTCGCTCATGACTGCGCATCCGTCCGCTTGCCGGGCGAATTGGCCCCCAGCGGAATGTGAACCGTCGCCGGCATGCCAAGGCGAAGCTGGTCGGCCGGATCGTGGACGAAGACGCGCACCTCGTAGACGAGGCTCGTGCGCAGATCCTCCGTCTCGACGGATTTCGGCGTGAACTCCGCAACCGGCGAAATGAATCCGACCCAGCCCTGAAAGCGCCTGCCCGGAAACGAATCAGCGTAGACCGCGGCTTTCATGCCGGGATGTATTTTTCCCAGATCGGTTTCGGAAGCATAGACGCGCACCCATTTGGGGTCGGTCAGCGCCAGCGAAAACACGGGCTTGGTCGGCGAGGCCATCTCGCCCGGCTCCATCACCCGCGTGCGCACGGTGGCGTCAGAGGGCGCGGCGAGCACCGCATCGGCCAATTGCTGGCGCAACAGCGCAAGTTGCGCCTCGTCGGCCTGTTTCCGCGCGGTCTGCGCGTCGAAGCCGGCTTTGGCGTTGTCGACATCCTGCCGGGAGACGCCGCGCCCTCCCGAATTGCGCGAGAGCGCCGCGTTGCGCTGGTACTGGAGGCGCGCATTCTCGAGATTGATGCCGTCGAGCGCCACATTGGCCTCGGCTTGCGCGACCTGCGGAGCGAGCCGGCGCGTATCCAGGCGCGCGAGCACCTGGCCGCGGCGCACGCGATCGCCCTCCGTCACCAGCACCTGCGCGATGCGCTCGTTGTTGTTGAAGGCGAGATCGACTTCGCGCAAATCGACATTTCCATAGAGCGTCAGTTCGCTGGCCGGCTTTTCGCGATGGGTGAACCACCAGGCGAATCCCGCCGCTACGGCCGCCAGCACCACCAGAAGCGCAACGCGTGCTGCAGTTTTCATGGGTCGCGGCTCCACGGCCGGCCGTCGATTGTCATCATGTCCCCCGTTTTACCTGGACAGGCCCTTCAGCAGCACGTCGACATGGGCATCGACAAGGCCCTCGAAATCGTACGGAACGGTTTCTTGCGCGGCAAAGGTCGAGCGCCAGAGAACCACGAAGAGCAGCGGTGCGATGCACAGCCGCGCGGCGTGCTGCGGATCGACGTGGCGGAATTCGCCGCGCGCCGTTCCGCGCGCCACGATGGAAGAGAGGAGCGCCAGGCCCTTCTCGACCACCTCGGCGCGGTAGAAGCGCAGCAACTCCGGAAAATTGCCCGCCTCCGCCATGACGATCTTTGGCAACACGGCGCGGTCGCTCGTCCGGGCAAAATATCCGATGGCGCGCAGCACCATGGCGAGGAGGTCCGCCGAGGAACCCTCGAATGCCTCCGCGTCGGCCCGGCGTGCCGCGATCGCCGCCCCGATGGACTCGCGGACCAGTGTTTTGAACAGGTCGTCCTTGCCGTCGAAGTAGAGATAGAGCGTGCCCTTGGTCACACCCGCGCGCGCGGCGATATCCTCCATCCGGGCCGCGGCAAAGCCCCTGGTGGCGAACTCGGCCAGAGCCGCGTCCAAGATCTCGTGCGGCCGCGCCTCTTTCCGCCTGCGCCATCGGGCTTCGCTGCTCGCCTCGGCCTGCGCCATGCTGGCAAGTTAACTAACTGACCGGTTATTTACAAGCGAGTTGTTGCGAGTGGGGAGCCGAAAGCGCAGATGTGGGGCTGCGCCACGACCTATGACGATAGTCGCCGACCACCTGACGGCTTGAGCGTGCCTGGGATGGATATGGCGCTGTTTTGAGCAATCATCATGTCCCTTCTTTTGCTCGCCCCCTCCAGCCCGCACGCTGGGACGCAAACCCAGACTACGGCCAGATGATCACACGAAACTCCTTTGAACGGCGTGGGGTGCGCTGCGGCTGACACGCGTTTTAATTAGCGCTGTCACTTTTGTTAACTTCAAATTTCAACGCAGGCCTGAGCCTGCGCGTGGCGAAGTTGCCGATGGTTAAGGTCGCCTGCAAAAAATAACACCTCATCAAGGTTGTCGCGAAGACAGGGAATCAAGCGCGAAAATATTGCCTCTCTCTGTCAGGCAATGCCCTGCATCGGCCCCCGGATTTCACTGGTAACGTACGCCCGAACATTTGAAACAGGAGGCGCCATGTTCGGGATGGCGCAGCTCTCGGCAGTCGAATGGGCCTACGCTCTGGCGTTGCTGGGTGCGGTGGTCGCCTTTGTCGTCACGCTTCCGGTTTGACCGGCCCAGATACGAGCTTTGGAAGCGTCACCGGTCAGCGCGGGCCGATGACATCGCTTCGGATCGTACCGCGCCGCTCCAACAAAGGGGATTTGTCAAATGCGTATTTCCCATCGCGCGATTTCCGCGATTGCACTTGCGTTGTTTTTGCCCGCGTGCGCGGCTCATCCAGACTCGATCAAGGCGGCCAACTATAATTCGGATCCCTATGCCTACCTCTCCTGTCCGCAACTCGCGGAATACAAGGCCATGTTGAACGGGCGCCTGAACGATGCGTCCGCGTTGCAGGAAAGAGCTAGAACTGAAGACATCATTGGCATGGTGGTGGGAGTCGGTAGCGTCGGTTCGGACAGCCACAGGTGGACGCCCTGGCAAATCTCCGACCTGAAGGGACGCATCGTGGCGGTCGAGCGGGTCCAAACGAAGGACAATTGTCCGCGGCGGCCCACGATTGCTTCGTCCCGATAGCCGCGCCGCCGAGTCGCGCAAATTTGCGGACGAGTCCTTCGGCGCCTGGGGCCTGTCCTTGATCGACTCCGCGTGGGGCGCGCGGATTCCTAATGTGCAGTCGTTCCAGAATCGCCGTCGCCCGTGCCGTCGCACTGCGGACAATTCATCGTTTTCGGACGATGGGGTTTTTTCTGGAAACCGATCGAAGGCGTTCCTGGGATTTTCCCGGCGCCTCCGCAATATGCACACTCAACGGTGTCGCTCGATTCTGTATTCGTCACGCGGGTTTTCCCATGCTCGCTCTTCCACGAAGCATCACACTATCGATGCCCTCTTGCCGGTCCCTTACGAGACGCTAGAGTTAACGAGGCGTCTGCGTCTGAGGCAAAAACCCTGGGAAGTGCGGCAACGTCACGACGTTTTCCGTCGCCCGTTGCGAGCGCAAGATCCGGTCATATTCAGAATGCCATGTCGGACAGGATGATTCAGCAGCGGGTTACCCTGATCGTGTGAAATGCTGTCGCAACGGCGTCTTCGTCGCGACGGCCGGCTCACTGACCGGCGGGATGATGCAGTTCTGCCGTCACCGCGTTTTCTTCGGCGCTGTGCGCCGTCTCCACATTTGCAGCGGCGCGGGCGGGACGATGCTTTTCAGGCGCCGCCGCCTGGTTGCCCACGAGGCCGTGCGTCGTGTCCACATTTGCAGCGGCGGGACGATGCTTTTCAGGTGCCGCCGCCTGGTTGCCCTCGAGGCTGTGCGTCGTCTCCAGATTGGCGGCGGCACGGGCGTAATAATCGCCCTTGGCCTTCATCGCCAATCCGAACAGGTTTTCGGCCTGGGTGTAATCGCCGCGCAGCATGGCGGCGAACCCGGCATTGTTAAGCGCCGCCGCGCGCTCGGCCACATTCGCGCCCGAAACGGAGCGGTCGTAATCGCCCTTTATCGCGATAGCGAGGCGCAGATTGTTCCGGGCCGACGCGAAGTCCGGCTTTTTCTGCAGGGCAGTCACGAAGTCCTTGATGCCGTCCTCCACGCGGTTCTGCAGAAGGAGCGAGTATCCGCGATTGTTGAGAACGATCGGTGCGTTGTCGGAATCGGACAGCGCGTGATCGTAGGCGGCCTGGGCCTGCGTCCAATCATGCTTGCGGTCATATTCGACACCGAGCGCGTTCCAGGCCCGCCAGGCAGACGGATCTTCGGCGACTGCTTCCTGCAGCGCCGGGATCGCCTCGCTCGATCGCCCGAGCAGCGACAGGGCAATGCCCTCGCCCTCCCTGGCGCCCGCGCGCAGCTTCGCATCCGATTCGATCTGCTTGAAACTCGCAAGCGCCTCGGCGTAACGGCCGCGCGCGAGGCCCAGTTTGCCGGCCAGAAGGAGAAGCCGCGGATCGCCCCCACTCGAAAGCAGAGCCTGGTCCAGCATGTTGCCGGCGTCGAGATAACGTTCCTCGTCGATCGCGCGCTGGATGTCCGCCACCGTATCCGGGCTCAGCGGCACCAGCTTCGTCTGTGCCGCGTCCGGCTTTTCCTCGCCGCCGGCGAGGGCACCGGGAGCGGCCGCGAGCAAAACCAGCAAGGCGGCCGCCGCGGCGAATACAATTCCGGATTTACGCGGGGACATGATGAGGCTCCTTCGGCCGTATGGGATTCATGGATTGGTCGGCAGGGCTCGACGCGTCGCCCCCGGGCGCGATTTCTCCCGCCAAGGCAAACCGGCGCAGGAAGTCCTCGCCGACGATCAGTTCCAGCCTGCCGCAATTGCAGGGCCGCACGGACAGGCGAACGGCAAATTTCAGCGAATGCGCCAACGCGCGGGCGGCCGGCAGATAGGGCCGCGCATAAAGCAGGATCGTGTGTCCGCGACCCGCGCTTTCCCTGGCGGCCCAGCGCGGCGCCGTCCATCCCAAGTGCACAAGCCGGCGCCTCACGCTCTCGGTGGCGCCTTTGCGGCCGGACGCGTTGACGATGACGACGGGATGGCCCGTGAGCAACGGGGCTTTGATCGCGGGGCGCGCGGATGACACCGCACGCGGCGACGCAGCGGCAGGCAATCCCGGTGCGGGGGATGCGGGGGACAACGGGATTTGGACGGCGGCCTGCGCGACGACAACGCGGGGCTCCGCCGCGATGGCCTGCATTGAACGGCCGGCTCGCGAGAAATCTTGAGGCTGGGGCGCTGGTGCCGCCGAAGGGCCCGGCGGCCGGGTCTGGATGCTGTTTGCCGCCGCGCGCCAGTTCGGCTCCGCCGGGGCGTCGGTTCCCGAAGCGGAAGCATTATTGTCGGGCAGCACGCGCAATTCCGCCGCGTCAGCGTGCGTCTGCGGGAGAACGCGCGCCGGAGCGTCTACGACCGCCACCTCTTTTGCGGCCGCTCCGTCTCGCGCCGGCATTTCCTGGGCCGAATGTGCGGGAGCTTCCGACAAGGAAGGAGTTGCATCCGCCAGTGCCCGAAGCGGCGGCATGTCCTTCGTCAGTCCCTGCAAGGTCCTCGAATAGGCGATGTTGGCAAGAACGATCGCCGAATTGGGTTCGATCGCCCGCGCCCGCGCGTAATAGCGCGCGCTCAGATCGAAGCGGCCGAGCTTGTCGTAGACGACGCCGAACGCATTCAACACGCGGACGTCGTGTGGCTGCCTTTCACGCGAGGCCTGAAGGAAATCGAGCGCGAGCGCATAATCGCGGTCTTCGATCGCTTTGGCGGCGGCGTGATACGAGCTGTCGTCGAGAGCGGCGGCCGCGCCGTCGGCGCTCGGCGTCTCGACCGGACGAATTTCGACGGGTTTTGGACGGTCGAAAATCGGTGCGCACGACGCGGCGCCAGCAAGCAGAGCTGCGACGAGTGCGGCACGACCAAAATGTCTTGTAGCCATCAGTGCCCCCCGTGGCTTCCGGTAAGGGCCGGAATGAGAACCCGAATGACGTCGATGGCCGCCGGCAGCATAAGCGCCGTTACAATCACCGGCAGGATGCACGCCACGAGCGGTATCGTCATCAGGACAGGAATCCGCAATGCCTTTTCCTCGGCCCTGAGAAACCGGGTTTCGCGCATTTCGACCGAATAGGTGCGCAATGTCGTGGCGATGCTGGTCCCCAGCGCTTCGGTCTGGATCGCGAGCGCTGCGAACGATTTTATCCCGGTGACGCCCGTGCGCTCGCCCAACGCGCGCAGCGCGTCCGACCGGCCACGTCCGGCGCGCAGCTCGTCCGAGACCCGCGAAAACTCCTCGGAAATGCGTGGATGCGAACGCCGAACCTCCTGCCCGACGCGGACAAACGCCGCTTCGAGGCTCAGTCCCGACTCGATGCAAACCACCATCAGATCGAGGGCATCGGGAAATTCCATTTCCAGCCCGGAGCGCCGGGACTCCAGACGCCGGTCGAGAAAGCTGCGCGGAGCAAGGAGGCCGATGCAACAAAGCACGATGGACCAGAATATCACCGAGACGCTCGAGCCCGGCATTGCGAGCGCCCAGCGTCCGATCAGGTAGACAAACGGCAATCCGATGGCGAGGACGAAACGGATGATGACGAACCAGATCGGTGCAGACGGATTTTCGAATCCGGCGAGGAACAGTTCGTGGCGCAGTTTCTGGCGTGCGGATGAATCGCTGATCGACGTGGACGATTGCACCCACAACAGGAACGGGTTTGTCGCACTTCCTTTTTGCAGTACCGATGCCGATGCCACAGACTGTTGCTCGCCGAGCCGTCGGCGGCGATCGAGAGAGCGCACGAATTCGTCGGAAATGGCGAACGTGACCGCCACGACCACGAAGAATGTCAGTGTCTCGAGGGTCAGTGCGAGGGGCTGCATCATCGCCTCCGGTTCAATATTTGAAGTTGACGATGCGGCGGATCATGAACCACCCGAGCACGTAGAGCATTGCGACGACGG
The DNA here is from genome assembly GCA_036495845.1 of Rhizomicrobium sp. Classification (GTDB taxonomy): domain Bacteria; phylum Pseudomonadota; class Alphaproteobacteria; order Micropepsales; family Micropepsaceae; genus Rhizomicrobium. The sequence continues at coordinate 25,600 of DASXMF010000018.1, forward strand.
CAACGACCGGCCAGAAGATCGGGTCGGAGAATTTGGACGTATAGAAGGTGGGATGCATCGCGAAGAGAGCCGAGATCAGCATGGCCGGAAGCGCACTCAACAGGAGCGCAGAAGCACGTCCCTCGCTCGACAATGCCTTCACCCGTTTCGTCAGCGTGCCGCGGCCACGGATGACCGTAGCCAGACCCGCAAGAATTTCCGCGAGATTGCCGCCCGTCTCCGACTGGATGCCGACGCTGACGGAAAAGAAATGCGCGTCCGGGGAGCCCGTGCGATGCGCGAAGTTGGCCAAAGCGTCCTTGAACGCAAGTCCGTAAGTCGTTTCGTCCACGATCAGGCCGAATTCCGAACCGATCGGATCGCCCATTTCATTGGCCGCGAGCTGCACGGCCGAAACCACCGGGTGTCCTGCTCGTATGGCCCGGTTGATGACGTCGAGCGCCAGGGGCATCTGCTCTTCGAGAGCCTTCATCCGCTTCGAGCGGCGGCGGTTCATCCACAGCCAGGCACCAAGGGCGCACATCACGAAACTGGCAGCCAGAGACAGACCGGCATTCAAGGCAAAGCCGGAGGCGGTGCCCGTGCGCATAAGAAGGAGGCTCAGCAGCCAGCTGCCCAGAGCGGCACCAACCACGATTGCCAGAACACGGAGCGGGGATACCGAAAGCCCCGCCTGACGGAAATACGTCCACACGCGGTCGTGCAGATCGGAGATGCGGGAACCCACGGCGAAGGGAGCGGAAGGTTTGCGTATGAGTGCCGAATAAACGTCGCCCGGACTCATTCCCGATTCCAGCATTTCCAGCCGCCGGTTGATGCTGCGTTTGCGGTCGCCAGAGGAGAACAGAACGGATGCGCCGGCCTGAATAGCGAGCAAAACGGCGACGAAGACCACAACGTAGATGATGGGAAACAGCGATTGCAGCATGGGTCACGCCGACTTTCGGCCAGGGGCGAATATCATCGGCGGCAGTTCGAGACCCCGCGCGGCAAGAAGCTCCATGAGCTTGGGCCGTACTCCGGTCGTCTCGAAATCTCCCTGAACGATGCCGTCGCGCGCATGCCCGTGCCGCCTGAACCGGAAGATCTCCTGCATGGAGATCACGTCGTCCTCCATGCCGACAACCTCGAAGATGGAAACGACGCGTCTTCGGCCGTCTTCCATCCGTTCCAGCTGCACGACCACGTGAATCGCCGACGCAATCTGCTGGCGGACCGAGCGCGGGGAAATGTCGAGGCCGGCCATGCCGATCATCTGCTCGATACGCGACAGCGCGTCGCGCGGCGTGTTGGCGTGCACCGTCGTCATCGAACCGTCATGTCCGGTATTCATCGCCTGCAGCATGTCGAAGGCCTCGCCGGCCCGCACTTCGCCGACGATGATCCGGTCCGGGCGCATGCGCAGCGCGTTGCGCACGAGTTCGCGCTGCGTAATCTCTCCCTTGCCCTCGATATTGGCCGGGCGCGTTTCGAGCCGGCATACATGCGGCTGCTGGAGTTGCAACTCGGCTGAATCCTCGATCGTTATTACGCGCTCCCGATCCGCGATGTAGGCGGAAAATGCGTTGAGAAGCGTGGTCTTGCCCGAACCCGTGCCGCCGGAAATGAGCACGTTGCGCCGGCACTGCACGATCGCCTTCAGAACCCTTGCCATCTCCTCGGTAATCGTTCGCAGCTCGATGAGGCGCGCCATATGTATCGGTATGGAAGAGAATTTGCGGATGGACACCAACGGTCCGTCCACCGCAAGCGGCGGAATGATCGCATTGACGCGGCTTCCGTCGGCCAGACGCGCATCGACGATGGGCTGCGATTCGTCGATGCGCCGCCCGACCGCCGACACGATCTTGTTGATGATGCGAATAAGATGGGCAGTGTCCTGAAAGTGCACCTCCGTCGCTTCGATCAGTCCCCGCCGCTCGACGAATACGCTGGAATGCGTGTTGATCAGGATGTCGCTGACGGTATCGTCTTTCAGCAGCGGCTCGAGAGGACCGAGCCCGAGAATTTCGTCGAGTACGTCGTCGACGAGCTGGTCGGTCTGGCCCACGGTCAGAAGTCTTCTTTCCTGCGCAAGCAACTGGACGACGGCGCCGCGGATTTCGGTGCGCAGGACTTCGCGCGGCGTCTTGTCGAGCAGACTGAGATTCAGGAGCTCGAGCAGCCGCTGGTGAATGCGCAGCTTGAGAGCGGTCGCGTCCTCCAGACTTCCCAGATTCCGTCCGGCAGGTTCGAATCCCGTGCCCGACCGCAATGCCTCGTTCCTGAACAACATCTGCGATTACCCTCTCATCCGGGCGGCCGCGCCCGCCAGGGCATCTGCGGCAAGCGCATCAGCCAGCGGACGGATTCCCCGTTCGACCTTGGTGCCGCGCCTTACGTCCGAAATGGCTACCCCCTGATTGATCGCCGCGATCATGGTCGCGCTGTCCTCAGGGATGACAAAATCGAAATCGCGGCCGATGGCGCGCTGCGCCGCCTTGACCGAGATCGCCTTCTGCTCCTCGGCGGAAGCGGCGTTACACACGAGCAGGACCGGCCGATCGTCGAGCTTCTGCATGCCGAGAACACCGAGCTGGCGGCGAACGAGATGCACATGCGGCACCGAGAGACGGGTGACGATGACGATCCTGTCGGCGAGCTGCAATACGCGGTAGGTCCAGGGCGTCCACACCGCCGGAAGATCGAGGAGGGTGAGGGCGAAGTCGCGTTTGAGGCCGGCGACGAGAGACTCCGCCAGTTGCGGACTGAGCGCGTCGAGAGCCGTCGGCTGCCGCGGCGCCGCCAGGATCCGGGCACCGGATTTGTGCGTAGCAAGCGCCGTGGCAAACTGCGTTTCATCAAGAACGTCGCCGACGGGAAGGCAGTCGGCGACCGTCAGTGCGTCCCGCAGGTCGAAATAGAGGGCGGCGTTGCCGAACTGAAGATCGAGATCGGCGAGACAGACCTGTGCGGCCGGCGACGACTTGCCGGCGAGCATGGCGGCAATCTGTACCGCGAGCGACGTGGCGCCCACACCTCCTCCAGCCTTGAGGAAGGCCACCATCTGGCCGGGCTTTTGCAATGACCCTCGTTGCGCGGTTTCGCGTGTCAGCAACCGTTCGATGCTGAGCGCAACAGCTGCATCGCTGACCGGAGCGGAGAGAATGTCGGCGCCCCCCTCTCCTGCCAGAAGGCTCGCATCGAGAGAATCCGGGCGGCGCAGCACCAAAAGAAACTGCAACCCGGGTGGCCGCGCCTTGAGCCGCCCCAACGCCTGACCGATCTCGGCCTGGCTGTCCACAAAAACGATCAGAATGTCGAAATGCGAAGAATACCGGTCAGGCCAGCGAGGTCCGACCGACTCGAAAACGACGTTTGGAAAAAGGGCCGCAACCCTTGCCACCCGGTCGGCGTCTCCGATGGCGCCTTCAACGTAACCCACGCGGCGCGCATTGGCTGGCATCGGCTTGCCCTCGGGAAGCTGTTTGAGCTTTCGTGGAAACTCGATCAATGCACTCGCTCCCGTCATCATATTATCGTCGTCATCCAGCGCCGGCCGATTCGCGTTCGGCCCGTACCGCCATCGGCAACCCTCTCAATTCAGGGGCCCCCCGATCCCGTGGAACCGCCGCCTGAATTACTGCCGCCATTGCTGCTGTTCGTATTGTTGATCACGCCAGCGTTGGAAGCACCGACATCAAGCGGCTGGACGACCTGGTTGGTGTCATAGCGCTTCTGCGCGAGCCCGACGCGTTGCCCGTTCGATCCCGGCGCCGGCGTTCCCAAATAGTGCGCATCGGGGTCGGCGATCTGCGCGGCCTCGTCGGCCCGCGCAGCCGCGCCGAAATCGGGCGACATTCTCAGCGAAGATTGCGTGCAGGCCGAGAGCGCAAAGGCACCAAGGCAGACGATGACAAGTTTCATTGCAGGCATGGCACCGCTCCTTCTAGTAAAGAACATGGCCGTATTCGCCATCGACTCCACCTTTCGCGGGATCGATGGACATCAGCGCGCGATCTTCGGGGCTCAAATCCGCCGCCTTGCCCCTCTGCGCGCCGAAGAGGAACAACTCGAAATCCGATGGTGGAACGAAACGATCCGCAGGTGTCGCCGCATTGGCCTTGCGCGGCGTCACCAGATGCGGCGTCACGACGATGACGAGTTCGGTCTGGTCGGCCTGAAAGCTGGTCGAACGGAACAACGTGCCCAGAATGGGAATGTCGCCGACGAAGGGAAGCTGGCGGATATTGTTCTGGTAGTTGTCGGAGAGCAGCCCTGCGACGGTGAAGGACTCGCCATCGCGCAACTCCACGGTCGTGTGCGCGCGGCGCACCTTGATACCCGGTACCGAAATTTCGCCGAGGACGATGGACGTGGTCGGATCAATGCTCGAAACTTCGGGATTGACGATCATGTTGATCATGCCGTCCTGAAGGATGGTCGGCGTAAAGGCGAGCGAAATGCCGAACTCCTTGTATTCAATGGTGATCGTCGGCAGCGTTCCCGTCAGTCCGCCGGCCGACTGCGCCACGGGAATGGGAAACTCGCCTCCGGCGAGGAAATTTGCCGTGTCGCCCGACATGGTCACGAGCGTAGGCTCGGCGAGCGTCTTGATCAGGCCTTTGGTTTCGAGCGCGTCGAACAGAAAGCTCAGGTCGCCATGGGCGACCTCAAAGGCCAGGGTCGCGGTCCCGAATGTGTTCGTTGCCCCCTGCGCGACAAAATTGAGCGTGTCGCCCGAGTTGACCGAGACTTGCGGATTGCAGGGACCAATGGGAAACACGCTGGCAGCTGGTCCCGAACAGAGAGTCGGCGTCTGCTTCACATTCAGTCCGAGATTTTTCGCGGTCGTGCGCTCCATTTCCACGAAGCGGACGGACAGCATCACCTGCTGCGTACCCTGCACGGTCATCATGTTGACGACCTTGCCGGGATTGTAGGTGTCGGCAAGGTCCAGGACCTGCTTCATGACGGCCGGATTGCTGACGGTTCCCGACAGAACGATCGATTGATTGGCGGGATGCACCGCCACGTCGTTTTCGCCGGGAAGAATCTCGTGCATCCGCGACTTGAAGCCCTCGAGATCCGCCGACACGACGATGTTGTCGGTCAGGATCACGCGCTTGCCGGCTCCATAGACCGTCAGCACCGTGGTGCCCATGCCCTTGCCGACGACGTAGACGGCATGAGGGTTGAGCGGAACGATATCGGCGATTTTCGGGTCGCCGACCATGACATCGGTGTAGCCCGACGGAATCTCGATAAGTCTCGATTTGCCGACGCCGAGCGTGATGACGGGTTGATTTTCGCTTTGCATCGACATGGTGGCTCTGGAATGGGCCGGGAGACCTCCGACGCAGCCGAGCGCGGCAGCAAACAGGGAGGCGCACGCCAGTTTCGCTGCCGGTCTCATGGCGTCACCCCGCCCACCGAAGACGCGGCGGCGCCAGCCGGCTTGGCGAGCTGCTCGAGGCCATGCGCGGCACTGTATGTAAACGTCGTCGTATCGACGCCGCGTATCACACGGACCTTCGGACCGCCCGATCCGCCGGTGCCCAGCTTTCTCGGCCCGAAGCCGAGATCGCCCACCTGGGTCGCCTGACGCAGAATCTGTGCGCTGTCGGCGACATGCCGTAGCGCCAGCGAGACGGACCCTACAGATTGTCCCAGGGAGATTTCCTGCGCCTGATTGGGCGTCACCTCTATCGTAACCGCTTTTGCGACCACCGGCTTGTCGGAAGCATCATCGGCCGACTGGTCCACGCCCAGCACGCGGACATTCTCCGCCACGACCTGGGTCACGGTATTTGTATCGTCGCCGCTGCCGATGGAACGCGTGAGCAGCACATCGACACGATCCCCCGGGAGCACGAAGCCTCCGACACCCGCGACATCGTTCGACCGCAGGCTCACGGCCCGCATTCCCGGTGCAACGACGGCCGACAGATTGAGCTTTCCGCCAGGTCCGCTGACCCTTGCTGAGAGCAGCGGCTCGTTCGCTACGAATGCGCTGAGCGCAAGGCGGGGCTGTCCGTGCCCCGTCACTTCGGCGATGCTGGCAAACGTTCCTTCGGGACCGCCGCCCGCGGGATAGCGAACCACTTTCAGTTTTTCTGGCTCGATCGCTTGTCCCCGCGCAATGGGTTCTGCCGCAACCACGACCGGCAGTGTCCCCACCGATGATGCGGGTTGGGAAACGGCCGCAACGCGCTGCGAATTGAGCACGCTACGGACGAGTAAGACGGCGATGAGACCAAGAAGGATGGCGACCGCCAAGGTCGCAACTGTGCGGATAGACATAACGGTACGCCCCTACTGAACTGGCTGCGTGGATGCCCCTCACACGCCGCCGCCACAACTCCCGGATCTTTCAGGAATCCGGACCGAACGCGATAAGTGTGGACGGCGCGCTATTGCCGCGCCGTCCATATTTGCTTCAGAAGGAGATACCCGCAATCACGCCTGCCGCACTGGTGATCGCTGTGGAGATATCGCCACCGAGGATCACTGCGGCGCCGGCAATACCTGCTCCGACGATCGCCAGGATCAGCGCGTATTCGGCCGCCGCGGCGCCCGACTCGTCTTTCCAAAAGCTGAGAAACTTCGACATTGAATTGCTCCGATTTTGCGATTGCGCCGCGCCTGCCCCTTCGAGGCAATTGCAAAGCGGAGTGCAGCACCAAGCCCCACCCGTCGGAGTGATTTGCACAGGAGTAACCAATTGTAAAGTCTAATAACGCGTTAAAGGTAAATGCAAAATCGTTAAAGGCGATTGGCGCGATCGCCGCGAAAGCAATTTTCTACACTTACGTTAATAATCGTAAATACCGACATGAACATGAAATCTCACGCGCGCGCTACATTCTGCGTGGGCATTGTTGAGAAAGCGCTTTGATCTAATCTAATCCAAACAGATTAGATCGGTGTCCTGACTATTACATCGCTCTGCTGCACAGATTCCGATCCTCGTGCGGGCGGCCCCCTCCGTCTCACGATCCGGCTCCGCCGGACCGTGAGACGGAGGGGTGCTTCATCTCAATTCATCCCGATCGAGCGACATGCAATCTTGGCCAAAGGGACGGCGCGGCTCGCGCCAACGCTTTATCGGCAGTTGCGAGGACTCACGGCGCAGATGTCAGGTCGGGCTTTCCCGTGTCGAAATTCACCGGCACGGAAACATGCTCCTGCACGATGAGCCAGTTGTCGCCGATCTTGCGGTAGGCGTCGGTCACGCGCACGGTGAAATCGACGGGCTTGCCCTTCGTATCGGTGCCCGTCACATGCTGGATGCTGCGCCCGTAGCCCAGATTGCCTTCCGCGGTGACATCGAGGTCGCCGAGCGTGACCTTGATCGGACCCTTGAATGTCGCGAAAAAATCTTTCCAGTCCTTGCGGTAGTCGTCGGCGCCGACATGCTGGCGCGGCACGCCGACATCGAACACGAACAGACTCTTGTCAGACACGTAAGCTTTCATGATGGCGTCGACATCCTTGGCGTTGAACGCGTCGAGGAATCGGTTCTCGAGCGCCTCGATCGCCGCCTTGCCCGACATTTGGGCGTTCGCCAGAGACGGCGCACAGACCGCCGCCAGCGCCAACGCGATCCGCAATGTGGAATTGAATCTCATGGTCCCCTCCAGGTAGCCGATGTTTGCGAGAATCCCGGCTGGGCCGCAAAACGCACACCTGCCCCCCCGAGCCGGCCGCTGTCATATCACCGTCATGGACCCCCGGTCCAATCGGCGTCCACTCGACCGGGCGGGATTCGCGCTCGCAGGAACCCGGCTTCCGATGGTTCGTTAGGTTTCAGGGCGGGGTTCCCGCCGCGCGAGGGGCCTCGGGAGGAAACATCATGACCACGACCATCAGTCCCACACTCGCCATCGCGTTGGCGGCCATCGTCGTCATCGTGCTGCTCGCGACCATCGCCTTTTTCTGGTGGCGCGAGCGCAAATCCGATCGGCTGCGCGCGCGTTTCGGCCCGGAATATCGGCGCACGCTGGAAGAAACGGGAAACCGGCAGGAGGCCGAGACCCGATTGCACGAATTGGAGAAACGGGTTGCCTCCTTCTCCATTCGCGCCCTTTCGCCGGAAGAAAAGGCCCGCAACATCGCGGCGTGGCACAAGATCCAGGCCGGATTCGTCGACAATCCAGGCGATGCGGTCGGCCGCGCCGACGACCTGCTCGGCAGCGTGATGCAGATGCGCGGCTATCCGGTCAGCGATTTCGAGCAGCGTTCCGCGGATCTGTCGGTGGATCATCCCGTCGTGGTCCAGAACTATCGCGCGGCGCACGATATCGCGCTGAAGAACCGGCGCGGCGAAGCCGACACGGAGGCGCTTCGCCAGGCGATGATCCACTACCGCGCGCTCTTTGCCGAGCTGGTCGACGAGCCGCAGCTGGCAAAAGCGTCCTAGTGTCGTGGTTTCGAAGTTCGCCCCATTGCCGATATCATCTTCTTGGCGAACTTCGAAGCCAAAACGACACTAAAATGAAATGGATTGCTAGTGTCCTTCGATTCCGAAATTCGCCCAGGGCCCGATATAGAGATCATGCGAATTTCGGAATCGGGACACTAGACCACGATCCGATCGGATTGAAACGGAACATACGCTGACTATCTATTTTCAGGCGGTTCCGGACACAAAAGTGCTGCACACTTTTGCTGGAACCGCTCCAGGAGAAGCGCGAATGGGCAATGTCCTTGAGCAGGAGTATGGAGCGGAGCGCCTCGAGGAATTGGCGCATGCGGATCCTCAGCCCGCCGCCGCCCTGCCGAACAAGCCCGCGAACGATCCGGGCGACGAGGAACTCGGCGCGCCGCTGCTCGGGAGCGAGGAAACCGACCGCTTGCGGGAAGCATGGGATGCGATCCAGGCCGGATTCGTCGACGAACCGAGGATGGCGGTGGAGAAGGCCGATGCGCTCGTCGCAACGGCGATGAAACGCCTCGCGGAAATCTTCGCCGCGGAGCGGACGGGACTGGAAGCGCAATGGGATCGCGGCGACGACGTGTCGACCGAAGATCTGCGCATCGCGCTCCGGCGCTACCGCTCGTTCTTCCAGCGATTGCTTTCGGTGTAGGACAGACGCAAAAAAGCGTGTCATCCCCGAGACGCACGACAGTGCGTCATCGGGGACCCAGCATACGATGTTTAACGCGGTGCGGCTGGGTCCCGGCTCTGCGCTGACGCGTCGGCCGGGATGACACGCTTTCCTTAAGCTACCCTGTCGAGATTTCTGTCCACCGTAACCGCAGCGCATTGGCGATGACGCTGACGGAAGACAGCGCCATCGCGGCCGCCGCGATCGCCGGCGACAGAAGGACACCGAAAGCGGGATAGAGCACACCCGCCGCCAGCGGAACACCGACAGCATTGTAGACGAAGGCAAAGAACAGGTTCTGCCGGATGTTGCGCATCGTCGCCCTGGAAAGCGCGCGCGCACGCACGATGCCGCCGAGATCGCCTTTGAGCAGCGTCACGCCCGCGCTCTCCATGGCGACATCGGTTCCCGATCCCATGGCGATGCCGACATCGGCGGCGGCGAGCGCCGGCGCATCGTTGACGCCGTCTCCGGCCATCGCGACGACACGGCCCTGTCGCCGGAATTTTGCGACAACGGCGCTTTTCCGTTCGGGCAGAATTTCCGCTTCAACTTCTTCGATCCCGAGAGTCTTCGCCACCGCGCGCGCCGTCGCTTCGTTGTCGCCCGTCAGCATGACGATGCGCATGCCGTCGGTCCTGAGCGCCTTCAGGGCGCCGGGGGTGGATGGTTTGATCGCGTCGGCGATGGCCAGCACACCAACGGCGCGGCCATCGACGCCGGCGTAAATCGCGGTTGCGCCTTCGTGGCGCAATTCGTCGGCCCTGGTCGCAAGCGATGCTGCATCGATCCCCTGATCCTTCAGGAACGCGAGATTGCCAACAACGACCTTTCGGCCTTCGACGACGCCGATCGCTCCTTTGCCCGAAGGCGAGTCGAAGTCCCGGGCCGGCGGAATCAATATCCCGCGCGCCCGGGCCTCCGCGACGATCGCCGTTGCCAGCGGATGCTCGCTCGCCTGCTCAACGCCGGCAGCGAGACGCAGCATTTCGATTTCGCTGACGTTTTCGGCCGCGAAAATTGCCGTTACCGACGGCTTGCCTTCGGTGAGCGTTCCAGTCTTGTCGATCAAGAGCGTATCGACACGCTCCATGCGTTCGAGCGCTTCGGCATTTTTGACGAGAACGCCGAGCTGTGCCGCGCGGCCCACGCCCACCATGATCGACATGGGCGTGGCGAGGCCCAGCGCGCAGGGACAGGCGACGATGAGAACGGCGACCGCCGCAACCAAAGCGTAGGTGAGCCGGGGTTCCGGGCCGAAGATCAGCCAGCCGGCAAAGGCAAGCAGCGCCACCGCGATGACCGCGGGCACGAACACCGACGAGACGCGATCCGCGAGGCGCTGGATCGGCGCCTGGCTACGCTGCGCTTCCGCCACCATCTGCACAATTCGCGCAAGCATCGAGTCGCGTCCGACATTCCGGGCCCTGATGACGAGCGTGCCCGAGCGGTTGATCGTGCCCCCGATGACCCCGTCGCCCGCGGCTTTCGTGACTGGCATGGATTCGCCGGTGACCATCGATTCGTCGATGGCCGATCGCCCTTCCGTCACTTCGCCGTCCACCGGAACGCTTTCACCGGGCCGCACGCGCACAAGGTCGCCGCGCACAATGTCCTCGAGCGGCACCTGTTCTTCGCCGCCATCCCTGAGCCCTTGCGCGGTTCGGGGCGCCAGATCGAGAAGGGCGCGAATGGCGCCGGATGTATGTTCGCGCGCGCGCAGCTCGAGCACCTGGCCCAGCAACACGAGAATGGTGATGACGGAAGCGGCCTCGTAGTAGACGGCGACCATGCCCTGCACCGAGTGCAGTTCCCGCGGGAATGCGCCAGGGAGGAAGGTTGCGACCATGCTGTAGCTCCACGCGATTCCCGTGCCGAGCGCTATGAGCGTGAACATGTTGAGGCTGCGTGCCACGAGCGACGCCCAGCCGCGCACGAAAAACGGCCAGCCAGCCCACAGCACCACCGGAGTCGCCAGCGCAAACTGAAGCCAGTCGGAAGCGCGTGCGGAAACGAAAGATTGCAGACCGGCCAGCTCGCCGCCCATGCTCAAAGCAAAGACGGGAAGCGTCAGCGCAAGCCCGATCCAGAATCGGCGCATCATATCCGCCAGCTCGGCATTGGGCGGCGCCTCGCGCGCTGCGACGACCGGCTCGAGCGACATACCGCAGATGGCACAATGGCCGGGACGATCCTGCCGGATCTGCGGATGCATCGGGCAGGTGTAACTCGCGGCTGGCGCGGCCCGCGCTGCTTTATTTTCCATAGCGGCTGAAGAGCTCCACGAGCTCCGAGAATTTGCGGGTCTGGTCCTTCGCATTGGCGCTCTTGATCGCGTGAGCCACGCAATGTGCGGCATGGCTTTTGAGGATTTCCGCTTCGACCCGCGTCAGCGCCGCCTTGACCGCCTGCACCTGATTGAGAATGTCGATGCAGTAGCGGTCTTCCTCGACCATGCGCGCAATGCCGCGCATCTGGCCTTCGATGCGAGCGATCCTCGAAAGCAATTTGCGGTCCGGTCTGATCATCGGTTGCATACCCCCAGTGGGTATATTAATGTGGACATCGTCTGCACCGCAAGTGGTGGACGCCCGCCGCGGGAAATAGACTCATGCGGACAATTCTGATTTTCGCGTCCATTGTCGCGGCCATCTGCCCCGCCAATGCGCAGGACATGTCCGGCATGAACATGCCCGGCATGGAGACGAGCATGCCGTCCACCGGAATCTTCGGGCCTTATCCCGCGACCCGCGACGCGTCCGGCACGAGCTGGCAACCCGACTCGGCAGAGCACCATGGCGTTCACGCGACGGCGGACGACTGGATGCTGATGGGTCATGCGATGCTCACGGGCGTGTACGACACGCAGAGCGGACCGCGGGGCGACGACAAGGCATTTCTCGAGGGCATGCTGATGGGCTCCGCGCGGCGCAACCTCGACGATTCCGATACGCTGAACTTTCGCGCGATGCTCAGCCCCGATCCCTTCATGGGCAAAAGCGGTTACCCGCTGCTGCTTGCGACCGGGGAGACCGCAAACGGCATCACGCCGCTCGTCGATCGCCAGCACCCGCACGATCTTTTCATGGAATTGTCGGGCTCGTACGCCCGCGCAATTTCCAACGCAGACAGCACGTTTCTCTATTTCGGCTATCCGGGCGAGCCGGCACTCGGTCCGCCGACGTTCATGCACCGCGCATCGGGCATGGATATTCCCGAAGCGCCGATCACCCATCATTGGCTCGACTCCACGCACATCACCTTCGGCGTTCTCACGGCAGGGTTCGTGCATCACGACGTCAAGCTCGAAATCTCGCAATTCACCGGACGCGAGCCCGATCAGAACCGTTTCGACTTCGATCCCATCAGGCTCGATTCCACTTCCGCGCGCGTGAGCTGGAACCCTGATGCGAACTGGGCGCTGCAGGCATCGTGGGGATTTCTCAGGAACCCCGAACAGCTCGCGCCGGCGATCAATGAGAACCGCTGGACCGCGAGCGCGACCTACGTCCGGCCGCTCGGCGAAAGATCTTCCATCGCCACGACGCTGGCCTGGGGCCTAAAGCAATTGAGTGACGGCACCGAACTCAGCGGTGTTCTACTGGAGACGGAATATAAACCTGCCGACCCGTGGACGCTCTTCGCCCGCGCCGAATGGGAGGAGAACGATGAACTCCTTCCGGACGGAGCGATCGAGCGGGTAGGCAAGCTATCGCTCGGAGCGATTCACGATTGGACGGTTTCAGAGCACTGGAAACTCGGCCTCGGCGGGTCTTTCGATTTCGAATTCGTTCCGTCCACGCTTGGGCCCGCCTATGGCAGCGATCCCCATGGCGCGATGTTATTTACGAGGATCATTGCGCAATGAAATCCAGGGTGCGGTTGCCGGCGCGATGATCCGCATTATTTGCGGTCGATGCTCCACGGGCCGGGGCCTGCCGCTGCGATATAGAGGAAGACGAAGCAGAACAGGATGGCGGCATCGCCTTCGTTGAGAACGGGAAAGAATCCCTGCTTCGCGTGAAACAGAAAATACCCCACTGCCATTTCGCCCGACATGACGAAAGCGGCGAAGCGGGTGAACAGCCCGATCGTCACCAGCGCGCCCCCGACCAGCTCGATGATTCCTGCGACCCCGAAAAGTGACAGGAGTTTGACGTCATCGAACATTGCGGCATGCGGGAAGTGCAAAAGTTTCGCACTGCCATGTTCGAGAAAAAGCAGGCCCGAGATGATGCGCAGCACGCTCAGCAATTGCGGCTGCCATTTTGCCAGAAAGCGCATGCGCGTCCCCCTGTCTGGTGTGCGCGGAACCGAACGAGGGTAGAATGGGCGTCGGACGAAAACAAATCAGGACGGCGTTGCCCAAGGCGCATCCCCTCGCGCATCTTTAATGCAAAGGAAGACTCGCATGGGCCTCAAGATCGGATTGGTGCTGGTCGGGCTGTTCAACATCCTGAACGGCCTGCTGATGCTGGCGGACCCGAACGCCTGGTTTGCCCGGGTGATCGGCGACGTCGCAATGGGTCCGATGGACGATCACTTCATCCGCGACGTGGGCTTTGCCTATCTGGCGAGCGGCGCGGGCCTGGTCTGGGGAATTCGTGCCGGCAGGGCCGCGGCCGCTTTCGCGCTCGCGGGCGCCGTCTGGCCCATGCTCCACGCGTTCTTTCATCTCAATCTTTGGATCATGCACGGTGTGCCGCATGGCGCCGCGCTCCTGAACGAAGGCGTGGGCGTCGTCGTTCTCTCCTTCGCCGGTGCGCTGTTCGCATGGCTACGATTCATGCAGGGAGGAACTCGATGATCAAACGGCTGCTGCACCGCTACACGCGCAGTTTCGAACGCCGCTACAATTACGACGCCTCCTACATGCACGAGATGGCAGACGCTTCGCCTGCGGGCTTCTGGCGCTTTGCGCGCATGCAGATGATCGGCGGCTATTGGCGCGCCGACGCGCCACCGAACGCCTGGAATGCGGCAGGCATCGCGGGTGCGCTCATCGAGGATTGCGGCCCATGCGTGCAGATCGCCGCCAACATGGCGATGGAATCGGGAATGCCGGGCGATATCATCCAGGCGCTGCTGTCGGGTGCGCCGACGGATGCCGATGCGCAACTCGGCTTCGATTATGGGCGCGCTCTGCTTAACGCGAGCGGCAATCTCGACGCGCTGCGCGAGAAGATTGAATCGAAGTGGGGGAAGAAGGCGCTTCTGGCGATGTCGCTGCGGGCGATGACGGCGCGGAATTTTCCTGTCATCAAGCGCGCGCTCGGCCATGCCAAGACCTGCCAGCGCGTGCGCATCGGCAACGCGGACGTTACGGTGAATCAGACGCTCAAGGCGGCGTGACGAAGTTGCGTATGGCATGCGCGACGAAGCGCCGCCGCTTCTTACAAACGTCGCGCCGAAGCCATCTCGACCAGCTTCGCGATCGTATTCATGTTGCGCGCGGTGCCGGACTTGGCAGCCGGTATTCTGAGCTTCGACCGCCCCTGCCCGTCCGGATAATGGACGTAGATCTCGCGTTTCCCGCGCCGCATCTCTTCGCTCGATACGCCGATGGCGTGCTTCAGGGCATCGGCCGGAGGCGCCTTGTCGAGAAAAATCGCGACCGTGAGATTGGGCGGCGCCTTTGGAAACGGGTTCGCCTTCAGCACGTCCGACATTCCGGCGGCAGAACGCAGCACGACGCCGACCGGCTTTCCCACATGCGCGAGCAGCCCGCGCTCGAGCGCTGCCTTCGCTTTCGTTTCGGACAATGAGGTTTCGAAGACGACATTCCCGCTGGCGATGTAGGTTTGCACCTGCGTGAAACCGATATCACGGCAGAGCGTCTTCAGCTTCGCCATCGGAAGCTTGCCCGTGCCTCCGACATTCACGGCGCGCAGCAGCGCGATGCAGATCGTCATGATACGTCAGATAGTGCGAAAATGAGATGGCGACTATATCTTTCCACGCCGTCCGCGCGTCCGGACGCACCGGTCAGTCCCGCGTCGCACCAAAGCCGCCCGACATTGCCTAACCGGTCGAATGGCTCCATCCTGCCCGCATGGAGCGCGAGAGCGCACGACAGGGGGAAGTCACGTGAATTCACCAATCTGCAGCAGGGCGCCTCTGACGCTTCTCGTCACGCTCGCCGTTCTCGTTCCGGCGACGGCAGAGGCCAACAGGGAGAAAGTCCTCTACAGTTTTGCCGGCGGCCGCGATGGCGCCTTCACTCAGGCCGGAGTGATCGTCGATGCACACGGCAATTTCTACGGCACCACGCAGGAGGGCGGCAGCACCGGTTGCGGCGGCGGCGGGTGCGGCACCGTGTTCAAACTGACGCCGCGGGGAAATGAAACGGTTCTGCATGTTTTCACCGCAGGCACCGACGGCGCCTATCCGGTTCTGGGGCTGGTGGCGGATTCCGCAGGCAACCTTTACGGCACCACGCTGAACGGCGGCGGCAATTGCCAGTGTGGAACGGTCTTCAAGGTGAAGCCGGACGGCAAGGAAAGCGTGCTGTACGATTTTGCCGGAGGTAGCGACGGCGCGTTTCCTGTCGCCGGCCTGATTGCAGATGGCGCGGGCAATTTTTACGGCACCACCGGCGGCGGCGGTATCGATTGCAACGGCACTGGCGAGGGGTGCGGCACCGTTTTCAGGATCACGCCCAGGGGCAGGGAGAACGTACTCTATGCCTTCAAGGGCGGGAATGACGGCATCTATCCGGCGGCTGGCCTTTTGCCTGGCTCGCCCGGAATTTTTTACGGAACGACAGCGAATGGCGGCACGGATTGCGACGGCACAGGCCAGGGATGCGGCACGATTTTCGAGCTCACGGTGAAAGGCGCGGAGACCGTGCTTTATGCCTTCAAGGGCGGAAACCATGGCGCCTATCCCGCCGCGGGCGTGATTGAGGACGGGGCGGGCAATTTCTACGGCACAACGAACAATGGCGGCGTGGATTGCGACGGCAGCGGCGCCGGTTGCGGCGCCGTGTTCGAGCTCGCCGCGAACGGCAAGGAAACGGGCCTCCACGTCTTCATGGGCGGAAGTGACGGCGCTTACCCCAAGGACGCGCCGGTGATGGACAGTGCCGGCAATCTCTACGGCACGACGGTCGAAGGCGGAGGCGCCAACGACGGCGGCGTGGTGTTCAGGGTCAAGCCCGGCGGCAGGGAGACGATCATCTATTCCTTCTCCGGCGGCGCCGATGGAGGAGGTCCCTTTGCCGGACTGATCATGGATGCGTCGGGCAATCTCTACGGCACAACCTATGTCGGCGGCGCGGACGGAGACGGAACGGTTTTCAAGCTGATGAATCCGACACGATAGGAGACGGCATGGCGAAAATCCGGTTTGCCCATACGCGAAGGTTAACCCTGGGCGTGCTGCGCCTCTCCGCAGTGACCGGCGCGTGCGTCCTCGCGTCGAACTCCGCCGCGCTTGCCAGCTCCACGACGATCGAGTTCGACGTACGCGGCGACGCCGGCGGCACGCAACCGCTCGCGATCAACGGGAACGCGGCGATCGCAGGAACCTGGACGGACCGCAAGAGGATTTCGCACGGTTTTGTGCGCAAAGCGGACGGAACAATCGTGAGCTTCGATCCGGCTGGCTCCGTCGCAACGCTCGCCTACGGCATCAATCGTGGCGGCGAGGTCACAGGATATTTCAGCGACGGCTCAACGCAGCATGGGTTCCTGCGCAAGCCGAAGGGAGCAATAAAGAGTTTCGATGCTCCCGGCGCGATAGCGACGACGCCGTACTGCATCAACAATAATGGAGCGATCGCCGGGCCGTGGCTGGACAGCAGCGGCGTTTCGCATGGCTTCGTCCGTTCATCCGATGGAACGACAACGGGTTTCGACCCGGCCGGCTCCACCAATACCTATCCGGAGGCGATCGACGGCGCGGGCGACATTACCGGATTCTACGACGATTCGAATCTCGTTGCGCACGGTTTCGTGCGGGCGGCGGATGGCACTTTTGCAAGCTTCGACCCGCAGGGGTCGGTATTTAGCGACGCGGTCGGAATCAACGACAATGGCGACATCGCCGGATTCTATAAGGACAAGAGTCAGGTCGAACGTGGTTTCGTTCGAACGTCCGACGGGACGATTGCAGTGTTTGACGCGCCGGGTGCGGCCTATGGCACCTACGCGGTTGGCATCGACAATCTTGGGGCCGTCACGGGATTTTATATCGACAAAAACGGCATCAGCCTCGGCTATGTGCGCCAGTCGGACGGCACCATCGCAAGCTTTCATCCGCCACGGGCTCCAAACGGCACCTACCCCGCGGCGATTCAAAATCCGGGAATGATTGCGGGAGCCTTCCAGAACAAGAACTTCAAGTATCGCGGTTTTCTGCAAATGCCTTGAAGTGTTCCGCGCTGGCTCGTCGATCTTTTACCGCGCAGGTGGCGGCAGTAGAATGGAGCCATGATCGTCGCGCCGGCGCTTCCGACTGGGGTACAGCAATGAAAACCATTGGCAGCGCTTTGATTGCGGCCACGCTCGCCTGCTCATTCGTCCTGTTCACATCAGCGGAGGAAGCCGCCAGGGCCAACGAGACCGTTCTCCATTCTTTCGGCAGCGGCACGGACGGCCAGAGCCCCTATTCCAGCCTGGTCGGCGTGAAGGGAACGCTTTACGGCACAACGGTTGATGGCGGTACGCACGGCGACGGCACGGTGTTTGCTCTCGACCCGGGCACCAGCGCGGAGAAGGTGCTTTATTCCTTTTGCAGGCGGCGCAATTGCGTGGACGGTGCGAACCCCGTCGCCAGTCTGATCGATATGAACGGCACGCTTTATGGCACAACCTATGACGGCGGCACGTCCGACGGCGGCTCGGTGTTTGCGATCGACCGAAAGACGGGCGCCGAGAAGGTGCTTTATTCCTTTTGCAGTCAGAAGAGTTGCACGGACGGCGAGTACCCCGCCGCCGGTTTGATCGATGTGACGGGCACGCTCTACGGCACAACGTTCTTTGGCGGAATCAATTCCTCAGGGACGGTGTTTGCCCTCGACCCGAACACCGGCACGGAGAAACTGCTTTATACCTTTTGCAGTAGGCAGCTCTGCACGGACGGCGGGAATCCCGTCGCCAGTCCGATCGACGTGAACGGCATGTTGTACGGCACGACGACTTCCGGCGGCCTATATCCGTCTGACGGCGGCACCGTGTTTGCTCTCGACCCGAACTCCGGCGCGGAGAACGTGCTCTATACCTTTTGCAGTCAGCAGAACTGCACGGATGGTGCGACCCCGGCCGGCAGTCTGGTCGAGGCGAGCGGCACGCTGTACGGCACGACGGAGGTTGGCGGCAGCACCGGTTGTAACGGTCAGGGCTGCGGTACGGTGTTTGCGGTTGATCCAAGCACCGGGACCGAGACGGTGCTGTATTCTTTCACCGGCGGCCTCGACGGCGGGCTCCCCACTGCCGGTCTGATCGATGTGAACGGCACGCTGTACGGCACAACCTCCTCCGGCGGCACTTCCGGCAAAGGCACGGCGTTTGCGCTCGACCCGAATACCGGCACGGAGACGGTGCTTTATTCCTTTTGCAGCCGGAAGAAATGCAAAGACGGCGAGGAGCCCTACGCCGGTCTGACCGATGTGAAGGGCACGCTGTACGGCACAACCGTTTACGGCGGCGCCACCGGCTTCGGCACGGTGTTTGCGCTGAAGCCTTGAGCGCGCATCCCGTGCTGGCCGGAGATTTGCCAACTCGCGTCGCGTGCAGAAGCGAAGCAGAAGGCGTGCTAAAGTACGGTACGATTTTTTACGGCTCGAGGGGAACAGTTTCAGGATAGTCTGCGGGTGCAAGATCAGGGGGATCTGCTTATGCGCCAGACCGTTGCGAGTTTCCTGAAGGCATCCGCGGCCTGCGCCATCGTGCTTGTTCTGTCTGCGGCGGCCAGCGCCGCTCATGCCGGAAAGCTTCGCGTCCTCTATGAATTTGCCGGCATGCCCGATGGCGAACAGCCGCAGGGGAATTTGCTCCAAGACAGTGCAGGCAATCTTTATGGGACGACGATCGTTGGCGGCAACAAGGGTTGTTCCCAGGGTGCAGGCTGCGGCACGGTGTTCAAGATTGCGCCGGATGGAACCGAGTCCGTGCTCATTGCCTTCGACCGCAAGAAAAATGGCGGCGAGCCGGAGGCAGGCCTGATCGCAGACAGCGCGGGCAACCTCTATGGCACAACCCTGCTCGGAGGCGATCCGATCTGCGACGACGGACAGGGTTGCGGCGCGGTATTCAAGCTGGCTCCCGACGGCACCGAAACAATCCTTCACGCTTTCCAATGGGGCACGGACGGCGGGTTCCCCATGGCCCCGGTTGTTGCCGACGGGAAAGGCAACCTCTTTGGGGTAACCGCCGAAGGCGGTGACACCATAACGTATTGTAACGGCTATGGCGGCTGCGGCGTGGCGTTCAAGATTGCGGCGGATGGCACGGAAACCATCCTGCACCGGTTCGCGGGAGGATATGAGGGAAGAGGCGACGGCGCTTACCCGGCCGGCCGGCTGTGGATCGATGCTCGTGGCAACATCTACGGCACGACCCAGCAAGGTGGGGTAAATTGCCTGGGCGACGGGTATGGCGGCTGCGGCACCGTGTTTGAGATTACGCGGGACGGGCAGGAGAAGGTGCTCTATTCATTCTGCAGCCAGTCGGGTTGCGCCGACGGACTCCAACCGCTGGCCGGCGTGATCGAGGACAGTGCGGGAAATCTTTACGGCACGACCACATATGGCGGCAATCCATACTGTCCCCAGGGCTGCGGAGTGGTGTTCGAGCTGGGCGCCGGCGGTGCGTTCAAAGTGCTGCACACATTCGAAGATACGGACTTCGGCATGCACGACGGCGCGTACCCCGTCGCCGATCTGACTGCCGACGCATCAGGCAACCTGTACGGCACGACCTATGCTGGCGGCGACACCGGTTGCGGCGGCGGTGGTTGCGGCTCTGTGTTCGAAATCAGCAATGACGGCGTCGAATCGGTGCTTTACGGGTTTGACCGAAAGAAGGGGGGACGTTTTCCGAGGAGCGGATTGCTGCTGGACAATGCCGGGCACTTCTTCGGCACCACGGCCGCAGGCGGCGCGCAGTGCAGGCAAAGGGCCGGCTGCGGCACGGTTTTCGAGTTCACAAGGTAGTTCCGATCGCACCGCGACTCCCGGCGGGCCGCTGCATTGTCCGTGCTTCTCATTGAGTGTCCGTGCAATCTCGGGTCGATATTTCTCAAATCCGGGTCCCGGCGTAATCGTCCGAGCTGCGTCTTCGAGACAGTGGATTCGAGGTGGCACTGATCCTCTGACAGAAAGACGCATCGACCGTCCGAGAGTCGCGCAACAGCGGATTAATTCGAATCCATGACTGGCCGTGATGGTGGTACGGTTTGAAGGTCAAGCCGCAGCTTGTCCACGTCACGCAGCGGAAAACCTATTGTGCGGTTTGCTGCGAGGCCGACAGTTGAGCACATTCGCGGCGAGCAATCTGCAGGATCGCCAGATCGGGGTCGGCGTCCTTCCAGAACGCGAACAGCTTCTCATACTCTGCCCGGCTTTCCCGCAGCTTGCCCTGCATGTACAACGCGCGCGCCAGACCGAGATATGCCAGCGGATACAACGGCGACACCCCATCGACGCCGCGATTGTCGAGAATTTTCCGGAATGCATCCGCCGCCCTGTCCGGCGCTTTCGCATCGAGATAGGCCTCTCCAAGCACGGAAGCCATATCGAAGTCCCGCATTTCGAATGAGAGGGACGCTTGCAGCGCGCCGATTGCATTATCCGGCTTTCCCTGACCAAGGTCAGTGGCGGCCTGGGTTAGCGGCAGGTAGATATCGTGGACTTCCATATCGTCCGGATACCGTTTGCCCAGCGCAGCTGCGAGCGCGGCTGCACGCTCGAAGTCGCCTGCTTTGGCGAGCGCGAATGGCGCATCGTCACTCTCATCCAGACCTGTCGCCCTGCGGGCCAAAGCATCGGCTTCCTGTTTCAAACCGAAATCCGAGACCATCTCGATGTATTCGGTGAAGAACCCGCTGACTTCCTCGCGCTCGTCCGGACCTTGCGCCCGCGCGGACTCGATCGCGTTTTCGAATAATGCGCGCGACCGATTGAGCCTGCCCGACGCCGCGGCTGCCCAGGCTTCGTAATCCAGCATCCAGGATTCGGTGGGTTTGCCTTTTTCTTTGCTGACCTGTTCCGCCATGGCACGGACGTCGCCTTCGGCGAAGGCGATTTCATACAGCAGGCCGTGGATGTCGAAGCCATCGAGACCCTTGGCAACGGCTCGCCTCGCGATTGCTTTGGCATCGTCGAACCGGGTCGCGCGCTTATAGGCGCGCGCGAGCACGATGTAAGGCCTGCCGTGTTCCGGGTTCAGCCGCAATGCTTCTTTGCCGGCCGAGATCGCGTCGGCGTATCGCGACATTCTGGCATAAAGAGTCGCCAGATTGGCCCAGGGCTCCCAATCCTGCGGATAGGTCTGCGCCCATACCTGATAGGTATGTGCTGCTTCCATGAAATTGCCAAGGAGCTGGTAATAGTTCGCGGATATCCGCAGCTCTTCAATCTCGCTGGCCCGGTTCCTGAGGTCGAAAGCATTCTGGTAACTGGCCTTCGCGAGCTCGGCTTCGCGCAGGCCGACATAAGCGGTGCCCAGCTCCTCGTGCGCCAGGGAGAATGAGGGGTCGAGTTCGATGGCGCGCTTGAACTGGGGAATCGCCGCAGCGAAATCGCTCTGCAACCTCGATCGCTCGCCAAGGGAAAAAGCCTTCAAGGCGTCGAATGACGAAGTGGTCGCCTGTGCGATCGGGACGCCGAAATTGCGGACCGACGCCGATGATTCATCCAGGCTCTCGCGCATCTGGGCTGTGAGCCTGTCCAGCGCATTCGGTACATCTTCCTTGCGGCTGGTTTCCGCCTTGGCCTGCGCGATGCTTTTTCCGGAGCTGCAGTCGATGGCTTCCAGCGTGACGACATAGCGGCTGCCCAATGCGGAGATGGCGCCACTCAATACCGCGTTGCCCTGATTGCGCGCACACACTTCCTGTGCCCGCTCCGGCGTCAGTTTCTCGTTCCTCGGGCGCTCCATCTGCTGCAACGTTTCGCCCACCTGTTGCGGCGAGATGAGGCTTAAGAACGGCGATTGGGCCAGATCGATTTCGAGCACTTTGCCGAGCACCGTGTCGAATGCCGGGTCATTGGTGAAATTTTGAAAATCCGCCAGGACAATAACACCCGGTTTGGCGGGCGGAGGCGGGCTGCGCCGGTACAGAATGAGAGCGGCGAGCGCAGCGACAAGCAGCACCGGGACGAAGTACAAGGCGGCGCGCCAGCCGCTCCACGGGCCAGCGTTTTCTCCCGCTCGCACCGGGACAGGTAACGATTCAGGCACCGGCCCGTTCGTGATTTTGCCGACCGGCGAAGTATCCGCAGAAGGAATTGCAACGGCCACTACCGGCGCCGGATTCTCCGCGGCCCATTCGACGCTCGCAATGAAGCGGTAGCCGCGCCCAGGTGCAGTCGAGATCAAGGCATCCTGTTCGCCGGCGTCGCTCAGAGCCTTGCGCAGCGTGAAGATGGTCTGGCTGATATTGCTTTCCTCGACAAATCTTCCCGCCCAGACGGCGTTCAGGAGCTCATCCTTCTCGACCACACGGTCGGGATGCTCGACCAGATAGAGCAGCGTGTCGAAGAGCTTGGGCGAGAGAGCGACCGCCGCGCCGTCGCGCGTCAAATTCCGCCGCACCGGGTCCAGCCGGAACCGGCCAAACGCAAACATCCCCTTCGGCCGGACGGAAACGTCCATTTCTTGAGAGCTCTTGAGAAATTTTGAGGACGATTCTGAGGACTTTGAACGCCCCGTCCGCAGAATCTCACGCTCGAAGTCTACACCGGGCCGGAATCGCGGCCAAGGAGATCGGTCATGAATTCAATGCGCTTTGTTGCGCCTTTGCTGTTAACCACCGCCTTTGTGCTGCCGGCCATGGGCTCGCCGCTGCAGGGCACGAGGATTCCTGTGCCTTTTGTGCGCAATCCGGACGTGCAGGAAGCACCTTACCGGCAGGCATCGTCCGCGTCGCCCCCGGCACAATTCACGATCTTCGACGTGCCCGGCGCCGGAACGGGGAATAACCAGGGAACAGCCCCGGAGGCCTTGAATTCGTCATCTGCCGTGACTGGATTTTATACGGACAGCAGCAATAACACTCACGGGTTCCTGCGCGTGCCTGACGGAACGATCACGACATTCGACACGAAGAACGGCCAGACCATTGGCGCCGGCATCAATGCGAAAGGCTGGATCACGGGATTTGACTGTTATTACCCAATCAACTGCACCGCTGCTCAAGGCTTTGTGCGCGCGCCCGACGGAACAATCACGACATTCGATGGCCCGGGAGGAACATCCAACGGTACCTATCCCCAGCAAATCACCAACAAGGGCGTGATCGTAGGAGATTACTTCGACGCGAGCGAGGTCTATCACGGCTTCCTGCGCGCGAAAGACGGCACTCTTACGCAGTTCGATGCTCCCGGCGCGGGCACGGGCTCCAACCAGGGTACGGAAGCTTCTGGCATCAACGACTTCGGCGTAATTATCGGCCCATACGTCGATGCGAACAACGTAAGCCATGGATATGTACGCGCCCCGGATGGCACGATCACAGAGTTCGATGCTCCGGGCGCCGGGAGAGGCAGCGGTCAAGGAACGTTTCCAATCGCCGTGAACAGAAAAGGCTGGATCACGGGATTTGACACCGATGCGAACAATGTTTCCCACGGCATCGTGTGGGATGGCGGCGCCACCGCGTTTGACGCCCCGGATGCCGGCAAAGGCAGCGGACAGGGCACGTACGTCTGGGCCATCAACACGCGCGGCAGGACTACCGGCTATTACGTCGACGCAAGCAACACGGCCCATGGATTCCTGCGTGAGAAGAACGGCTCCCTTAAAGAGTTCGACGCTCCGGGCGCGGGCACAGGCCTCTATCGCGGAACAGTGGGCTCCGGCATCAATCGTTCCAACTTAATCGTCGGGTTTGATGTCGACAACAGTGGCGTCTCTCACGGCTTCTTTAGAACCCCATGAAGGCGAATAGAATTCGGGGACGGCTTGCACAAGACAGCAAGCCCGGGCGGTTTGCGGGAGCAGCGCTTATCTTTCTCGGCTGCATCGCCATGTTCGGTGCGCCGATGCTTCCGATTGCCGCCAACGCGGCCGCTGCCACGCCAGTCCAGGCGGCAGCGCGTGAGTGCGATCGTCTCGCGGCGGCGCCGGTGCCGATGGCCCCGAACGCGGCGGCTGGGCCTGGGCGCATCGTGGACTGGAACGAGGCGATCAGGGCCTGCACGCTCGCGGCGGACGCCAATCCGAAAGAACCGCGCTATCAGTTCGAGCTGGGCCGGTCCTATGAGCTGAACAAGAACTATTTCGACGCGGCGCTTCACTACCGCTTTGCCGCCGACGCCGGTTCCTCGCACGCGCAACGCGCGCTCGGCGTTGCCTATTACAAAGGGCTCGGCGTCGTCCAGAACAGGCAAACGGCCTTCGAACTTTTCAGTCGCGCGGCGGCGGCCGGCAATCCGTACGCGATGGCAAATCTGGGCGCCATGTACGGCAACGGAGACTTCGTCAATCGCAACGATGCCGAGGCGCTCGAATGGTTTGAAAAAGCCATCGAGGCGGGCGACGCGGAAGCGCTCGGCCAGGTCGGCATCGCCTATTTCTATGGCCGGGGAACGCCGGTGGATCACCGGATGGCAGCACAATACTTCCGGCAATCCGCCGATCTCGGCGATGGCTACTCGCTCAAATTCCTCGCCATCATGTATGAGCGCGGCATGCTGGGTGCGCCGGACCAAGCCAAGGCTGTCCAGTTGCGGCAGCGCGCCGAACAGGTGGACCCGGGAGGCGACAGCCCGGCGGTGCCAGTCCAATCCAGGACCCGCAATGCCGCGCGCGGGCGCGCCGCGACGGGCGGCGGCCCGGATTGCGCCGGCAACGCATACGCCAACAACCAGTTCTACACGGGCTCCGTGTGTGTGAGCCGCTGGCACGGGATCGCCACGCACCTGCCGCGCTGCTGGCCGATCTGCAGCGTAAAATAGCGGCACGGTTTCTACGGAAGGAAATGCAACGATGCTTGCGAGATCAGCGGTTCTTCGCGTTGCGGCGCTGTTTGGATGTGCGGCGGTGTTTGCTGCGACGGGCGCGCAGGCTGACGATTGCGATACCGTGCAGGCGGCGATGCTCGCCCAGGTGAAGGTGCCCTATCGTGCTTCGGTATCGTTCTCCAACCTGAACGGAAAACCCGCCACAAGCGAGACCATCTTCACGGGCGCCAAAATATACGTCCAGGTGAACGGCGCCTGGCAAGGGTCGCCGATGACGGCGCAAGAGGCGGCCGATATGGCCGAGAAAGCCTACAAAGACAGCAAGCACGTCTGCCGGTATGTCGGCGGTGAACAGGTGGGCGGGCAGGCTGCTTCCGTCTATACGACCAGCTTTCAGTCACCACGTGCCCATAGCGACAGCCGAATCTGGATCTCAAAATCTCAGGGGATGCTTCTGAAAACCTGGCAGCATATCGTCGAGAGCAATCAGACGATGACGGCGACTTACGAGTATGGCAATATTCAGCCACCTCCAGGGGTGAAATAACCTGCAGGATGACTGGCCGTGGTGGTGGTACGGTTTGACGGTCAGGCAACCGTCTTCCGGCCAAGCCTGCTCAAAAGCGAAACTGGAGCAAGGTCCTCAGTCACGCTTCCGCTCTTCGTCGTGCCAAGTCCCGGGGACACGTTCAGCGCGTTCGAGGGCTGCGACAAGAGCTCCAATTCCGGCTCCGGGCAGAGTTGCACGGACTGTACGAACAGGCAGAACTACGAGGGTTTCGAGTTCGTGCCCCCGCCGAACATGGCGTATTGACCCCCTCCGTCTCGCGCGCGGAGTGCGCGCTCGCCACCTCCCAACTGCGTGGGGAGGAAAGTCAAAAACGAATCTTTCTCCCCCACGCAGTGGGGGACTGGCGCGAAGCGACAATAACTTTCTCCCCCACGCAGTGGGGGAGTGCCCGAAGGGCGAGGGGGTTTCTTGTGGCACGAACAGCGCATCCCGCGTCGTCAGTATTTCCGGCGCGAGCAGAAGTGCGCCCCATACGACGAGGACGACGCACCGGGCCTGTCAGGGGGCCTTGGTTTCGAACGTGAGATCGACTTGCCACGTCTGGTCTCGCTCGGGGCCTCGCACGGTGGACGGTCCGCCCGAGGTGAGATGGCCGGAAATCTTTCCGCCCGCCTTCTTGAAATCGGTCATCTTGAGGACGCCGAATACCTGAATCGAACCACTTGGGCTGTCCAGTTTCGAATGCACCAGGTCGAGGCTGAGAACCTTGCCGCCGAGATCGATTTTCACGACGAGCGCGTCGCCGAATTTGTTGAACAGTGCGTCGAATGCGGGATTGGAACTCCCGGCCTGACTCTTGGTGGAGAACACCAGGACGGTCACGGGCTGTCCGGAATCCGGCTCACCTTTGTAAGCCACGACCTGTGTCAGGGCGGCCGGCGTGCCGTTGCCCTTGTACACCCCCGCGAGCTTGTTCTGCGCGATCGCGCCGCCCGGCAGCCAATAAATGAGAGCGAAAATGGCCGCGGTGAATGCGGCCGTCGACCTGGGTCGGCCCATGATGTTCCCTCCCAACGTTGCACCCTCTTCCCGCACCGCGCACCAACGCCGCCCCTTGACGATACGTCGCCGCAACGTCAGGCAGAATTGGACCTCAGAGTGAATACTCCCTCTGATCTTCTCTACGCCGCCGCGTTCAGATAGAGCAACTCCGGTTTGCCCTCGACACCCGCGTTCATCCAATGACCTACCCTCCCTAGCCCTCGGGCACCGGCAGCTTCATCTGCTTGCACAGCGCTGCGAAGCGCGGGTCGTGGCGATAGGGCAGGATGAAGGGGTCATAAAGCAATTGCAGGAGGCCGGGATCGTTGAGCGTTCGCGCGCGCGCCAGCCATGCGAACATTTCGTTGGTGTTCTTGCGTAGGGCATAGGTCTGGGCGATCTGGTACGGAGCGTCGTTGCCGTGTTTGGCGGTCAGGGCTTTCAGCGCCGAGTCGGCCGCCGCACGGTTCGCGCCAATCTGCAGCGCGAATGCCACGGCGATGTCCTGCAAGGCGCCCGCCGGCTCCGCACGCGCCGTCTCAAGCGCGGCCTTGGCGTCGCCACGCTGGATTTCGATCGTCGCGAGGACCTCGCGATAGCTCACTGCCGCGGGTTGCAATTCGATCGCCTTGCGGATCGCCTGTTCAGCCTCGTCGAGGTGGCCGAGGGGCTGAAGATAACCAGTAAGGTTGCTATAGATAGTCGCTTTCAGCGGATCGGCCGCCAGCGCTTGCCGGGTCAGATCGACGGCCTGTTCCAAATGGCCCAAGGTCGCGAGAACGAGGGCCAGATTGGTTTTTGCCGCAACGTTGTTCGGGTCCAGTTGCAGGGCGCGGCGGTATTCGGCTTCCGCACCGGCCCAGTCGGAATCGGCGGTCAGAAGCAGAGCACCACGCGCGTTGTGCGACCCCGCCAGATTGGGTGCCAGCGCGAGCGCGGTATCGGCCGCCTTGCGCGCTTGCGCATAAGCCTGTTGCTGGGCGGTTCCGCTAAGAAAGTTGCCTGCCAACTCTATCCAGCTGATCGACAGTTCGGCGTAAGCCTGCGCATAGCGCGGATCGAGCTGGATCGCGGTGTTATAGGCGTCGATTGCCTTGTGGAAATCGGCCTCGGTGTTGCGCAGTCTGTTGAACTCGCCCTCCAGAAAGGCGTTGTAGGCGGCGAGATTGCCGCCGGGTGGACGGTCGGTTTGCAGCGTGGTGCCGTCGCCCAGCAGCTTTGCCTTCAATGCTGTGGCTACCGCGTTGGTGATGTCGTCCTGCAGCTTGAACAGATCGGTATAGGGCCGGTCGTAACGCTCGGACCACAAGGTCGTGCCGTCACTGGCGTTGATGAGTTCGGCGCTGATGCGCACGGTATCGCCGGCGCGCTGCACACTGCCTTCCAAAAGATGCGCCACGCCCAGCTTCGCGCCGATCACGTTGACCGGATCCTTGCTGTTCCGGAACTGGAACGATGAAGCGCGGCCGATGACCTTCAGCCCCGCGAACCGCGACAGCGCGTTGATGAATCCTTCCGACAAGCCGTCCGAGAAATACAACGCGTTGGCATCGCCGCTCTCATTCACCAGCGGCAGCACGGCGACGGATTTCTCGGCGATGGCGTTTGTGCTGGACGTTTCGCCGTGTCCGATGAAGCGGTCGGTCAGCAGCAGGACGACCGCGATGGAGAGCGCGCCAATAATCCAGAAATCCAGTCTGCGACCCGTGGCGCGCAGGGTCGGCGTATCGGCATCGACCTCGCTCTCGCGTTTAATGCCGTCCGGCGTGAATTCATAGAACCAGGCGAACGCGAACCAGAACGGAAAGCCGATCACCGCGGCGACCAGAAACCAGCGCACCGACCACTCTGGTGCGCCCAGGCTCGGTCCCAATGCTGCGATACCCTGGCCGAGCGCCCAAGCACTTGTCGCGTAGAGAACGGCCGCGCGCAGCACGTTGCGGCGCTGCAATTCGTGCAGAATCCCAAACATGCCAAATTGCCCCAAGCCGCCTGCGTTCGTATCGACCGCGCCAGCACAACCTGAACCGGGATGCGGGGCTTGTCCAGAAGACGGAACCGTCCCTCACCTGCCCTCTTTGCCGTAGGCGGAATAAACGTCAGACGGCCTGTAAGGGTTCAGTGCTTTCTGCGCGAAGCGGGCGACGCAGTTGGCGCCGGGGGTGTGGAAGCAGATTGAGGGTAACCGACATGATTCGCCGGGCGTCTAAATGCTCAATCGGAATTTCGTCGAATGGAATGGACGGAAAGTTGTGCCGATGCGTGACCGCGCACGCCCTGTCGCGATCCGAACAGAACAACACGTCAAAGCCCGCATTGGAGAGCCCCAGAGAGATTCCGCCCGCGCCGCAGAACAAATCGACGGCAGTGAATTGCGAACCCGCCTGGGTTGGCTTCCTGAGTAAATAGCGGTTCGCCATTTTAGCCTCGCTTCGCAGCGAGCTTGATCGGCGGCTGTCGCTCGCCGGTCGCAAAGTTCTCGCGTTCGAGATGTTCGCGGATCAGCCGCGCAATCAGCGTGGACTTCTTGAACCCCCTGGCCTCGCAATATCCATCAGGAATGCATAGATGTAGGACGGACCCTGCAACGACTGAACAGGAACGGTGTTCTCAAGCGGAACTAGCTCAAAAGCCCTTTCGAAATCCGACTTGGGTATTTGTCGGTTTGTACGATTAGGGATGAGACGGCCGTGGCGCACTTCATATGCAAAGTTGCCGCCGCGCTTTTGGTAGAACTTCTCTCCAGCGCTGTCTTCAATCCGTCTCCAAACGACCGAGAACGTGACCAATGGACGCCTCCCTTAAATTGGCTGAAAGTTCGCTGACTTCCAAAATCCCGCTGGCAGTCAGATTTTCTTGGTCACCGGAAATAATTGTTTTCACCGGGCTGTTTGGTCGGAGCGGCGAGATTTGAACTCGCGACCCCCAGTCCCCCAGACTGGTGCGCTAACCAGGCTGCGCCACGCTCCGTACCGTTCCGCGGCGGGTCCGTCCGCGGGGCGCGGACTATAGGCGGCAGGCTCGCCGGGAGCAACGCGGTTTGTGACGCGCATGCGATGACCGCCAGCGCTGTTGCCTCACCCCTCCCCGAAATTTGCCGTCGCAAATTTCGACCCTCCCGCAAGGGGAGGGTTGAAGCTTAGTCGTGGATGCGCAATGCCGAGAGGCGGGATTTGAGCGCGAGCAGTTCGCTGAGGATCGCATCGAGGCGCGCGCGTTGCGCCTCATTGGGCGTTGGCGTTTCCGCCGCGTCGTGCGCATGTGAAACCACCGCCGGCGGGTCGAAATCTTCAACGTTTTCGACAGCGGCGATCCTCGCCTTCGCCTTGCCATTCGTCTTCGCATCGTTGCGGCCGACCTCGGCGGTGAAGCGCACGCCCTTCTCGCGCAGGATCTTCTGCACGCCCTTGATGGTGTAGCCTTCGAAATAAAGCAGCGTGCGGATGCCGCGCAGCAGATCGACATCTTCGGGACGATAAAAGCGGCGCCCGCCCGCGCGCTTGACGGGCTTCACATGCGCGAAACGCGTTTCCCAGAAGCGCAACACGTGCTGGGGCACGCCCAGCATCTCCGCCACCTCGCTGATCGTACGAAACGCCTCCGGCGATTTCACGCTCAACAGGGCGGCCTGCGCCATGCTCACTCTCCGGCCAACTCGAGGGCCGGCGTCTCGCCATTGATCACGGCCTTCAGGACATGGCTCGGCCGGAACACCAGCACGCGCCGCGGCGCAATGGGCACTTCGCGTCCCGTTTTCGGATTGCGGCCCATGCGCTGCGATTTCTGCCGCACGGAAAAGGTTCCGAACGACGACAGCTTGACCTGCTCGCCGCGCACCAGCGCGGAACACACTTCTTCCAGAATATCTTCGACCATCTGGGCGGATTCGTTGCGCGAAAGACCGACGGCCTTGAACACGGCCTCGGTCAGGTCCGCCCTGGTCAGCGTATGGTTATGCATGGATGTGACGACTCCCCTCGTCCGTAGCTCGCGAGCCTAGGGGCGACGGTTTTTTCCGTCAACATCAAAGGGATAAGGTGGCGAATTGAGATGGGGATGGAGGGCAGAAACGAGGTTCCAACTCGGGACCCCTCCGCCTCGCCCGACGGTGAGCCGGGCTCGGCACCTCCCCCACGGAATTGTGGGGGAGGAAAATCATCGCGCGTAGACTTTCCTCCCCCGCGCATTCGCGGGGTAGGTGTCAAACGTCCCGGCGCAAGCCGGGGCGTGAGACGGAGGGGGCACGCGTCACGAGACTCACCACCTCACCAGCGATGCGCCCCAGGTGAAGCCGCCGCCCATCGCTTCCATGAGCACGAGGTCGCCGCGGCCGATGCGCCCGTCGCCGACACCGACGGCAAGCGCCAGCGGCACGGAAGCGGCCGAAGTGTTGCCGTGCTCCGCGATGGTCGAGATCACGCGTTCGCCCGGAATGCCGAGCCGTCGCGCGGTTGCATCGAGAATGCGCTGATTGGCCTGGTGCGGCACGATCCAGTCGATGTCCGCTACTTCAACGCCGCTCGCGCGCGCCGCTTCCTCGATGGCCGCGGTGGTGTTGATGACGGCGTGCTTGAAGACGTCCTTGCCTTGCATGCGGAGATGGCCGGTTGTCTGCGTGGTCGAAGGTCCGCCATCGACATAGAGCAGATCGTGCAGGCGTCCGTCCGAATAGAGCTGCGTGCCGAGCACGCCGCGATCGGAGGCATCTCCCCTGCCCTCGCCCGCCTGCAGCACGACGGCGCCGGCGCCGTCGCCGAACAGCACGCAGGTCGTGCGGTCGCTCCAGTCCATCAGCCGCGACATGGTCTCGGCGCCGATCACCAGAACGTTCTTCGCCTGGCCGAGCCGGATGAAATTGTCGGCGACGGCGAGCGCATAGATGAATCCCGAACACACGGCCTGCACGTCGAAGGCGGCGCCGCGATTCATGCCGAGCCGCGCCTGGATGTTGGTGGCGACCGCGGGAAATGTCTCGTCGGGCGTTGTCGTCGCCACCACCACGAGATCGAGCGCTTCGGCCCCAAGCTTTGCATCGGCAAGCGCAGCGCGCGCCGCATCGAAAGCAAGACTCGCGGTGGTCTCTCCCGGCCGGGCGATGTGACGCCTGCGGATTCCGGTGCGCGAGACGATCCACTCGTCGCTCGTCTCGATGCGCGCCGCGAGATCGGCATTGGTCATCACCGTTTCCGGCAGACATGCACCAAGCCCGATGACGAGAGAACGGATGACCGTCACGAAGCCGCGGCTCCCGCCGCGGCGCCGAGCAGCTGCGCCACGACCGCGCGATCGGCGACGATCTTCGGGATCAATTCTGCGCGCGCCATGTCGATCGCCATGTCGAGCGCGCTCGCGAAACCGAGCGCATCGGTTCCGCCATGGCTCTTCACCACGACGCCGTTCAGGCCGAGAAATATGCCGCCGTTTGCCGCACGCGGATCGAGCTTGCGGCGCAGCGTCTTGAGCGCGCCGCTCGCCAGAATCGCGCCGAGCCGCGAGAGGAAGCTGCGGCGCAAAGCCGTGCGCAGGTAATGCATGACGAGCTTGGCCGTCCCCTCCGCGGTCTTGAGCGCCGCATTGCCGGTGAAGCCGTCGGTCACCACCACGTCGGCGGT